>NZ_KV814047.1:36515-84851 GCF_001813815.1 Corynebacterium sp. HMSC076D02
CCGCTGTCACCCCAGCCGCAACCGCCGCCTCCAGCACCCCTGAGACCACCAACACCTGGGAAAACCAGGTCAATCCTAATTTCAAGCAAGGCGAGGAAACTTCCTCTCTCACCGGCTCTTCCCCACTCGATTTGGGCATCATCATCGGCGGTTCCGTCGCTGGCGCCGCGCTTATTTTCAAGCTGGTGACCGATTTCGCTCCGGCACTTCTCACCCAGGGCGTCCCGAACCTCGACCTCGAGCGTCTTGCTCGCGACAATGGCTTAACCCAACTTGCAGATCAGATTGCTGCTCTGAAGGGCTAATTGCCGCATTCGGGTTTCAGTAAGATTACTGCCATGTCTAATCTTTCCCAGCTCCTGGAAGAGCCAACCCGCACCAGCGTTGTCACCGCGCTTGTTTCCTTGGTCGATAACACTGTCTCCGAACAATCCGGCATCACCGGCATGGCCATCAAGGGCGCGGTGGCCGCGGCGAAGAAGGTCGACGCCGACATCGTCTCAAAAGGTATCAACCGCGCCCTGCCGGATCTCCTCGGCGAGATGGAATCCTACTGGCAGGAGTTCGAGACCTCCCCGCAGGAGAATTTCGGCACCTACCTGGCCGGAAACGACAAAGAGGTGGCAGATTCCATCTTGGGTGTGGCTGATCGTAATGCAGACCAGGTAAATAATCCGGCGCTGGTAAAGACCTATAACTCCCTACGCAGCAAGATCGCTAAAATTATTGAGCCCCAGATTCCGGAGCTCGCGCGCATTTTGCAAAAGCATATGTAACCCCATATGTAAGAAGGTGTAGTCTGGCGCGCATGACTTCAAGCAATAACTATTCTGAATTCATCCGCAGCCGCCACTCCGCCCGCGCCTACCTACCAGAACCAGTTCCGGCAGAGGTTATTAAGCAGGTGCTTATCGACGCCCAGTCTGCACCGTCTAATTCCAATACGCAGCCATGGGACGTGCACGTGGTTAGCGGTGAGAAGCTCCGCGAGCTTTCTGATGCGCTCATCTCCGAGTTCAATGAAAACGGCATCAACCCGGATTTCACCTTGGACTACGGCGAGGGCGTGCACCCTTCCCGTTCCATTGAGCTGGCAAAGAAAATGTACGGCATCCTAGGAATCGCCCGTGAGGATAAGGAGGGCCGCACCGAGTTCGTGCGCGAAAACCTCCGCTTCTTTGGCGCCCCGCACGCAGCACTTCTTTATATCCCACCAATGGGCGATCGCATTCGTGCTGCCTTCGATCAGGGCACTTATGCAGAAAACTTCTTGCTTTCCCTGCGTGCCCACGGTTATTACGGAACCCCTTTGGGCATGATTTCGCTCATGGCACCGACCACCCGCGAGTTCCTCGGCATTGATGAGGAGCAGAAGATGGTCGTCGCCATCGCCTTCGGTAAGGCGGACGAAGACAGCCCCGTGTTCAACGTAGAGCCGGGCCGCGCCGATGTTTCTGAGACGGTCACCCTGCACGGCATCGATTTGGACATCTAAGGCCAAATTACAGAAAGCGCCCTGCTCTCCCATTCGAGGAAGTGCAGGGCGCAAGTTTTTTCTGGCTCGTGTAAAGCCTTTGGCTTTACACGTCCAGGAAGCGAACGTCCTTCGCGCGGCGGGTAATGAAGGAGCGGCGAGCCGAGACATCGTCACCCATCAGGATGGAGAAGAGCTCGTCGGCGCGCTGTGCGTCTTCCAGATCTACGCGGCGCAAGATACGGGTGGTTGGGTCGAGTGTGGTCTCCCACAGCTCGGATGCGTTCATCTCGCCCAGGCCCTTGTAGCGCTGGATGCCGTCGTCCTTGTTGATCTTGCGATTAGCTTCGAGGCCTTCTGCCAGCAGCTTGTCACGCTCAGCATCGGAGAAGGCATAGCCCGGCTGGCCCTTTGCCCACTTGAGCTTGTACAGCGGCGGATTAGCCAGGTAGACGTGACCATCCTCAACCAGCTGCGGCATGAAGCGGAAGAGCAGGGTCAACAGCAAGGTCGCGATGTGCTGGCCGTCAACGTCAGCGTCGGCCATCAGCACGATCTTGTTGTAGCGCAGCTTGGAGATGTCGAATTCTTCGTGGATACCGGTGCCCAAAGCGGTGATGATCGCCTGGACCTCGGCGTTTTTTAGAACCTTATCCATGCGTGCCTTCTCCACGTTCAGGATCTTGCCGCGCAGCGGCAGGATTGCCTGGAACATGGAGTCACGGCCGGCCTTTGCGGAGCCGCCTGCGGAGTCACCCTCCACGATGTAAAGCTCGGAGATCTTCGGATCCTTAGAACGGCAATCGGCAAGCTTGCCGGGCAGGCCGCCCAAGTCGGTGGCGGACTTACGGCGCACCATCTCGCGGGCCTTACGCGCTGCGACGCGTGCGTGCGCGGAGGAAACGGCCTTGTTGATAATCGCTTTTGCCTCTGCCGGGTTGGCATCGAACCAGTCGTTGACGTGCTCGTTGACGGCGCGCTGGACGAAGCCCTTAATCTCAGAGTTGCCGAGCTTGGTCTTGGTCTGGCCCTCGAACTGTGGGTCACTGACCTTGACGGAAATGACGGCAGAAAGACCCTCACGGCAGTCATCGCCGGAGAGGTTGCCGTCCTTCTCCTTGACCAGCTTGTGCTCCTTGGCGTAGCGGTTCATCAAGGAGGTCAGCGCTGCACGGAAGCCCTCTTCGTGGGTACCACCCTCATGGGTGTTGATGGTGTTGGCGAAGGTGTGGACGGACTCCTTATAGCCCTGGTTCCACTGCAGAGCGACCTCGACCTCGTGATCCTCGCCCTTGACGTCGAAAGCAACGATGGTGGGGTGGATGGCGGTCTTGGTCTTGTTGAGGTGCTTGACGTAGTCAATCAGGCCGTCTGGGTAGTGGTAGACAACCTTCTTCTGCAGTTTCTTTGCCGGCTTATCCTCACTCGGACCGTCTGCTTCGGAATCGACGTCGACGTCGTCAAAGGACTCAGCGTCCAGGGCGGTCTCGCCGGATTCGGCGTCGGCAATTGCCTCGAGCTCGAGCTGCTCCTCGGTAACGCGCTCGTCGATAAGCTCGATGGTCAGGCCCTTGTTCAGGAAGGCCATCTCCTGCAAGCGGCGTGCGATGGTCTGGTAGTCATAATCCGTGGTCTCGAAGATCTCTGGATCGGCCCAGAAACGGATCGTAGTACCGGTACCGCGCGCATTGCCGCCTTCCACCAACTCATCTGGGATGGCGTTAGAGAAGTTCTGATACCAGTGCTTGCCGTTGCGCTTGATCTCTGCCTCAACGCGAGTAGACAAAGCATTCACAACGGAGATGCCGACGCCGTGCAGACCACCGGAGACTGCGTAGGAATCGGAATCGAACTTACCACCGGCGTGCAGCTGGGTCATGACGACTTGGACGGTCGGCGCACCGGAGGCGTGCATCTCCACAGGGATGCCGCGGCCATCATCGATGACCTCAACGCCGCCGTCGGCGAGTAGCTTGACGACGACCTTGGAGGCATAACCAGCCATGGCCTCATCGACCGAGTTATCCACGACCTCCCAAATCAGGTGGTGGAGACCGCGTACGCCGGTGGAACCGATGTACATACCCGGACGCTTGCGGACGGCCTCAAGGCCCTCCAGGATGGTAATGGAACTAGCACCATATGCGTGTTCTTCAGCCACGGAAACGTGTACTCCTTTTGGCTATAGCAAAATCTAAGACTTTAGCTATTCTACACGGTGTCCCCCTACTAGAGAGCACTCCACACCAGTGAGAGGGCGGAATTTAGCCCGATTTTTCGATCCAGATTTTTGTCCCGAAGCGGCTATCCGTAGGTATCTTGCGAGCCTTGCGGCTTCACCCACTGCCGGCCCTGATAATTGCGATGTTGCTTGGGGCCTTGAATACGCAGTTCAACGATGACGTCGGGCCCGAGGCGGTCCGCGATCTTGCGCAAGATCTGGCGTTGCAGATAACGCAGCTCGGTGGCCCACACGGAGGCGTCGCAAGAAATATAGACGACCTTGTCCTTAATTCGCTCGGGCTTCGTGTGCGCGGCGATGCGCTCGCCCACCAGGTTGGTCCAATTGCCCATGACCCAACCATCAGCAAGCTCGTTTTCCCAACCGCGGCGGACAATCTCCTTGTTCAGCGTGGCACCGAGACTGGGGATATCCAGGCTGCGACGCTGCCTCCTGCCATCGGGGCCGGTGGGTCTGCCTACGCGGTATTTCTTCGCCGGTGCATCGTGACTAATTTTCATCTTCGGCGCTGGCTTATCCAGTTTGGGAGCGTTCTTGGAATTTGAACGCACACGATCAAAGAAATCCTGAATAGGATCAGTCATCGTCGCTCACCTTTGCAATTTCAGAAATTCGCCCCTGTTGAGTATCCCGGACGGAGACTTCATAGCGAACGATGGGCTCTAAGTTGCCGGGCAGGTCCTTGTCCACGGCGGCGGTGATCAGCACTTGCTCGGCTTCGGTAGCCAGGTGCACGAGCTTCTCCCGGCGCTTGGCGTCGAGTTCGGCGAAAACATCGTCGAGAATCAAAATCGGATCAGTGCCTTCCTCGCGCAAGAGGTTGAACTCGGCAAGGCGCAAAGAAATGGCATATGACCAGGTCTCACCGTGACTAGCAAAGCCTTTTGCCGGCTGCGTTCCGAGGTTGAGCACGAGATCATCGCGGTGCGGGCCCACCAGGGAGATGCCGCGCTCGATCTCGCGCTGCCGCTTAGCGGCAAGCTCGGTGAGCATCACGGCTTCCAGTACGTCGCGGTCAGAGACGTCGATCGTAGATTTGTACTCGATGTGGGCTGGCCGCGATTCCGGGGCCAGGCCTGAATAGGCGGATGGGATCAACTCGCTTAAGGCGTCGACAAGCGCGAGGCGTGCCTGAATCACCTGCGCGCCTAGATGTGCCAGCTGAGCGTCCCATACATCCAACGTGGCCAAAGCCGAGGCACCATCGGCGTCATCGTAGCCGCGGCGCAGGCTTGACGACGCCGACTTTAAAAGCGCATTGCGTTGCTTTAAGACCTTGTCATAATCCGCCTTTACCCCAGCTAAGCGCGGGGTACGTGAGGCGATGATGGCATCCATGTAGGTGCGCCGCTCAGCCGGCTCACCACGCACGAGCGCGAGATCCTCAGGCGAGAACAACACGCTTTTGACCACGCCCAATAACTCACGCGGGCTTTTCAGCCGCGTGCGATTTATCTGGGCCTGGTTAGCCGCGTGCGGTTTGATGAGCAGATGCGCGGTAAGCTCGCGGCCCTGGTTGACGGCAGTGGTGGAGATTCTGGCATTAGCGGCGCTTTGACGTACCAAAGGGGCGTCGTGGCTAACACGGTGCGAGGACAGGTGGGCTACGTACCCGATCGCCTCGACGATGTTGGTCTTGCCAAAACCGTTGCGTCCGACGAACAAAGTGATCCCCGGGCCGAGCTCAATATGCAGCTCAGGCCACGAGCGAAAATCCCGGACGTCGAGTTCGCGAATGAACATTAACCTGGCAGACGGACCGGCATCAGAAGGTAGGTGAAATTGGTCTCGGGGGTTGGGAAGACTCCATCCTCATCTGCCATCGGCATCTCCTCTGGCTCCGGAATCATAATTGCTGGGCGGGAAGGCTCAGTGAATCCGAAGACCACGCGGTCAGTGTGGACCACTGCCAGGCCATCCTTGAGGTAGCCCGGGTTAAAGGCGATGGTGAATTCATCGCGGCCGGTAAATGCACAAGGCAAAGTCTCGTCTGCCTTACCGGAATCCGCGCCAGCGGCCAGGGTGACCTGACCTTCAGAAAAGTCCATGCGGATCTGGGCGTTGCGATCAGTCAGCAGGGAAACGCGGCGGATGGCTTCCTGCAGCGGAGCAACTTCGATGCTGGCCATCGCGGTATGCGTCTTAGGCAGCAGCGGAGAGACGTTTGGGAAGTCTGCATCCAGCATGCGGGTGGTGGTCTCACGGTTATCCGCGTGCAGACCAAACAGGCCCTCTGCGCCAATGTTTTCGCCGGTGCCTACCGCGATCTCCACTGGGATGTTGAGGTGAGTATCAAGGGAGCGGCCGGTGTCTTGCAAGGTCTTCGCAGGAACTAGCAGCTTTGCCTTTACGTCAGGGGATACCGGATCCCACTCGAAGGTGCGCATAGCCAAGCGGAAACGGTCGGTAGCAGTCATTTCAACGTGGGAACCGTTGATTTCCATATGCACGCCGGTCAGCATCGGCAGAGTGTCATCCTTGCCGGCAGCGGATGCGACCTGGCTGATGGCCTCAACGAAAAGCTGTGGGTTGATGGTGCCGGTGACCTCCGGCAGAACCGGCAGCTGCGGGTAATCATCGAGTGGAATGATGGGCAGCTCGAAGCGGGAGGAACCGCAGGTGAGCAGGACCTTGGAATCCTGCTGGGTCATCTCAACTTCCTTGTTCGGAAGGGTAGCAACGATGTCTGCGAGCAGCTTACCGGCGACGGCGATGCGGCCTGGTTCGTCGATCATTGCCGCGATGCGTACGCGAGTAGAAACTTCGTAGTCGAAGCCGGTGAATTCCAAACCATTGTCATCGGCGGTGATAAGCATCGCGCGAAGAACAGGCTGCGTCACCTTGGAAGGCAAACTACGGGCTACCCAAGCAACTGCGTTGGCCAGATCATCTTTGGCAACACGAAATGACACAGATTGGTCCATGGTCTCGATGAGCTCCTTGCTGGGTTCTAGCTGGGTTGATTTTTGTAAGTAACAAAAGCTGTTTCCAACTTACCGCATAGGCGCCGTGCGACAGACTTTTGTAATTCACTCGCGGCCTGGCGCCTCGGGCCGAGGCGAGGGCGAGAATTACACACATCCCCTTTTTACTTAAGGGATCAGGAAAATTAGTTAGTAGTAGTAATAACCGTTGTGGGATCTGTGGATAACGTCCTAAACGACAAGGTGGTGGGCCCGATCCGCGCTGTGATCGTGGCTGTGGGATCAGTGTGATCAAATTACATAAATTGTGAGTAACTAGAGGGGTGCCGGTTTTATCCACAATCTATCCCCAGGATTGTGGAATTTGATCACAGCGTTGATCACAAGCTCCTGATCAGGGCGAATGCTTTGTGGAAAACAAAAATGTGTCGAAGATCTATGAATTACAACAATGAAATTACACAGATGTGAATAACGCTGTGGATAAATATAACCCGCCACCTAAGTGCAGGTGGCGGGTTACATTTCTAGCTGCAGAAAGCGTTTTAAGAACGGCTGTGGTTTTTGATCCTTTGGGTCAGCGCCTGGATCTCATCGTAGGTATTGCGGTTTTCTGTCATTTCCTTACGGATCTTGCGGTCGGCATAAATGACAGTCGTATGATCCTTGCCTCCGAACTGATCACCAATCTTCGGCAAAGAAAGCTCAGTCAGCTCGCGGCAGAGATACATAGCCAACTGGCGGGCATGAGCGACGGCGCGCTTCTTGCCCGCACCGCGCAGGGTCTCAACGTCGATGTCGAAGAACTCTGCTGTTACTTCTATGATCGCGGTTGCCGTAATTTCACGTCCCGCTGCATCGGGCGCGAGATCGTGCAATGCGATCTCCGCCATCTCCAAGCTGATCGGCTCGTTAACCAAAGAGGAATAAGCGGAAACGCGAATCAGCGCGCCTTCAAGCTCGCGAATAGAAGACTCGAAGCGCGAAGCGATGAGCTCGAGAACAGATCGATCTACTTCGGTGCCGTCCGCAGCTGCCTTCTTCATCAAGATGGCTATGCGGGTCTCAAGGTCTGGCGGCTGAATATCCGTGATCAAACCACCTTCGAAGCGAGTGCGCAGGCGATCCTCCAGGGTGGTCAGCTGCTTCGGCGGACGGTCAGAAGATAAGATGATCTGCTTATTGGCTTGATGCAGCGCATTAAAGGTATGGAAGAACTCCTCCTGAGTCGATTCCTTACCCTCCAAGAACTGAATGTCATCAACCATCAAGATGTCCAGATTGCGATAACGCCGCTTGAAGGACTCCTGCCGGTCATCGCGCAAAGAATTGATGTAGTCGTTAGTAAATTCCTCGGATGAAACGTACTTCACGCGCAGCCCCGGATGCAGAACCTGCGCGTAATTGCCTGCGGCGTGCAACAGGTGGGTTTTGCCCAGACCGGAGCCGCCCCAAATAAACAGTGGGTTATAAGCACGCGCTGGATTTTCCGCTACGGCCACCGCCGCGCCGTTGGCAAAGCGGTTGGAGGAACCGATAACGAAGTTTTCAAACGTGTGCTTTGGGTTCAGCGACTCTTCCCTATTGGGATCGTGCGCCGGCTGCTCACGCGGAATGCGGGCATCTGCATTGTGCTGCGGCTGGTACTGCTGCTGTTGCTGGTTGTAGTGATCGGCCAGTTCATCCAAGCTCGCCGGGGCATGGCTGGTCTGCCAAGCCTGCTGTGGCGGCTGGTACTGCTGCGGTGAAGGCGCCTGCGGTGCTTGAGCCGGGGCGTCGTTAAGCGGCGCTTCTTCCTCCACCGGATTGGCCAGAGTTACAGCAAGCGTGCACGGCCTGCCCAGGTGCCGGGTAAGGGCACGCGAGATGTGTGGGCCGAGATCGGTTTCGATGACTGCCTTGGCCTTTTCATTGTGTGCTGCCAGCAGTGCGTAGCCATCCATCATCATGATGGGTCGCGCGAGCTGCAGATACAGTCGCTGCGTGTGGTTGAAGTTGGGTACCTCTGAGTTGGGTTTCTCAGATTGGGCGAGCAGATCTTCTACTACTGCTCGCCAGTTGGCGTTAAGTACCGCTTGTTGATCAGTCAACGCGCCTACCTTGTGCGGCCTTCCCAGAAGAAGGCCATAGTTCGGACGGAGAAAAATTTACAGTGAATTTCACGGACGTATCCACATCGAAAATTGCGGCACGACCTTGATCTCCACAGAGTTATCCACAGATGTGGAACAAATGTTTATCCACAGCCTAGTCGATGGCTGTGGATAACTATCAATCGGGTACTTTAGGCCATTTACCTGCTGGAATACAAAAAGTCTAAAGCTGAGATTTAGAGTTATTCACACCTTGTGGACGGCTGTGGAATTCGATTCTTTAGTTTTACCGTCGAGTTAGCGGGGCTGTCTAACGCTTTTCGGCACATGCATGGCGTGAACTTAAAATGCAAGCCGCCACATGTGCTCTGACCCCGCAAAGTAGCCTTTTAGCTGCAGATAAAAACATCTTTGTAATTTTGGGTACACCCGGGTGTCGATTTGTTCAAGGCTGCATTCGTCACGTAATCTGTCATGGTCTATCGCAACAGAAGACGTTGCGCGTGAGTGCGAACCCACTCCCAAGGGTTGCTAACTACTCACATATCCATTCATCAGTGGAGCTGGGGGGAATGACTTTCCCTGGGCTCCGCGCACAACTTCAAGGAGATAATCGTGGCAAAGGGTAAGCGTACCTTCCAGCCCAACAACCGTCGTCGCGCTCGTAAGCACGGCTTCCGCACCCGCATGAGCACCCGTGCAGGTCGCGCTATCGTCGCAGCTCGTCGTAAGAAGGGCCGCGCAAAGCTGTCGGCATAATCGTGCTTCCAGCCCAGCATAAGCTCACCTCGCCAGCGGAATTCCGCAGGACGATCAAGGGTGGCAAGCGGGCCGGTACACGTACGGTTGTTGTGCACTTTCGTAACAACACCAGCCAAGACACCAAATTCGATATTGCGGCCGCCGGCCCAAGGTTCGGATTGGTTGTTTCAAAAGCCGTCGGGAATGCAGTGGTTCGCCACCGCACCTCCCGGCGGCTTCGGCATGTGTGCAGGTCCCTCTTTCCGGATCTTCCACCGACCGCAGATCTGGTTATACGCGCGCTTCCCGCGAGCGCCACAGCGAGCAGTGAGCAATTAGAAAAAGACATCCGCAAGGCTCTGCGTAAATGCGGTATGTAAATTCTTCCGGTGCCGAAATCCCGGAAGCTAAGGGTGTGGCAAAACCGATGGTAAAAGCGGTGCGCTTCTACCAAAAGTATTTCTCACCCCTTAAGATGGTTTCTACCTGTCGTTTTGAACCGACTTGCAGTGCCTACGCCCTCGAAGCACTCTCCGTTCATGGAGCTTTCAAAGGCGCCGGCATGGCCATCGCTAGGGTTTGCAAATGCGGCCCTTGGCATCCGGGCGGGTTTGATCCCGTACCCGGCACGAACAACAACTGAGGACTATCCTTGCTTAATATCATTTATTGGCCGATCTCGGCCGTCTTGTGGTTCTGGCACTGGCTTTTGAGCTTCGTGATGGATCCTTCTTTGGGCATCACGTGGATTCTCTCGATTGTCCTGCTGACGTGGACGCTCAAGGCCATCATGGTCAAGCCGACCATCACCCAGCTGCGCTCATCCCGCAAGATGCAGGAGATCCAGCCGCAAATCCAGGAGCTGCGTACCAAGTACGCGAATGACCAAACCAAGGCTGCGCAAGAGATGCAACGCATCTACAAGGAATCTGGCGTTCGCCCGATGGCAGGCTGCCTGCCGATTTTCGCTCAGATTCCAATGTTTATTGGTCTGTTCCATGTTCTGCGCGCCTTCGACCGCACCATTCACACTGCGGGTGGCTTCGGTCACCCAGCTGATGAGCCAATGTCGGTGGAGGCTAACGCGAACACTGCGAACTACATCTTCAAGCCGGAATTGGTGCAGCAGTTCCTGGACGCCAAGATCTTTGGCGTTCCGCTGATTACCAACTTGCGCGTGAACTCGCCGATTCTGGATCAGCAGGGCATCACGACGTCGCAGGCAGCGGTCATCATCGTTCCGTTGATTGCCATCATTGCGGTTTTGACCCACTTCAATGCCCGTATGTCGCTCAACCGCCAGGAGGCACGCCGTGCTTCCGGTAAGACTCCGACCCCGCAAGGCCAGAACGCTGAGATGATGCAGCAGCAGATGGCAATCATGAACAAGATGATGCTGTGGGTCATGCCAGGCATGCTGGTCTTCTCCGGTGCTATTTGGCCTATTGGCTTGCTGTTCTACATGTTGGCCAACACCGTCTGGACCTTCTTCCAGACTCGCATCGTGTACAAGAAGATGGACGAGGAAGAGGAGCGAGAGGCAGCCGCCAAGGCAGAACTCAAGCGCACTTCCGCACCGAAACCAGGTGTGCGCAAGAAGGACAACCGCACCAAGAAACAGCGCAAAAACAACAAATAAAAACAGGAGTTTCTAGTGTCCGATTTGGACCCGTCTGAAGTATTTGGCTCCCGCCTGCCACTCGCGCAGGCTTACCACGATTCGCTCGCTACAGACGGGTCCATTCGTGGTTTTATAGGCCCGCGCGAAGTCCCGCGCCTGTGGGAGCGCCATCTTCTCAACTGTGCCGTGATCGGCGATGTCATGCCGGAAGGCGCCCGTGTAATCGACGTCGGCAGTGGCGCAGGCCTCCCAGGCATCCCGCTGGCCATTGCGCGCCCAGATCTTGATATCACCCTGATCGAGCCGCTCCTAAAGCGCTCTAATTACCTGTCTGAGGTCAAGGAGCTGCTGGGCCTAGATAACGTCACCGTCATCCGCGGCCGCGCCGAAGAAGGCCCCGTGAAAAAGGCCGTGAAGGGTGCAGACATCGTGACCTCTCGCGCCGTCGCGCCTTTGGGCAAGCTTGCCAAGTGGTCGCTGCCATTGGTCAAGGTCGGCGGCGAGATGATCGCTTTGAAGGGCGAGTCCGTGCATGAGGAGCTGGAGCGCGACGCAGCTGAGCTAAAGCGTGCTGGCGCAGGTAAAGCCGAGGTCACCACCATCAAGGGCACGACTATCATCCGTGTCCCCCGCGTGAACTAAAGTAGACGGCATGACTAATCCACGTCTTATCACCATCGCGAACCAGAAAGGCGGCGTCGGCAAGACCACGTCGGCTGTTAATCTAGCCGCGGCGCTCGCTGAGGCCGGCAAAAAAGTGTTGGTGATCGACCTGGACCCGCAGGGCAATGCCTCAACTGCGGTGGGCGCTGCCCATACCTCGGGCACTGATTCGAGCTACGAGGTCTTGCTGGGAGACCGCACTGCGGAGCAAGCAATGCAGCCGTCTCCTTCTAGCGCCAATCTCTTCTGTATTCCCGCCACCATTGATCTGGCTGGCGCGGAGATCGAAATGGTCTCGCTGGTACGCCGTGAGTTTCGCCTTTATGACGCACTCCATAACGGCTTCCTTGAAGAGCACGGCTTCGAGTACGTCTTCATTGATTGCCCGCCTTCGCTGGGCCTTTTGACCATTAATGCCATGACCTGTGCCGAAGAGGTCATCATTCCTATCCAGTGCGAGTACTACGCACTGGAGGGCGTGGGCCAGCTGCTTGGCAACATCTCCATGATTCGTGAGCACCTCAACGAGGAACTACATATTTCCGCCGTTTTGCTCACCATGTATGACGCCCGCACCAAATTGGCAGAGCAAGTTGCCCATGAAGTGCGCGAACAATTCGGCGCCGTAGTTCTTGGTAATGTAATTCCGCGTTCGGTGCGCGTGTCTGAGGCGCCGGGTTACGGCAAGACTGTTATCTCCTATGATCCTTCTTCCACCGGTGCTAGGGCTCATTCGGCGGCGGCCCGCGAGCTCGATTCGCGCGGTGACTACCGCCCGCACCCCACCACTGGCGCCATCGGCGTTAGCCCAGAGATTTTCGCTGAATTGGAAGGATAAGTTTTAGCATGACGGAACAAAAGCAAGGTGGCCTCGGCAAGGGTCTTGCAGCACTTATCCCTTCTGGCCCCGATGCCCCATCCCGCAAGCCGCGCCTTGGTAACGATGCAGCAGATATCATCCTTGGCGCTGCTACCGGCGGTCCAACTGGTGATAAGCCCCGCGTGAAGGGCGCGCCAACCATTCCACAGGGCGCTAATAAGAAGCGTCAGGCAAAGCCTTCCGTGATCGGCGCTACCTACCGTGAGATCGCGGTCGGTGACATCATCCCTAACCCAAAGCAGCCGCGTACCGTCTTCGACGAAGAAGGCCTCGCAGAACTCGTTCACTCCATCAAGGAGTTCGGCCTGCTCCAGCCGGTCGTCGTGCGCCCGGCAGATGAGGGCGGCTTTGAGCTCATCATGGGTGAACGTCGTTGGCGAGCTTCCTCCAAGGCGGGGCTTGCCACCATTCCGGCCATCGTCCGCGATACCAAGGATGACAACCTCCTGCGCGATGCCTTGCTGGAGAACATCCACCGCGTGCAGCTTAATCCATTGGAAGAGGCACACGCCTACCAGCAGTTGCTGGAGGAATTCGGCGTCACCCAGAACGAGCTGGCTGACCGCCTCGGCCGTTCCCGCCCGCAGGTGACCAACATGATTCGCCTACTCAAGCTCCCGGTGAACGTGCAAAAGCGCGTCGCTGCTGGCACCTTATCCGGCGGCCATGCGCGTGCCCTGCTGGGCCTGCCCGATGCTGAGGCCATGGAGCTCATCGCCAACCGCATCATCGCAGAAGGCCTGTCCGTCCGTGCCACCGAGGAAGCGGTTACGCTGTACAAGAGGGGCGATAAGCCACAGGAGAAGAAGCCTGCTGCCCCGCAGCCACAGTACTTCACCGATTCCGCAGAGCGCCTGTCTGACCGCTTCGACACCAAGGTCACCGTCACCATGGGCAAGCGCAAGGGCAAGATGGTCGTCGAATTTGGCGATCAGGAAGATTTCGAGCGCATCCTTGGTCTCATCGAGGGCAAGTAATGCTCGTCG
The DNA here is from genome assembly GCF_001813815.1 of Corynebacterium sp. HMSC076D02. NCBI lineage: Bacteria > Bacillati > Actinomycetota > Actinomycetes > Mycobacteriales > Corynebacteriaceae > Corynebacterium > Corynebacterium sp. HMSC076D02. Next base: position 50,140 of record NZ_KV814047.1, read on the forward strand.
AGTCAGTCAAGGAAGGGGTAGAAATCAACCCCTTGGCGGCTCGTTCCATCTTTTGGGAGCTTGATACTGAGGTAACTGATCCCGCCTTCGAGAAAGAGGCGTGGATTTCCGCTGTGCTCCTAAGCGCCGGCGACTGTGGCCTAACGGTGGGCAACGAGGCTACGGTCTTCTTCTGCCCCGCTGATTATGCCCCTGGGGCGTCCAAGCTGCCTACCGCTCCCGTGAGCCAGGACGCAGCTTTGCTGTCCTCATTGTTTGTGAAATCCCATCGCGCGGCACGTGGCTTGGAAGCGGTGCTTCTCGACGCCGCGATTATGAACCTTTCCTCGCGTGAGTTCAGCGCGGTAGAAGCCTTTGGCTACCGCGACGCAAAAGAGGCAGAGTTTCTATTACGCGAAAAACCCGCCTTCATCGGGATTCTGTCAGTAGAAACCTTAGAATCGGCGGGTTTTATGGTGGTCCAAGACCACCCCGTTACTCCACGGCTGCGCCTGGATCTCCCACCAGCCTTCGACCTACTCTCGGCCGCTGCGGTAGAAGATCTGCTAGCAAAAGCTTTGGCTTAAGCCTCCTCGGCGCGCAGCAGCTCCGAGAACTTATAGGTGCCGGTGACAGCATCGTCATCATCGAGCAGGTAGAGGCGCTTTACAGAAACCACGATTGCTTCTGCAATATCATCGCGCTTGGCCGACGTAGTAAGCACTTCTACGTCACCAGGGTTGGTGAGATAGCCCAAGACAACCTGGACTACTGGCATCTGCGTCAGACGCAAAAGATCCCAGGTGCGGCCGTGGTTCCAGCAGTTCTGCAGTGGCGTGCGAGCCACGATCTCGCGCTGGATGAAACCAGAAAGAGTCTCACCAATGAGCGAGGAGCTGCCGATCTCCGAACCAAAGTAGAAGGTGGCAATGCCATTGGCCTTCTCGTTTGGATAGCGGTCACAAGCCAAAGAGATAACCAGATCGGCGTCGAAGGCGTTTGCCAGATCCGCACGGTCCTTGACAGAAGGATTATCGGTACGTGGACGCGAGATGATGGTTTCCATGCCCGCTGCAATCATGCGTCCGGCCACGCGCTCTGCCAAGTCCCACAGAAGCTCTTCTTCGGTGACGTCACCAAAGCGGCCCTTGACCTTGATGCCCTTCTCGGCACCGCCTAAGGCAGGGTCGATGACCACGCGCTTGCCTGCAAGCTGTGGGCCGGCGTTGCGGACACGCTCGCGCTCTTGGATGTTGTGTGCGGAACCGCCGGTGATGCGGCGGCCCAGCAGATTAAGAGCGTTGATCGTGGTCGGACCACACACACCGTCTTTCTGGAGACCGCTGTTGAGCTGGTATTCCATGAGTGCGGCGTGAGTATCGGGACCGAAGTGGCCATCCACTCGGTTCTGGTAGAAACCGAGTTCTTGAAGTTGCTGCTGAAGTTGTGCGACATCGTCGCCAACTAAAACGTTGCCCGGCTCGTACGTGAGTACGCGCGCGCCCAAGCTATAAGAAGCCTGGCGCAGCTCACGAAGGGTAAGGTCATCGATTACGCCGGTGGGCACAATGCCGCGGGACTGCTGAAAGGCCTTGATGACCTCAGAGAGTTCGGCGTCGAATACTTTTTCCGTCTCGGAATACTTTTGTTGCTTCCAATCGGACAGTGCGCCCCGGTAATCCTTCATGAGGCCGAGACGGGCGAGGGTTGCACGTGCTTCGGCGACGCGGACACTTTGGTCACCGACCTGCAAAACGCGATTCACACCTACCCCTTTTCTCGTGTTAAAACTGTGCGCCCTGTGACGCATGTGAATAAGGCTACCAGTTAGAGCTGCTTTTGAATTTGTGCCACGATGTCCGGCTTGGAACGCAGGCCGACAAATTCGTCGACCTTCTCGCCGTTGCGGAAAATCAGCACAGAAGGAATCGACATGATCTGGAACATGCCGCCCAGAGTGCGCTCCTCGTCGACATTAACCTTTACGACGGAAACATCCTCGCCCAACTCGCTGGCGACCTCATCCAAAATTGGGGAAAGCTTCTTGCATGGACCACACCATTCAGCCCAGAAGTCCACGACGACAGGCTTGGATGCCGAAGCCTCAACGACGTCAGTACGGAAGGTATCCGTGGTTACGCTTTTTACGTTGCTCATGATTATTAAACGCTTTCTGCGAGGAAGTGTTCCGCATCGATTGCTGCGCGGCAGCCGGAGCCTGCCGCGGTAATAGCCTGCTGGTAATGGTCATCAACCAAGTCGCCGCAGGCGAAGACGCCCGGCAGGTTGGTCTTGGTGGAAGGCTGCTCAACGACGACGTAGCCGCCCTCGTTGAGCTCAACCTGGCCTTCCAGGAAGGCGGAGCGTGGATCGTGGCCGATGGCAACGAACATCGCGGTGACGTCCAGTGTGGAGACCTCACCGGTGATGGCGTCCTTGATCTCCAGGCCGGCAACCTTGCCCTCACCCTCGAGAACGCGCTCTACGGTCTTGTTGGTAGCCCACTTGATCTGTGGATTGGCCTTTGCACGCTCCAGCATGATCTTGGAAGCTCGGAAGTTCTCGGAGCGGTGAATGATGGTTACGGTCTCTGCGAACTTGGTGAGGAAGGTTGCCTCTTCCATTGCAGAGTCACCACCGCCAACGACGGCGATGTTGTGGCCCTTGAAGAAGAAGCCGTCACAGGTAGCGCAGGCAGAAACGCCGCGGCCAGCCAGCTCGGCCTCACCCGGGATGCCCAGGTAACGCGGTGCTGCGCCGGTGGCAAGAATGACGGTTCGAGCTTCGAAGACCTCGTCTCCAACGTGCAGCTTCTTGATATCCCCTGCCAGCTCGACAGAGTCAACAACTTCCATGCGCAGGTCCGCGCCGAAGCGGATGGCCTGGGAACGCATTTCTTCCATGAGCTCTGGGCCCATGATGCCCTTCTGGAAGCCTGGGTAGTTCTCCACCTCGGTGGTGTTCATGAGTTCGCCGCCGTACTCGAAGCCCTCGAAGACGATCGGCTTCAGTTCAGCGCGTGCGGCGTAAAGCGCCGCGGTGTAACCGGCAGGGCCGGAGCCTACGATGGCGACATCGTGGACGGTCATTAAAAACTCCCTTGCAATGTTTTGCTGGATTAACCCCACAAATCCTACCTGTGCCATGGTTAAATTCGGGTATCAGAAACGGGGTTGATGCTTAAACGTGACCTGTCCTGCAACGCTAAATACCGCAAGCTTATTTCCTTATTTAGGCCATGGCCTTGCGTAATACGCTTCGTGCGCGGGCTCTACGGGATTTGATAGTACCTGGCGCTACTCCCTGTGCTGCGGCGACTTCGGCGATGCCATAGCCTTCAATGTCGGTCCAATACAGGGCGTCGCGTTGGTCTTGGCGCAGCAGCTCTAGGGCTTCGCGGACTGCCAGTTTGTCATCCAAGAACTCGTTCGGGTTATGCGCAAGCAGGTGGTTGCGGTCATCATCGATGAAGTCCACATCGAGAGAAGAATTTTGCTGGTTGGAGCGATGCTTAACGTAGTCATAACCACAATTCATGACTAGCCGATGCAGCCAAGTAGAAAGCGCTGACTTGCGCCGGTACTTGTGCAGATTGCAGCTGGCGCGAAGCAGGGCTTCCTGGACGACGTCCTGCGCATCGGTGTCGTTGTGCGTATAACGGCGCGCCACAGTTGTAAGGCGGGCGCGGTGCCTTTCTACTATGACGGAAAAGGCTTTGTTATCCCCCTCGATGAAAGCCTCAACCAATTCATGATCACTGCGTTCAGACATGTAGATTCCCCCCGGATCAACAAGTATGTGAACCTGTTTTAACCGAGGGGAATCTAGTCGCGCTAGCGAACTGTGTCTTTCCTATTGACCACTTTTGACCCGCAGCGTGCGGCGTAGGTGATCCTGGCATTCGAGTAGCACGCGGCGCAGGGCACGTGGGCGCTCAATGCGCAGGAACTCGTCCGTCGCGCCGTCTGCCATAGGCAGCTCTGGGTAGAGCCCACGGACGAGACGGTTGGCGATTTCGATCGGATGCTCCTGCCAGATCTTGTCCAAGACCGTGAAGAACTCTTCGGCGAAAGGCTCAGTGAGCTGCTTCGAACGTGGCGCGTTGAAAGCGGCCAGCAGGGAATCGACCTCGGCATTCGAGTAAGCGCCAGGTTGCAGGACCATATCAAAGACCTCGCGCTTGTGCCCTGGGAAGGAACGGGATACGCCGAGGTACGCCGCTGCACCGGTCAGCGTATTATCGCGCTGCTTTTCTGCTTCCAGCTCCTCCTTCGTCACTGCCTCACGGGCTGCGAGTGCACGCAGCGCGGCCCAGCGAATATCGGGATCCGTGGCGTCGTCAAGCACTGCACGTAGGCGCTCGTTGGTGTCCTCCGGGCTGTCACCGAGCGCCGCGATGGCCGCGCGCGTGAGCAGCAGGTGGGTATCGGTACCTTTCTCTGCGTCCTGCAGCAGCTGCCAAATGTGGTTGGCAAAGTCGGGTGATTCCGGCAGATAATGGCTAACGGCATACTGCGCATTGTTCAGGGCCGTGGCCAGCAGTGACGGCGACTCCCCTACTGCGTGCCGCAGTACGGTATCGACGTAGTTTTGAGCCGGCCATTCGCCATCGCGCGTGAGGTTCCACAGGGAGGTCCAGATGACGGCGCGGGAAAGCTCATCCTCAATCGCAGAGAGCTTGTCTTGGATGGTGGCAAGCGAGGTTTCGTCGAAGCGCACCTTGGCATAGGTGTGGTCGCCATCGTTAAGCAGCAGCAATGCGGGTGCTGCCAGGCCAGAGGCGGCATCGACAATGGTGCGCGGGCCGGCGACATCGACGTCGAGGACCGCGTACTTGTTGAGATCGGCGTCGAAAAGCGCGGCGTTGAGGCGGTGCGGGCGTGTCTCATCCTCGGCCTCGGCGAGCACGGCCAACTCCGTGATTTTTTCTCCTTCTACGTGCAGCTGCGGGGTCAGGGTATCTGGACCCCAGGTCTTGAGCCATGCTGCAGACCACGCGTCGAGATCGCGCTCGGTGTGGTTTTTCAGCGCATCCAGGAGATCAGCGAAGGTCGCAGCGCCGAAAGCATGGGCCTGGAAGTAGTCCTGCGCGCCCGCATAGAAGTTCTCACGGCCGACGTAGTGCACCAATTGCTTGAGTACGGAAGCGCCCTTGGCATAGGTGATGCCGTCGAAGTTCTGGCGCGCGGCATCCACGTCTGGGATATCGGCCTTGATGGGGTGCGTGGTGGGCAGCTGATCCTGCAGGTAAGCCCAGTTCTTGCGCTGGCCTGCGAAGTTCGCCCACGCCTCGGTGTACTCGGTGGCCTCGACGGAGGAATCCGCGCCCATGAATTCCGCGAATGACTCTTTGAGCCAGAGATCATCCCACCACTTCGGTGTCACGAGATCGCCGAACCACATGTGCGACATCTCGTGCAGGATCGTGTTGGTGCGACCCGCTTGCTGGGCACGGGTGGCCTGGGAGCGGAAGAGGTAGGTCTCGGTGAAGGTCACCAGGCCCGGGTTCTCCATCGCACCCAGGTTGTACTCCGGCACAAAGATGGAATCGTACTTGCCCCACGGATACGGGAACTTGTACGCCTGGTGGAAGAAATCCATGCCTTGCGCAGTGATTTCTAGGATCTCATCGTCGAGGTACTGTTCCATCGACGCACGTGCGAAGGCGCGCAGCTGCGCACTTAGGGTGCCATCCGGCGCGTTCCAGGTGCGCTGCTTGGACACGTAGGGCCCAGCGGCAAAAGAGGTCAGGTAGGTAGAAAGCAGCGGAGTGGATGCGAAGGTGACGCTCACGGAATCGCCGGACTCGCTGCGGTTTTCCTCCGGCTGGTTCGAAAGCAGCTGCCAGCCTGTTGGGCCGCTCAACGTTACCGTGAAATTCGCCTTGAGATCCGGCTGATCGAAGCATGGGAAGATGCGGCGGGCGTCGGAAGGCTCAAGGTGCGAGTAAAGGTAGGTATTCCCATCGGCCTGATCCTGCATGCGGTGCAGGCCCTGTCCGGTGCGCGAATAGCGTGAGGAGCCCGCGATCTCCACGTTGATCTCCTCGCCTACCGGAAGATCGCGCAGGTAGATGCGCCCACCATCAAAGGTATTTTCCACCTCCGTGCCGTTTAGCCGCACGGAATGGACCTTTTCGCCTAAGTAGTCCACGAAGGTCTCAGGTGCGTTAGTAGTAAAGGTGATGCGGGAAGTTACCTCAAATGTCTCCGCCGAGGTAGGCGCGCTGTTGACATCAAGGTGCAAGTGATAAGCGGAAATCTGCAGCGCCGCACTGCGGGCCTGTGCTTCAGCCTGTGTGAGGTTCGCGGTTTTGCGGGAAGTCGTGTTAGCCATGTCGCTTATTTTAGGGATTGCTGTGCCCCGCGACGCCGTTTTTATCTGCTTGGTCTGATTGTTTCGGCTTGGCGGGTGCAAGGACCTTGTGGGAGAACTTTGTGGGAGAACCTTGCGGGAGAGCATTGTGGGCGCATGACTAAACCCCAACATCGACCGCACTTTGGGTGCGTTATCGGTGATGGGGTTTATGGCTGCTAGCCGGGCCAAATCTGGCCGCAAATTTCTTACTGCTTGATAGCGGAGATCTCGAGCTCGATCTTGATTTCCTCGGAGACCAGCACGCCGCCGGTCTTTAGCGGTGCGTTGAAGTCGATGCCGAAGTCGGTGCGGTTAATCTTGGTGGTTGCCTCGAAACCGAAGCGGGTGTTGCCGAATGGATCCTCTGCCAGGCCCTCTGCCTCGACGTTCAGGGTGACCGGCTTGGTGGTGCCCTTGATGGTGAGGTCACCGGTAACGGTGCCGTTGCCAGTTTCGTCAACGTCAAAGGAGGTAGCGCTAAAGGTCAGCTCTGGGTACTGCTCGACGCTAAAGAAGTCATCACCCTTAACGTGTGCGTCGCGGTCCTCGTTGCCGGTGTTGATGGAAGCGGCCTTGATGGTGGCCTCCGCCTTGGAGTCGGCGATGTTCTCAGCGACGGTGATGGTGCCCTCGAACTCGTCGAACTTGCCGCGGGTCTTGGTGACCATTGCGTGGCGAGCTACGAAGCCGATGGTTGAGTGTGCTGGGTCGATTGCGTAAGTGCCTGCGAACATGGTGTTCTCCTAAAAAGTTTCGCTTTTGTTGATGTAACAACATTGATTCTAGTTGCCGTCTTGAAATAGTCAACGCTTTAAGTAAAACTACTATTTCTAAAGACAAAAGCCACCATGCCTAAGCAGGCATGATGGCGCTATTTAGAAATGAATAAAATTATGGCAATCCAACGACTTGCATCTCTGAGACGGCCGTCTTGCCGTCAAACATGATGAGCACGCCGTCGAAGCCCTCCTGGACCTTCTCTAATTCGATGTCCTGCTTGGAAGAGCTCAGCTTACCTTCGGCCAGCTCGGTGCCCTCCGGGTCCTGCGGATCGAAGTCGGCCATGTCGACGCCATAAACCGTGAACTTGTTTCCCGTGGCGCCGTACTGGCTCAGCTGCAGCACGTGCAACTGCGTTTTCTTCTCAAGGGTGACCAGCGCGCCTTCCTCCACGTTGACGCGGTCAGCTGTCTTGCCATCAATGAGCGCCTTCTGCGGCTTATTATCCGGAACCGTGAAGGCTTCCTTTTCCTTCAGCAACACGGGCGGCGTATTCGGGAAGCTCGTTACCGAAGTCGAAGGCTTCGACACTGGCGAGTCATCGCCCACTAGGGACATGATCCACGCCGTCAGCGCCGCCATCAACACCACGAAGACCGTGGCAAAGACGCCCAGCACAATCGCGCCCGATCCCGAGTAGCCGCGGCCGCCGAAGCCTGGGATGGCCTCTGGTTGTTCAACCTTTTCTTCCGGAACGTCGAGCTTGTGGACCTCAGGTGCTTCGCCCTCGCCTTCGAGCTCCGCGTCCTCCTTGGCGAACTCCTCAAGCTTCTGCGCACGCTCGGCCAGTCCGTCTTCGGAATCGGCAATTTCTTGCAGCTCGCTGGAACCCGCGGCCTCGGTCAACAACGTGATCGTGGAGTTGATTCCATCGAGGTCGGTTTCTTCCGTGTTGCGCTCCAGCACAGCGGGGAAAGCCAGCTTTGCGACGCCGTCGGTACCGATCTGCACGCGGCTGCGGTTATCCAGACCCAACACCAAGCCGTTTTCGTGGGCCGTAGCGATATCCGCAACCAGCGGAGCCAGAGCACGTGCGACGGCCTTTGGATCCAGGTTGTGGTCTTCTGCAACCGTCTTCAACGGCGTGCCCTCAATCCAGTCAGCCACTACGAGGCAGCCCTGACGATAGGACAGGATCTTGATGTTTGATGCAATCGCTGAAAGATGAAGCTCGCTGAGCTTGCGGGTATTGCGGGAGATCTCAGCCGAGCGGCGGGCAGCTACCGCCGGGGTGGCCGGTGCCAGCGGAGCCTCACCAGTGGTGTCTACGAAAGTCAGAGAGACGAGCCTGCCAGAGGACTGTTCGCGGGCCTTCCAGAAGCGGGCACCGGGGACGGAGCCGTAGTCTTTCAGCAAGCGGAAGCGGCCATCAGAGACCGGAGCGCCCGGCACCAGGCTCGGGCCGCGGACAATGCCAGCAGACATCGGTGGCGGAACCGGCGAGGAGTTGAATGCGTCTGCCGTGTAGACCGGCTGAATCTCTCGCACCTCCGGTTCTTCGATCTCGATGGCTTCGGCGTGCTCGATCTTGATGATCTTCGACATGCCCGGAATGCGCTGCAGCTGGCGGCCCAAGTTGATGACTTCTGGCAAGCCGGAACGCGAAAGCACGATGCCGGCCACGACCACGAATACAACGCCCAGAAACGCTACTTCGAGCAAGTAGACGATGGAAGGAATGCTGTCCGGCAAGACGCGGTTGAAGCACCAGTGGAGGGCGGTTGCTGCGAGCAAGCCAATGCCACCAGCCAGGGTGGACCAGATGACGGTGGTGCGCAGTTCGCGGCCGCCCAGGCTGCCGAGCTTGCGCTTAAGCAGGAAGCCGCCGATAACCGCACCGGAGAGGAAGCCGAAGCCGTTCGCGGTACCCAGCAGGATGACCACGCGGTCGGTGGAGTCAGCGACCATCGGAGCAAGCAGGGTCAGCGCAATCTTGGTGGCCGTAATGCCGGCGATGATGAAGGTCGGCGTCCAGGTTTCCTCCCGGGCGTAGAAGACGCGCAGGTGCAACAGCACGAGCGCATAAGGAATGAGCGTGAACGCGGAGAAGCTAATAGTCAGGCCGAGCTGCTCTGCGCTCGATGCGCCATAAGCGCCGTATTGGAACAGCGCGCGGGCGATTGGAATACCGAAGCCGGTCATGAAGATGACGATCGGAATAAGAGCGATAAGCGTCAGCTTCGAACCCAGCGTGAGATCGCGCACCACGGCTTCGACATCGCCGTTCGCTGCGTTGCGCGAAAGCCGCGGCATGATGGCGGTCAGCAGCGTGACGCCGATGACGCCATAAGGCACCTGCAGCATTAGCCATGCGTTCTGATAGACCAACATCGCGCCGTGGTCGGCGTAGGAAGCCACCTGGGAAGTGACAATGTAGCCGGCCTGGGAAATGGCAACGTAGACAATAATCGCCAACGCCATTCCGCCGAACTGCTTGATGCGATGATCGATTCCCCACTTCGGGCGCAGATCGATCTTGGCCTTAACCAGATAGGGAACCAAGATGAGGCACTGGACTACCACGCCCAACGTGGTGCCCAAGCCAAGCAAGATGACGTGCTTATCTGTCACGGGGGAAGCTGCCGTCGGATCCAGCTCGCCCGGCAGCAAGCGGTACATCAACAGCACCGTAATGGAAATGACGTTGTTGATAACCGGCGCCCAAGCGCCCGGCCCGAATACATTCTTCGTATTCAGGATCGCCTGGAAGAGCGCGAATAGACCATAGAAGAGGATCTGTGGAAGCAACAGATACGCCATCGACGTGGCCTGGAAGGCATTAACTTTACTGTCTTCCGGGACCATCAATCTGGTAATCAGTGGCGCGAAAACGATCGACAAAATCGTCACCACCGCAAGTAGCGACATCGCCAGGGTAAACAGCCTTCTCACGAAGGTTCTGCCGTTATCCGAGTCTTCCTTTTCGGCTCGAACCAAAACTGGAACCACCAAAGAAGTCAGCACGGCGCCCAGGACAATCTCAGTAATGAGGTTAGGGATCTGGTTTGCCGTACCGAAGGCAGTTCCGACTACTTCGCCGAGGGTTGCGCCAATGAGCATCTGACGCAGGAAGCCAGTGATGCGCGAAAATAGCGTGGCAATCGCCATGGTGCCTGTCGCGCGGACAATCGAGCTATTGGAGTCTGCCTCCTGCTCGTGGTGAGAGCCACGCAGCGTCGACTTGTCTTCTTCCGGAACGACCTGGACGGGTTCGATCCGTTTCTCCGGCACAGGTGCCGGTGGCGTCGGCGTCACGATGCGACGGCGGGAGCCATATTCATTAGTCATAAAAGGAACTAACTATCTCTTTTTCGAACTTTTCTTTTTCTACGGCCCAGCCGGAAGAGCAGGGTCAAAATGAGAGCAAGAGCGGCAATGGCGCCGACTCCGTACACGCTTACGATACCGGCACGAGTCTGAACAGCGATATTTATCGGCTCGGAGATGGTCTGCTGGTTAGGCGTGGCCAACCACAAGCTGATGTCTGTTCGGTCGACGTCCGGCATATCTGCGGTCATGGTTACCGTAATGGAACCCTTTGCTGGGATGCGCACGCGCGACGGAGTGTTGAGAGATGCGTCGTCGGACTCATAGATAAGCGAGGCGTCGACAGGCAGCGGCAGTCCATTTTCCGCCACGATGAGCAGCGGCGATGAATCCGAGACGCGGGTATAGACGTTGCCCGGTGGGATCAGCGACACCGAAGAACGCAGAGTGCGCAGCATCTCAGATTGCTTGGACAGGCGGTAATCAAAGTCCCGGGACAGCGCCAACAGCAGGTCGCGGCGCAGCGGCAGCGTAAACTCATAGCGCGTCATCGCAATCGCCGGGTCGTTGACCATGATGTTGGTCAGCGCATCCGTATAACGCGCCTGCTGCTCCACGCGCACGATATCCGTGTCGCTGTAGGCATTTTCATCCTCATAAGGCGAGCCCGACGGGCGTTCAGTCTCCTCCAACGGCAGCTGCGTCACTGGGCGCGGCTGCACCTTGTCATGCTCGATGAGCCGCGCCGCGGTCTCGAGCACCTTCTGGCCTTTTTCCGGGCTCAGGTTATTGGGCAGCTTGGCCACCACATCTTCTTCACTTGCCGCAATGCTTAGCGATGCCGCGCTGCTCAGCGCCTCAGCCAGCGCAGAGTTCTCTGCCTCATCGTGGCGCAGATACGGGTTGCCGTAGCCCGCCTTCGGATCCAGAAGCGCTCCCAGCGAGGCGTTGAAAGTTGCAGCTTTACCAGACCAGCCGGTGTTATCGGCCACCAGAGCCGGGCGTGAAAACTCCTGGGTGACATACCCGGCGTCGGGAAGCAGCAGCGTCGACGTCGGCTTGCCCAGCAGATCATCGAAGTGGCGGTCGATCGCCTCATTAGTCAAGAACTGATTATTAATGTGGGCTACCGCATTGATATCGGTGTTGCCCCACGGCAGCGCCATCGTGCAATCGATCTGCTTGAGGCGCTCAATCCACGCCTTTGCATCCGCGGAACCGCTGCCCTTCTCGCCGCGCTCTTCGGATTTATCCCTAAACCAAGAGTCGCGCAGGCGTTTGGGGCGCTCCGCAATTGAAGGACGCGTGGAATTGACCGTATAACCATCGGCCATGCGGTTCACCGTATCCACCAGCGCAGGATCCAAAGCCACGCAGCCCGCACCCTTTAAATCATGATCCAGGTAGGAGTCCAGCAACTTATCCAGCCGGCCGCCCTCACGCAGCTCTTCGGCCAGATGATCATCGCTCAAGATGAGGGACTCTCCCCCGGTCTCACCAGGCACGATGTTTATGTCCGCGGTGATCGGGTAGATCAGCGTCAGGGCGTGACGATTTTCCACCGGCGCATTGAAATCAAAGATCATGCGCTCCTCGGCAAAGCTATTGGCCTGCCCATTCTGGGTACCCGTCAGCGTGAAAAGCAGCGGGTAATTGCCCGGCTCCGTCATTGCGAGCGTGGGCTCCTGCCCCAAAGAAAGCGGCGCTTTGATCGTCACTTCCTTGGTATCCCCTGGGCCAATGCTGCCTGCGCTTGTCGACGCCCCGTAGTACGGGTAGGTGCCCGCCGCCAGCTCTTCCTGGGCCTGCGCAGTGGTCGAAATGGCATCGCTGCGCCGACTCGTAATCTGCAGATCCTCGATCTCTTCTTCCGTCGGATTATGGATCCGGAAGGTCGCGGACATGACGCCGTCTTCGGTTGACTCGGTGAGCATGTCGAAGTCGAGCGTGCCCGACGACGTGGTCTGCGTGGTCTGCGCCTGCGCAGGAATCGGGGCAGCCAATGCTCCCGCGAGGATCAGTGCTGCCAGCCGCTTCACCGTGGGGTCGCCTTTCCTGCGGCGGCTTCCTTTCGGGCCAGATCCGGCAGCAGATCGTGCGCGATGCGCGCCAGCTTGCGTTCATCGGCATAAGCCAGGTGCTCGATGAGCTCCGAGACCGGGATCCAGGAGACCTCGGTGACTTCTGGGTCCTCGTCGTTCAAGACGCCGTCGACGAAGCGCAGCAGGTGGTGATGCACCGTCTTGTGGATGCGCACGCCCTCAGAGACGAACCAGTAATCAATCATTCCAAGATCCGCGAAGACCTTGCCGTGAATACCCGTTTCTTCCCAGACCTCACGCTCAGCGGTGACGTTTTTGTCCTCACCGTTTTCCACGTGCCCTTTCGGCATGGACCACAGCAGGCGGCCGCGGCGGTCGAGGCGCCCGATGAGCGCTACATAGATACGGGACAGATCTACCTGGTCCCCATCGACGGCTTCGGCGAGTCCGGACACGACAAGTCCGCCTGCGGAAGTCTCGTCACGCGTGGTCATGTGCGTGGCGGAGCTGCGCTGGGGGCGTCTTTCCGGACGGCGGCGGCGACGCCGTCTGCCGGAACCTTGTTCGTGCTTAGTCATCCTGGTTAATCGTAGTAGACTCACATCCGTGAATTTTCAGGACACTCAGCTAAACGGCGTTGAAAAGACTCTAGCCTCGCTCAGTGGCCTCGCAGAGCAATTTCGTGCTCGCGGAAACCGGCTCTATCTAGTCGGCGGCTCTGTGCGTGACGCGTTGTTGTCGCGCCTCGGCCACGATCTTGACTTCACCACGGATGCGCGTCCCGAGGTGGTCCAGGAGATCTTGGAAGGCTGGGCCGAAAAGGTCTGGGATACCGGCATCGACTTCGGCACTGTATCGGCCGTCTATAAAGGCCAGCAGATCGAGATCACCACTTTCCGCTCCGATTCCTATGATGGGGATTCCCGTAACCCCGAGGTAGTCTTCGGCGACACCCTCGAAGGCGATCTGGTCCGCCGCGACTTCAAGGTCAACGCTATGGCCATCGAGCTCAAGGAAGATGGATTTGAGTTCCACGACCCGATGGGTGGCCTAAGCGATCTGCAAAACAAGATCCTCGATACTCCTGATAAAACGGAGATCTCTTTCCACGATGACCCGCTGCGGATGCTGCGTGCTGCGCGCTTTGCCTCGCAGCTGGAATTCCAGGTGGCAGATCGCGTCAAGGCCGCGATGGAAGAAATGGCCGGCGAGATCCGCCGTATCACCGTCGAACGCGTGCAGGTAGAGCTGGATAAGCTGATCCTGGGCAAGCGCCCGGAAACGGGCATTGACCTGCTCGTTGATACCGGAATCCTAGATCATGTTTTCCCCGAGATCCCAGCGTTGCGTATGGCGCCCGATGAGCATGCACAGCACAAGGACGTCTATGTCCACTCGCTGACCGTGCTGCGGCAGGCCATCGATCAGGAGGAAGAGCCGGACCTTATCCTGCGCTGGGCAGCCTTGCTTCACGACGTCGGCAAGCCCGACACCCGCGATACCACCAACGGCAAGGTGACCTTCCATCACCACGAGGTCGTCGGCGCGAAGCTGGTGCGCAAGCGCCTGCGCAAGTTGAAGTACCCCAAGGCCACCACCGAGGCCATCGGCCAGCTGGTCTACCTGCACATGCGCTTCCATGGCTTTGGTGAAGGCCAATGGACCGACTCCGCCGTGCGCCGCTACGTCACCGACGCGGGCGATCTCCTTCCTCGCCTGCACAAGATCGTGCGCGCCGATTGCACTACCCGCAACGAAAAGAAGGCTCGCCGCCTGCAGCGCACTTACGATCACTTGGAAGAACGCATCGCGGAGATCGCTAAGAAGGAAGATTTGGCCAAGGTGCGTCCGGATCTCGACGGCAACGAGATCATGGAGATCCTCGGCCTGCAGCCCGGGCCGGAGGTTGGCCAAGCTTGGTCTTATCTTAAGGAATTGCGCTTGGAGGAAGGCCCGCTGGGGCGCGAGGTTGCTATTGCGAAGCTGCGTCAGTGGTGGGAGTCTAGGTAAGTAATGTATGCCGATAGACTTTTCAACGCCCTAGAGCGCAACGAGCCCGCCCCCGGCCAGCTTTTGATCGCTGCACCGGGCATGCTTTCTCCTGAATTCGCTCGCTCGGTGATCTTGGTGATCGAGCACAACGACGTGATGACCTTCGGCGTCGATCTGACCAAGCGCTCCGAAGTGGCCGTGTTCAACGTGCTTCCTGAGTGGCTGCCCCTCGTGGCTAAGCCGCAGGCGCTCTACATCGGTGGCCCGATGAATCAGCAATCCGTCATAGCGCTTGGCATGACTAAGCAGGGCGTGCGCATCGAGCAGGAGCCACAGCTCAATAAGCTTGCCCCGCGCCTGGTGCACGTGGATCTGCGTGCCGAGCCCGAGGAGATCGCTGAGCTTGTCGACGGCGCGCGTTTCTTCGCCGGCTACGCGGAGTGGGGCCCTGGCCAATTATCGGAAGAAATTGATCGCGGCGACTGGTATGTTGCTCCGGCGCTTGCGCAAGACGTGCTCACTTCCGGTGCCGCTGACCTGTGGGGCGATGTTATGAAGCGTCAGCCTATGCCGCTGCCTTTGTATTCCACATACCCGGCGAATATTAATGACAACTAATGATCTAGTATTTGCGCATGCGTGAGGAGATTCTTAAAGGTCTGAAAGATACTGCGCCGGTAGCCTTAGGACTCGTACCGCTTGGACTCGCGTTCGGAATCCTGATTGTGCAAACCGGCTACGACTGGTGGTGGGCTCCCATCTTTTCCACCGTTATTTATGCGGGTTCGATGGAGTTCCTCGCCATCAATATGGTTACGGCAGGCACTAGTGCAATTGCCTCGTTGGTCACTGGTTTCATGGTTAACTTCCGCCATATTTTCTACGGGCTTACATTCCCACGAGATAACATCCACAGTCGTCTGGGCCGCGCCTATGCCACTTATGCGCTAACCGACGAAGCCTATGCCATCGTTTCCTCCAAGCCCAAGGATGAGGAAGTTAGCGGCCCACACATCCTTACTATTCAGGGCCTGATTCAGTCCTCCTGGGTGTGCAGCGGAATCGTTGGCGCTCTTGCCGGCCAGGTTATCCCCGCGGATATCAAGGGCCTCGAATTCGCCCTCGTGGCGCTCTTCGTCGTCCTGACCATGGATGCCTTCCAAAACAACAAGGATTACTCTCTGCCGCTTTCCGCAGCAGTGTGTGGCATTCTTTCCGCGGTGCTGTTTCCTGGGCAGGTTCTCATGGTCGCACTGGCAGCCTATTTCTTGCTGCTGTTGATGCGTCACTTCTCTCCGCGTCTGGATACCGCAATGATTCTGCGAAGGGGTGAGCGTTAATGCCAGCAGGCGTAAGTCTGTCCATGGTAGCGGCGGTGTTGTTGCCAATCTGCGTCGTTACTCTGCTGTTGCGTGAGCTGCCCTTTTCCTTCATCAAGGCGCTGAAAGGCAGCCAGTTCATCGGCCTACTCGGTATGACCATGCCGGTGGGCGTTATGACCGTGCTGGTGGTTTATACCGTCTACGGACAAAAAGAAGCGCCCGGCGGAATCCTCGCCGCCTTGATTGGTGTGGCGATTACTGCCGGGCTGCACTGGTGGCGAAAGAGCTCCGCTTTCTCGATCTTCGGCGGAACTGCCGCTTACGTGCTTTTAGTTAACTTCGTCTTCTAACGCTTCCACGCCGAAGCGTCCTATAGGTCTCCGTAGAGCGCCAAAGCCTCGGTCCACAGTGCCGTGAAATCCTCTTCGGAGACATGCTCCGCGCTGATATTCGGGTAATTGTCGTAGGTGTTTGGGTGCGGCACCGTGGATTGCGGGATGTCGGCGTTTCCCACCGATTTATTTGGGGTGGCGGCGCCTGCCACGGCGTCGTTTGGCGCGAGCGCAATCATGCGCAGCATGGTGCAGGTCTCGGCGTCTACTTCTTCCATTTCCGCTACGTGAATGGCGGAACCGACGCCCGGGACCTCCATGGTGGTGCGGATGTACATCAGGGTGCTCATGACTGCCCAGCATACCGGGCAGCCAGCCAGGAGCAGATCATCAGCTGAACCTGGTGGTAGATCATCAGCGGCAGGATCAAAAGCCCCAGTGAGGTCCCACCTGCCGCGAAGATAACTGACGCCATGGGCAGCCCGGTGGCGAGAGACTTCTTGGAACCACAGAATTCGATGGCGATGACGTCCTCGCGCCCGAACCCGATGTGGGAGCTAATGATGCGCGTTAGCCACAGCATGAAGGCCACCATAGCGATGGAAAGCGCCACGAGGGACACCAGCTCCCAGATCTTGATTGAGCCCCAGATGCCGTCGACCACTCCCTTGGAGAAGGCGCCATAAACCACCATCGCGATCGAACCACGGTCGACGATCTTTGTGCCTTTGTTAGCGGCAAAGTCCTTTACCCAGCGACGCGTGAGTTGACCTAAAACGAAAGGTGCAAGCAGAAGCAGACTGATCTCCAGGAAGACTCCCCCGTCTACCGATATGCCATCTCCCGCGCCCATCAGCGCCATGACTAACAAAGGAGTTAGGACGACTCCGACTAGGTTTGAGGCCGAGGCAGACACGATGGCTCCCGCGACATTTCCTTTCGCCACCGAGGTAAAGGCCACCGAGGATTGCACTGTTGATGGCACCAGCGTCAGGAACAGGATTCCCAGATACATGTCCTGTGAAATGAATGCCGTAAGTGGGCGAAGTGCTAATCCCAGCAACGGATAGGCCATGAAAGTAAAAGCCAAGATCGTTAAATGTAAGCGCCAATTCTTCAGGCCTGCCAGTGCCTCCGCAGTAGAAAGACGAGCACCGTAGAGGAAGAACAGCAGTGCAATAACGATGTTCGTTAACGAGTCGAAGACTGCGGCAAATTCTCCTCTGGCCGGGAAAACAATAGCGACTATTACCGCGGAGATGATGAGCAATATGAGCGGATCTATCTTCTTGAGGCGCGAAGTCATGAGCAAATCTTATCGGTAGCATGTGAGCATGACTAAGTTATTTACTCCGCTAACCTTGCGCGGCGTCGAGTTTCCCAACCGCGTGTGGATGCCGCCGATGTGTCAGTATCAGGCAGTAGAAGGCGTACCTCAGCCCTGGCATATGGTTCACTATGGCTCACATGCTGCCGGCGGCTTTGGCCTCAGCATCGTAGAGGCCACCGCCGTCGCCCCAGAAGGCCGCATCTCCCCGCAGTGCGCCGGTATCTGGACCGACGAGCAGCGCGATAAGTGGAAGGAAATCGTCGACTTCGCGCATAGCGTTAATGCTCGCATCGGCATTCAGCTGGGCCATGCCGGGCGCAAGGCTTCTACCTATCCGATGCTGCCCAGCTACGCGCGCGGCTCCGTCCCCGTCTCCGAAGGTGGCTGGGAAACTCTAGGTCCCTCGCCCATCGCTTATCCCAACTATGCGGTTCCACGGGAGATGGCTCCTGCCGACATCGCACGCGTGGTGGAAGACTTTGCCTCCGCAGCAAAGCGCAGTGTTGGGGCCGGCTTTGACGCAATCGAGCTCCATATGGCGCATGGCTACTTGCTGCACAACTTCTTGAGCCCGCTGAGCAACCAGCGCAACGATGAGTATGGCGGCAGCCTGGAAAACCGTTTGCGCCTTCCCCTTGAGGTTGTCGACGCAGTGCGTGCGGTAATCCCCGAGGAGATGCCGCTTATCGCGCGTGTCTCTGCCACCGATTGGATCTTTGATCGTCCAGCTTGGGATGTCGAGGACACCGTCACCCTTGCCGTGCAGCTGCGTGAACGTGGGGTCGACTTGATTGACGTATCTACCGGCGGCAACGTGCATGCCGACATTCCGGTTGGACCTGAATATCAGGTGGACTGTGCCACTAAGGTCCGTGAAGCGGGCCTGCCGGTTTCGGCGGTTGGCCTCATTACTGAGCCGCAGCACGCCGAAGAAATTCTTGCTGCCGATCGAGCCGATGTCATTGAGGTTGGCCGTGCCGCTCTGAAGGATCCCTATTGGCCGCGACGCGCTGCTGAAGAACTCGGTTCACCGTTGGAGGCGCTCCCCTCCTATAGCCGCGCCCGGTGATTGGGGCTTAATGTTTCGGCGTTATTAATCAAAAGAGGGAGCGTTTCACGTGAAACACTCCCCCTTTTTGGTCTTAAGCCGAGACGTTTTTAACCTTGTCGCCCTCGGTCTCGACGTCATATTCGGTTAGCGGTTTGGTTCCAGGGCCGTCGATGACGGAGCCGTCTTCCAAGTTGTAGGAAGTAAAATGCGTGGTGCAGGTTGCCGTCATCTCGTCGATCTGGGTGATTAGGCTGCCCTGGTGTGGGCAAGTCTGCGAGTATGCTTTAAACTCACCCTTCTTGGGTTGCGCGAAGATGACCTTGTCTACAATGACGGCCGAGCCGACCGGAACCTCGGTGGCTGCGATTTCTGCGCTTGGTTCCTTACCGCATGCGGCAAGGTAGGCGCCCGCGAAGGTGGTTGCGGAGCCGAGAAGGAAGATGCGACGTGAACACTGAGTCATGTGTCTACCCTATCGCATTCTTTCGGAAAATCGGCTCAGTTTCCTTTCGGTCGGTGAGGCCAAGTCTTGGAATAAACAAATTCTTTATACTCCCCATTTTCGGCTGACATTAGTTGCCAATCTTAAAGTCACTCATGACGATAAGTCCTTAGACTATCTGATTTGTTAATTAACGTCACTGTGTCTTTATGAAACTCTATGAAAATAGCCCCCGCAGCGCGAGGGCTGAAGGCTTGCTAGGCGTGATCTGCTTGCTCGGCTGCCTTGCGGAGCGCCCCGAGATCTACCTCGGGTTCGGTGGAGCCGCATCCATCGTCGCCACAGTTGCAGCTGTCACCGCAGCCCTCTTCTGCCTTGTGGGCTTCATCCCACAGGAAGGCTGCGCGAGAACCCATGTTAGATCCGATGGACAGCGCCAGGATGGAAATCACAAAAGTCAGGGCCGGGATGGTCCACATCCAGCCGCGTGCGGAGATCGCCACGACTCCGCCGAAGAGCAAAGAGACACCAGCGAGCATCCAGAATGGGCCGGCGATTCCATGAGCATTGTCCCAAGCTTCCTTAGTCTTGCGGATTTCTACCAGGCGGAGGCCCACGACACTATTACCGGGGAGCTTACGCGCGGTGGCGAGGCCGCCCACGATGAGGAAGATGGCGGCGAGGGTAAAGAAGATGATGGCTATCGCGAGCATGTCCCCTAGTTTATCCCTGAATTTGCCAGAAGAAAATCCAGCTCTTCGTGGGTTCGCGGTGATTTTACGATGAGTGTGAAAAGCTGCTCGTTTGGTAACATTCTGCTCGTGTTGTGCCAAAGAAAACAGTGGTCACACGCACCACATAACAATGAAAAGATAGCTAAATGAACCTCAAGAGTATTACTAGCTCTTTGCTCTTTAAGATCGTCGCTGCGATCATATTGGGCATTGCTGCTAGCTTCATTCTGCCGGAATGGGCCGCGCGCATCTTCGCCACGTTCAATGGGCTCTTCGGAAACTTTCTGGGCTTCTTCATCCCAGTTCTGATTTTCGCCCTCGTGGCGCCTGCGATTGCGGGGCTTGGTCGCGGCGCTGGCAAATGGCTCGGAATGACGGTCGCACTCGCGTATGGCTCCACGATTCTCGCGGGCTTCATTGCCTATGGATTGTCAGTCGCGCTTTATCCAACGATGCTTGCGGGCCAGACCATCGATACCAACGTTTCCGATATTGAGGAAGGTGCGCTGCAGCCCTACTTCACCGTGGATATGCCGCCACCTTTCGAAGTAATGTCGGCGTTGCTTTTGTCCTTCTGTATCGGCGTTGCGATGACTGCGGTGAAGTCCGACACTCTCTACGCGGTGACCAAAGAGCTGGAAGCCGTCGTAGTCAAGATCATCTGGGGATTCGTCGTTCCGCTTCTGCCGATCTACATCTTCGGCATGTTCTTGTCGCTGGGAATGAATGGCAATCTTGGCGACGTCCTCGTTGCCTTCTCTAAGGTGCTTATCCTCGCCGTCGTCATGACCATCGTGTACCTCCTCTTCCAGTACCTGGTTGCTGGCGCAATCGCGCGCAAGAATCCCTTCGTCGCGCTAAAGAATATGGCGCCGGCCTATTTCACCGCGCTGGGTACCTCATCCTCAGCTGCCACGATTCCGGTCTCCCTAGAGTCCACGCTCAAGAATGGCATCTCTCGTCCCGTGGCTGGTTTCGTCATTCCACTCGGCGCAACCATCCACATCTCGGGCTCGATGATCAAGCTGACCCTGTACGCTTTCGCCATCGTCACGATGACGGGCATGGATGTTTCCTTCGGCGAGGCGGCAGGGTTCATCTTCCTTCTGGCCATCATGATGGTTGCTGCGCCTGGCGTCCCAGGCGGTGCGGTGATGGTTGCGGTGGGTCTTCTGCAGGCACACATGGGCTTCGATGATTCCCTCGTGGCGCTCATGATTGCGGCATACATTGCCATCGACTCGGTCGGTACCGCAGCGAATGTCACCGGCGACGGCGCAATCGCGATGATTGTGGATCGCTTCGCACGCGGCAAGATTGAGGGCCTTGACGAGGAGACCACTACCCCAGCCGAGCAACAATAAAGCTGGCTTTATAGGCGCTAAATCCAAAATAAAGACCCGAGGAAAGTTCATGCGAGAACTTCCTCGGGTCTTTTTATATGCGTTTTGATGCGCTCAGTTTTTTAAGTGCCGCTACTTCTTGGTCGCCGCCTTCATGGATGCGACGAAGTCGGTGATGTCTTGCTTAAGGGCATCGACATCAATGTCGGTTTCACGTGAAACGTGCTTCTCAATGATCTTGGTGATTGCGGAGCCGGTGATCGCGCCCGCTGCGCCGGCAGCGATGGCATCGGCAACGTGTTCTGGGGTGGAGATGCCGAAGCCGAGGAGAACCGGAGCGCCTTCGAAGCGCTTTACGTTGGCAACCACCTCGTCGAGGCCGCGGGTCTCCGAGGCTTTCTCCGTACCAGTCACGCCGTCGCGGGAGATGGCATAAATGTAACCCTTGGAGTACTTAGCCACGCCTGCCAAGGTCTTCTCGCTCGCCTGTGCCGGGGCGATGAAGATTGGGTCGACACCAGCCTTTTCCGCGGCCGCGACGAATGGGGCGCCTTCGCGCACCGGGACGTCGGGAAGCAGGATGCTATCTGCACCCGCATCGCGGAACTCCTGATAGAAGTTCTCGATGCCGCGGGTGAATGGGACGTTGCCGTAGATCAGCATGCCGATGGGAAGCTTCGGAAACTCGGAGCGAATCTGCTTGATCTGCTCAATTGCGGCATCGACGGTCGCGCCGTTGGCCAGCGCGCGGATGTGCGAGGCCTGAATCGTCGGGCCATCGGCAACTGGGTCAGAGAAAGGAACGCCCAACTCGAGGGCGTCGGCACCGCCGGCGACGGCCGCGCGGACGATCTCCAGAGCTACTTCCGGAGAGGGATCGCTCAGCATGATGAAAGGAACGAATGCTCCCTCGTCCTTGAGGGTGGCAAACAGGGTGTCGTAGCGGCTCATTAGTTTTCCTCCTTGAGGCGCAGCTGTGGGTTCTGCTCGAGGGTGCGACGGACATGGTCGATGTCTTTATCGCCGCGGCCAGAAAGGGATACGAGGATGGTGATGTCTTCTTCTTTACGCTTCAACGCATAGGCGAGGGCGTGGGAAGATTCGAGGGCCGGGATGATGCCCTCCTTCTTGCTCAGTAGCTGAAAGGCTTCGAGTGCCTCGGCATCGGTGATGCCGACGTACTTAGCGCGGCCGGTCTTAGACAGGTGTGCGTGTTGTGGGCCGACACCCGGGTAATCCAGGCCGGCGGAGATGGAGTAAGACTCCTCTACTTGGCCGTCAGCATTGCGCATCAGATAGGAGCGCGCGCCGTGGAGGATGCCCACCGTTCCGTTGTTGATGGTGGCACCGTGCTTACCGGAGTCGAGGCTCTCGCCTCCTGGCTCAGCGCCAACTAGCTCGACTCCCTCGTCCTCGATGAAATCGGCGAACATGCCGATGGCGTTGGAGCCGCCGCCGACACAGGCGACGACGAGGTCCGGCAGTTCGCCGGTTTGTTCAATCATCTGCGCCTTTGCCTCTTCGGAAATCACCTTGTGGAACTCGCGCACGATGGTTGGGAACGGGTGTGGGCCGGCTGCAGTACCGAGGAGATAGTGGGACTCGTGGAAGGTTGCGGTCCAATCGCGCAGTGCTTCGTTAACGGCGTCCTTGAGGGTGCCGGAACCGGTGTCGACGGGGACGACCTTGGCGCCCATGAGTTCCATGCGGTAGACGTTGGGCTGCTGGCGCTCGACGTCCTTGGCTCCCATGTAGACCACGCACTCAAGGTCGAGCAGCGCGCAAGCCAGTGCGGTGGCGGTGCCATGCTGGCCGGCGCCGGTCTCTGCGATGATGCGGGTCTTGCCCATGCGCTTGGCCAGCAGGGCCTGGCCGATTACCTGGTTCGTCTTGTGTGCGCCGCCGTGCACCAAGTCCTCGCGCTTGAGGAAGATGCGGGCCTTGCCGCCGAGCTTGGTCGCTTTGGTCAGCGGAGTCGGGCGGCCGAGGTAATCCTTCAGGTAGCCGGCGAGCTCCTCACGGAAGGAGGGATCGTTTTGGGCATCGACGAAGGCTTGCTCAAGCTGATCGAGAGCTGGGATGAGGGATTCTGGCACGAATTGCCCGCCGAATTCACCGAAGTAGGCCGGGAGCAAGGTTTCCCTGGTTTCTTGTGTTTCAGTCATGTTCTTTCCTGTGTCGGGGTGTTGTGAAGAAGTCAATTTAAGGATTTGTGTAGTTGCGGATGGTTTGGAAGGCGCGGGCGATGAGGCCAGAGTCCTTGCCGCGGGAGGTCTCCATTCCGGAGTTGAGGTCGAGGCCGGCGGTGCCGACGGCGAGCGCTTCCTCCAGATTCTCGAGGTTGAGTCCTCCAGCGAGGAGGGCCGGGATATCACGTGGAACCGTGGACCAATCGAAGGTCTGCCCCGTGCCGCCGCGGCCGGTGTCGAGAACGAGGAGATCCGCGTCTCCGGCAAGCGCCCGCGCCAAGTCCGGGGCATCCGGCGCCGTCATGTCGATGGCACGCCAGACAAAGTTCGAATGCTTGCGGGCCTCCGCGATGAGCGCGCGCTCGGCTTCGACGCTCCCCTGATACGGGGCATGCAGCTGGATTGCGTGGATGCCCTCGAAGGCAATCTCCGCGAAGTTGGATGTGCGGCGCGAGACCGCAACGTAACGCAGCCCCGGCTCGTGGCTGATGATCTGTTCCGCAGTTTCACGTGAAACATTGCGCGGAGAGTCCTCCTCGAAGATGAGTCCGCCGTAGATGGCACCGGCCGCACGAGCCGCCTGCGCCGCGGAAGGAGTGCTGAGTCCGCAGACCTTATTGTCGCCGTAGACGAGGCGGCGCGCGGCCAGGTCAATGTCCGGCTGGCTCGTCAGTTGAGAGCCGACGAGGAAAGCGTTGGCGTGGCCGCCGATGCGACGCACCGTCTGGTTATCGCGGATTCCTGACTCGGAGACAATGATCTTGCCTTGCGGAACATATTCCGCGAGCTTTTCCGAACGCGTCAGGTCGATGCTCAGATCGTGGAGGTTCCGATTATTGATGCCGATGATGTCGACGCCGAAGGCAACGGCGCGGTCGACTTCCTCCTTGGTAATCGCCTCCGTCAGTACGTCCAGTCCTAAGGAATCGGCAAGGGCTTTGAGCTCGGCGTAGGTCTCGTCGTCGACGATGGACATCATCAACAAGATGGCGTCAGCACCGTAGTAGCGCGCGGCATAAACCTGAATCGGGTCGATGATGAAGTCCTTGCACAGCACCGGCAGATGTGTGGACATCGCGACGGTTTGCAGATGATCATAATCGCCGCCGAACTTATCGGGCTCGCACAGTACCGAAATTGCCGAGGCATAGCGGGAGTAGATGCGCGCGATGGCACCCGGCTCGTAGTGCTCGCGGATGAGCCCGAGCGAAGGCGAAGAAGACTTGCATTCCATGATGAAGCGGTTGGTGCCATTCAGGGCGTCGTAAAGCGAACGCTCCGACTTCGGCAGGTTCGCCAGATCCACGTGGGCGATGCGCTCACGGATCTCCGCGAGGTGGGTGCGACGCCCCGCGACGATCCCTTCCAACACCGTTGGCAGCTTAGGCATAGTTGGCCTCCTCGTGGGTGCGCAACCACCCGGCCACCTGGCCGGAGTCGATGATTTCCTTCGCGTGGGCGACGCCCTCGGCAATGGTGGAGGTCTTGTCGTAGAGATAGAACATCGCGCCCGCCGCGGCGACGATGGCATCGCGGTGTGCGGGCTTGCCCTCCCCCGCGAAGACGTCGCGAAGCAGCTGCGAATTCTCCGCGCCGTCGCCGCCGACTAGGTCTGCGAGCTCGTGGCGTTCAATGCCGAGGCTTTCTGGCGTGACGTCATATTCGCTGATCTCGCCATCCTTTAGCTCCCACACGGGGGTGTTTCCGTGGACGGCAATCTCATCGGTGCCAGCACCGTGGACCACCAACGCGCGGGTGCGGCCTAGCTCCTTGAAGACTTCCGCGATGAGGCGTCCCTGCGCGGGGTTGGCGATGCCCATAATCTGAAACTCTGGGCGGCCCGGAGAAAGCAGCGGACCGAGGGTGTTGAAGATGGTGGAGATGCCGAGTGCTTTGCGCACCGGCTGCACGTGTGCCACCGCCGGGTTATAGGCCGGGGCGAAGAGGAAGGTGAAGTTGGACTCCTCAAATTGGCGCACGGCGCGCTCTGGGTTGAGGTCTAGCGGAATGTTCAGTGCCTCGAGGACGTCGGCCGAACCCGACTTGGAAGAAACCGAGCGGTTGCCGTGCTTGATCATCTTCACCCCGTCGGAGGCTGCGACTAGCGACGCCGCGGTGGTGATGTTGATGGTATTCGCGCCGTCACCACCGGTGCCCGCGGTGTCCATCAGGCCCTCGCCGGTGATCGGGAAAGGGCGGCCGGCCTTCAGGAAGGCATGGGCGGCACCGGCGACGTCGGCAAGCGTCTCGCCCCTGGTGCGGATGTGGATGAGCAAAGCGGCGATGTGAATGTCGTCGTACTCGCCGACGGTCAGCGAAGTAAAGACCTTCCCGGCCTGTTCGAGGGTGGGTTCGGCGGTGTTCAAGTACTCCTGGAGTAGCTTCAGTGCGTTCTCGTCTTCCATTTAGTTGGCCTTTCCAAATATGTATTTCGCGGACAAATACTCGATGCAGCGTTCCAGCATGATGGGCCCGGTGGGACTAAGTACGGACTCTGGGTGGAACTGGACCCCGAAGGCCATCTGGTCCTCGGTCTCGGCCGCCATGACGACGTCTCCGATGGCGGTCGCGGTGGTAGCCAGCGCCCGCATTTCTGTAGGGATTTGCTTGCAGCCCAGGGAGTGATAGCGCGCCACTGGGACTTGGGTGCCGACGTAATCCGGATTGTCCGGCTCGGAGTCGACGGCGAGCCCGGTGAAGATGGGATGTTTCGCGCCAGCTTTAGTGAGGGTCATCCGGACCGACTTGCCGTGAACCGGGCCGCAGGGCTCGACGGTGCCGCCGTGGTGATCCAGCAGCGCTTGGAAGCCGAGGCAGATGCCAAACAACGGGATCTTCCCCAGCACCTTATCGATGAGTTCCGCCATGCAGCCGGCCTCGCGCGGGTGGCCCGGGCCTGGGGAGAGACAGATGATGTCGGGTTCCGCAGCCAGGATTTCTTCAACCGAGACGGTATTGCGGAAGATGGTCGTGCGGTAGCCGGCGAGTGCGTCGACCAAGTTGTAGACGAAGGAATCGTGGTTATCGATGAGCACCACGTGCGGGGAATGACTCTGCGTGGAATAAGTCACCGGACAACCTCCAGTTTTGCGTTATGAGCGAGTGCGATGGCGTGCAGCACGGCATAGGCCTTGTGCAAGGTTTCATCGGCTTCGGCCTGCGGCACGGAATCGCGGACAACGCCGGCGCCAGCCTGAACCACCGCTACCCCGCCTTTCACGTAGGCGGAGCGGATGACGATGCAGTTATCCATGGAGCCATCGCCCTTCAGGTATCCCACTGCCCCGCCGTAGGAACCGCGGCGGGCTTTCTCGGTTTCGCGGATGAGTTCCATTGCGCGAAGCTTCGGGGCGCCGGTGAGGGTGCCCATGTTCATGCATGCGCGATAGGCGTCGAGGGCGTCGTAGTCCTCGTGGAGGGTGGCGGTTACACGTGAAACCAAGTGCATCACGCGGGAGTAGCGATCCACCTGGAGCAGCTCGGCGACCTTGCGAGTCTGTGGGACGGCCACGCGCGCGAGGTCGTTGCGGGCCAGATCCACAAGCATCGTGTGCTCGGCAACTTCCTTGTTATCCGTGCGCATCTCGAGCTCGTTGCGGATGTCGAGTTCGTGGTTGATGCTGCCATCCTTGTTGAGCCCGCGCGGCCGTGTGCCGGCGATGGGATAAAGCTGAACCTCGCGGCTTGGGGCGTCGAACTTTAGGTTGGATTCTGGTGAGGCGCCGAAGAGCTCATAGTCCGCGCCGCGCACGTAGAACATATACGGCGAAGGGTTCGTCTCGCGCAGTTGGCGGTAGGCGGCGAAGGCGTCGGGGCAATCGAGGGAAAATGCGCGGGATGGCACCACTTGGTAGATGTCCCCCGCAGTCACGTTATTTTGTAACTGTGACACAATGGCGCGGAACTTGGAGTCGGTCATCGAAGCTTCCGCAGCGAGGCGATCTCGGTTCGGTGCGGGTTCTAGACTTTGCGGCTTGATGGATGCGAGCTCTGCCAAGCTTGCCGACGCCGCTTCCTCGCTCAGGTCGACCGCATGCAACGCGGCGGTCTCTGCGGCGTGGTCGATGGTGAGGAGAGTCTGTGCGACGACGAACTCATAATCCGGATAATCGTTCGGCCCCTCCCCTACGGCGGGCAGTTTCTCGAAGGTCTCGAGATAGTCATAAGCAAAGCCGCCGCCGACGAATGGAAGGGCGCCATCCGGCGTGGAGTATCTGGCATCTAATTGAAGGGCACGAAGTACGGCGGCGGTCGAAACGTCGCGGAGGCGCTCGCGCTCGTCGCTCTTCGCGGAAAGGCTAAAGGCGAACGCCTCGCCATCGAAGTACTCGCCAAGCTGATCCTTGAGGCGCTCCATCATTGCCTCGCCCACTTTAGTTAGTGGCGTGGCTGTGACACGCTGTCCCCGGCAGGTAACTTTCAATGCGGCCTGGAGAACTGCGATGCAATTGAGGTTCTTTTTCGACTCGATGTCGGCGGCTTCAAGGAGGAGGCTATCCTTCGGCTGCGCGAGCCGTTGGAAAAGCAGGGATGCATCCTGCTCATAAGGTATCGCTCGGGAGGCGGTATGGAAGACCGTTCTGGAGGTAGGGGTTGGTGGCATTCGTGGTGGCCTTTCGCGGCTAAATGTTGTCTGTAGCTTTTAAAGTTTTGAAGCTTTAGATTTCGCGCCGCGTGCGCCGTGGTGGTTATAAAACCACGAAAGGCCCGCATAGCGCGAGCCTAAATCTTCTGGGTTCGAGTGAACCGGCCCGCAGTTACGCGAGCCACCACCAGTTCTGGGTCTTGTTGGTCAGAAGTTGCATGAGACACACCATAGCATGAGTGTGTGCTACGTGTGTGGTTTCGCGCACATTTTATGCACGAACAAAATGAATGCTCCGATGTATGGTTGTGAGCATGAGCACACTTGAATCCAAACTCGCACCACTTCAGGAACAGTACTCGGAACAACTAACCAAGCGTCGTGAGGAAGCGGCCGAGACCTTCAAGCGTTTCATGGAAGTTCACGGCGACGATGAGAAGCTGAAGAAGCACAAGACATGGCAAGCGCCATATGTCGACGCCTTCGCCCGTGAGGTCGCTCCGAAGCTCAGTTTCGATGAGGTTGAGCTCGTGCTCGGCCAATCGCTGGTGGAATACCACGGCAGCGATTGGCTCGTGGTTGGCGAGAACGATGGGGAGCCAGTCCTCGCTATCTTCGATCCGGGCCGCCGTAGCGCTGCCGTTCCCCGCAACTACGCCCGCGAAATCGTGGAAGGAAATTGTCCCAAGTTCTTCGGCCTCGACTGGGTCCAGGTCTGGGACTTTGAGCCGGATGCTCCGGAATATGCTCCGGGCAAGCCCATAGCGGTGATAGAACAAATCGTATTGAGTGCCGCTTTCTATCGCGCGTTGAAGCACCCAGAAGAATCTTCTAACGAGGTCTTGGATAAGGTCCTTCCAGAATTTGAAGCTGCCGATCTCCGCGAGAAGGGAGCGGAGCTGAACCGCCAGCCGCTCGCGGAGCGTCTGGAAGCGCTCCTGGCTAAGCACTCCTAGGCGCTGCTAACGCTAAACGCCCCGCGTAGTGTTTCACGTGAAACACTACGCGGGGCGTTGTTTGTGGCTGCTTTTTGAGCCGTTGCTTACTTGGTTGGCAACAGCGCCTTGTCGAAGTAAGCCTCGACCGCCGCGACGTTATCAAGCGGCAGTACCGCACCGACGTATTGGTCTGGACGGACGATGATAACGGCGCCCTCGCGGGAGATTCCGCGGGCGTCGAAGATGTCGCGCTCGCCAGGCAGGGCGTTGAATACGTTCTCCCAATTGGGGATATGGAACTTGCCGTTAAGGGGGCGGAAGAGACGCGGGGCGTCCAAGATCTCGTAATCGTGGTGGTTGGTCTGCTGGTAGATGGCCTTGACGTCGAAGTAGGTGTTCTCGTCGGCGTCAGCGGGAGTGAACTTGGCCAGAACCTCTTTCATCCGCTCGGCCCAGGCGCTGAACTTGGATTCCTCGCCGGCCTTCGGGGCGTCGGCAAAAGCGTAGATGCGGTAGCGGCCGTCTGCGAAATGCTGGTGGCCCAGGTGCTGCTGAACTGCGTCGCAGCGGCGGAGAACCTCAAAGGACTTAAAACGCTTGCCCACCGGGAAGCCAGTGGCCAGTTCTTGATGCTGGGTGTCGCCGACGATGATGTTCTCCTCGTACTGGGTCATCATGCCGGCAGCGAATTCCTCGGCGGCGACGTAGTACTTCTCCACCGCGCATGGATCCTCGAGTTCCTCCGGCGGGGTGGCCATAAGGGTGGACCATTCCTTATCGAAGTTGATGAGGTTCTGTGCGGCTGGCTGGCGCTCGCCATGGTAGGTGCTCAGCAGCTCCTCCGGCGCGCGGCCATCCAAGACGTGACCAAGCTTCCAGCCGATGTTGAAACCATCCTGCATGGAAACGTTCATACCCTGGCCCGCCTTCGCGGAGTGGGTGTGGCAAGCATCGCCGGTGAGGAAGACGCGCGGGGAATCGTTGTTGTCATCAAAGGCATCGACTAGGCGGTGGCCTACTTCGTAGACGGAGTGCCAAGCCACCATCTTCACATCGATGAAGTAAGGAGAGTAGATCTCGTTGGCCTTCTCAATGATCTTCTCGATTGGCGTCTCGCGGATCTTGCCGTTGTCACCTTCTGGGACGACGCCCAAGTCGACGTAGATGCGGCAGAGGTAGCCGCCCTCGCGCGGGATGTGGAGGATCGAGCCAGCCTTGGAGTGGATGGCACACTTGGTGCGCCAATCCGGGAAGTCGGTATCGACCACGACGTCCATGACACCCCACGCGTGGTTGGCCTGATCGCCGTTTAAGCAACGGCCAATAGACTTGCGCACGCGGGACTTGGCGCCGTCCGAGCCAACGACGTACTTGGCGTGGACCGTGCGGGGATTGCCGTTCTCATCTTCGAGCTTGACGGCAACGGGGTATTCGCCCTCCCCTACCTCGAGCTCGATGAACTTCCAGCCATAGTCCGGTTCGATGCGGCCCGGGGCGCGGTGGGCAAAGCGGGCGAAGTAATCCAGAACGCGGGCCTGGTTAACGATGAGGTGTGGGAACTCGGAGATGCCACCCTCGTCATCGACGGGGCGGGCGCCGCGGATAATGTTCTCGCGGTTTTCTGGATCCGGGTTCCAGAAGGACATCTCGGTGATCTCGTAGGCTTCTTCGGTGATTTCCTTGGCTAAGCCGAAGGCCTGGAAAGTCTCCACGGAACGGGACTGGATGCCGTCTGCCTGGCCCAGGATGAGGCGGTGCGGGCGGCGCTCGATGATGCGAGTGTTGACGCTCGGGAACATTGCCAGCTGTGCAGCCGTGATCATGCCCGCCGGCCCGGAGCCTACGATGAGGACGTCCATGGTGTCTGGCAGTTCGCTGGCGCGGTCGACGCCGTAACCTGCGGGCTCGAGGACGCGGGGGTCTTGGGAAACATAACCATTGTGGTGGAACTGCACTGTGATCTCCTTGTTGGCCAAGATGAAGTGGATGGGATGCGGGTGACTTAACTCAATGCATTTAGGGAGTGTGATCTAAGTCCTATGTGCGGAATCATATATGATGCCGCAGTTTTCTACAATGAGCATTCAGATTTGCGTGGAAACGCTGGGGATTTACTTGCTGAAGATGAAGTGCCCGCGCGCTTGCGCGGCTTCGTGCTCTGGGCCAAGAGGGATTCCCTTGCGCTCACGGAGGATGAAGGTGCACACGAGGCCAACCAGCGAAGCCGTGACTAGATAGCCGGATACCGCGAAGGTGGTGCCCGTTG
The DNA here is from genome assembly GCF_001813815.1 of Corynebacterium sp. HMSC076D02. NCBI lineage: Bacteria > Bacillati > Actinomycetota > Actinomycetes > Mycobacteriales > Corynebacteriaceae > Corynebacterium > Corynebacterium sp. HMSC076D02. Next base: position 81,089 of record NZ_KV814047.1, read on the forward strand.
CTTCGACCAGGGAAGCCGCAATCATCGGGGCGAAAGCTCCGCCTAGGACCGAGCCGAGGGCGTAGGTGATGGAAACGCCCGTGGCGCGAATGGATGCCGGGAAAAGCTCGGCATACATGGCGGACTGGGCGCCGTAGGTCAGGCCCAGGCCAAAGGTTAGCGAGGTCAGTGCCAGATAGAGCAGCTTGAGATCGCCAGTGTTGACCAGAGGGAAAAGCGCTGCGGCGCCGAGCGCCTGAGCGATAAAGCCGATGAGATAAGTCGCGCGGCGACCAATTCGATCGGAGATGGCACCGGCAAACAACGTAAAAAGTGCCCAGGTAAACGCGGAAAGCGTGACGGCATTCAGGACGTCGCCGCGCGCGAGCGCAACCGGACCGTCCGGGTCGGTCGCGTACTTCTGGATGTAGCCGCCCGTGGTCATGTAGCCCACGGTGCCATTGCCTGCGAAAACCAGTGCTGCGGTGAAGACTAGTGGGAAAAACTTCTTGAACAGAACGGCGAAAGGATGTGGCGTTTCTTCCTCTTGGCGCTCGGCGATTTCCTCGAAGACTGGGGATTCGTCAACGCCCATGCGGATTAGGTAACCCACCAAAACCAGCACGAAGGAAAGCAGGAACGGTACACGCCAGCCCCAGGCCATGAAGGCATCGCCAGGCGCGATGGTGTTCATGATTGAAAGAACTCCGGAAGAAAGCAGCAGGCCAGCCGGCACGCCCACCTGGGGTCCGGCGCCATAGAGCCCGCGCTTATCGACGGGCGCGTGCTCCACCGCCATCAGCACCGCACTGCCCCACTCGCCGCCGGCAGAAATTCCTTGGATGATGCGCAGGGCAATGAGGAGGATCGGCGCCCAAACGCCAGCGCTATCGAAGGTGGGCAGGATGCCGATTAGCGTGGTGGCGCCGCCCATGGCGAAGAGGGTGACCATGAGAACCACGCGACGGCCAAGGCGGTCGGCGAAGTGGCCGGCGAGGAAAGCGCCGATTGGGCGGAAGAGGAAGGAAAGGCCAACCGTAAGGAAGGAGATGATGGTGGCCAGGCCGCCTTCCAGCGGGCCGAACATGAGCTTGTTGAATACGAGGCCAGCTACTGCGGCGTAGAGGAAGTAGTCGTACCACTCGATGGCGGTACCGATGGTGGTCGCGGCGACAACCCGGCGGCGTTCGGCCGTCGTGATTGTCGGGGCGGCAGTTGCTTGCGACATGTTTTCCCTTTCTAGTTGTGGCTTGTCGTATACCTAACCACTTATTGTGAGTTGAACCACTTGCGGCGTTGGTAGGGATAATATACGATTTGGGCAAACATTTGAGAGAAAAGAAGGATTTTTCATGGCTGTACCCCAATTTCTGCCTGAGAAACCGGGCAAGATTATTGCCGTGCACGTGGCTTTTGAGTCCCGTGCCGCTCAACGTGGTCGCTGGCCCAAGACCCCGAGTTACTTCCTGAAGGCGACCAGTACCCTGGCGGAATCCGGCGGCGTCGTCGAGCGTCCGGCGGGCACTGAGCTGTTGGCATTTGAAGGCGAGATTGCGCTCATCATTGGCAAGCCGGCTCGCAATGTCACCTTGGATGAGGCTTGGGGTCATGTTGCCTATGTAACTGCGTCCAATGACCTGGGGCTTTATGATTATCGCGCGCAGGATAAGGGATCTAATACCCGTTCCAAGTCCCGCGATGGTTATACGCCGATTGGGCCCATGCTTATCGACGCCCAGAAGATCGACCCCGCCTCGTTGCGCCTGCGCACCTGGGTTAATGGCGAGCTGGCGCAGGAGGGTACCTCGTCTGAGAAGGACCTCATCTTCCCTCTCGCGCAATTTGTCGCGGACCTCTCCCAGCACATGACTTTGGAGACTGGCGATATCATCCTGACGGGCACCCCGGCGGGCTCCACCGTGATCAAGCCCGGCGATGTCGTCGAGGTCGAGGTTGACGTACCGGGTGGCGAGACCTCCGGACGTCTTAAGACGGCAGTCGTAGAAATCCCGGCTTCCTTCGATTCGGCTCTGGGCAACCTGCCGAATGTCGATGACAAGCAGCGCGAGGATGCCTACGGCGACCGTGAGTCCGCTGGGCTTCCGCCGCTTGCCTCTTCCTCCTCTTCCGAACTTTCCGCGGAATTGAAGCGGAAATTGGAGGAGGCGCCCACCGCCGGACTTTCGGCACAGTTACGAAATCGCGGCATCAACCAATCCGTCATCGAAGGTGTCTATCCACAGACTCCGGGCACCAAAATGGTGGGCGTCGCCCGCACCCTGCGCTTCGTTGCCGGGCGCGAAGATCTCTTCAAGAGCCACGGCGGCGGCTTCAACGAGCAGAAGAAAGTCTTCGACACCGTGAAGGAAGGCGAAGTAATCGTCATCGAGGCTCGCCAAGAGCCGGGGTCTGGCACCCTGGGCGACATTCTTGCACTGCGCGCGAAGACCCGCGGCGCGGCCGGTGTTGTCACCGATGGCGGTGTGCGCGACTACGAGGCGGTCCGTGAGATCGGCTTGCCCGTCTTCACCCAAGGCGCGCACCCATGCGTGCTCGGCCGCAAGCATGTTCCGTGGGATAGCGACATTGCTGTTTCCTGTGGCAACGCCACCGTTATCCCGGGAGACATCATCGTCGGCGATGACGACGGCGTCATCGTCATCCCGCGCGAGTTGGCTGAGGAGGTAGCAGACGCTGCGCTTGCCAAGGAGCATGAGGATGACTGGGTGGCTGGGCAGGTCAAGGCCGGCGCAAGCCTCGACGGGATGTTCCCGCCAAAGGGCGCCAACAAGGAGGCCTACCTCGCCTTTAAGAATGGGGGTGGTCAATGAGCCTCGCGGAAAGCAAATCCCAACAGGCCTATAACTGGATAAGCCAGCAGATCCGCACCCGCGGATACGAGCCAGGCCACCGCTTGGTTCTTACAAAAATTGCAGAAGAACTCGATGTCAGCGTCGTGCCAGTGCGCGAGGCGATCAGGCAGCTCGAAGCCGAAGGGCTGGTTACCTACGAGCGCAATGTGGGCGCGCGAGTAACCACCCACAACCGCGAGGCTTACTACGAGTCCATGGAGATCGTGGCCACGCTTGAGGCCCGGGCAACCGCCCAGTCCGCTCCTTTCCTCGAAGCCGCGGACGTCGCTAAGGCGCGGGAGCTTAATCAGCAGATGCGGGAGCTTGATGTCACCCACGACCCAGACGAGTTCACCAAGCTCAACAAAGAATTTCATAGCGTGCTCTTTGCCAAGTGTCCCAACGAAAGGCTTGTAAAGCTGGTTTACGAGCAATGGGACCAACTGGAATATCACCGCGTTTCGACCTTCCGCTACATCCCGGAGCGGGCGTTGGACTCGGTGGAAGAACACGAAAAGCTAATCACCCTCATAGAGATCGGCGCCGAGGAAGCATACGTGGAAAAGGTTGCACGGGAACACCGCTTGCAAACCTCTCGGAGCTATCGGGCAAAAAACGCCGAAACAGACACTGCAAACGCAACCTAGATACCCAGACTTAAAGGAGAACCCTAAAGCCATGAGCATCAACAACGACGCCGCGAAGCCAAACGACCTGCCAGAGAAGATCCTCCACTACATCGATGGTGAGTTCGTTTCCTCCATCGACGGCGATGAATTCGACGTACTGGATCCGGTAACCAACCAGAACTACATCAAGGCCGCCTCCGGCAAGCCGGCCGACATCGACAAGGCCGTTGCTGCCGCCAAGGCTGCCTTTGAGCGCGGCGAGTGGTCCAAGGCTCTCCCCCGCGAGCGTGCTCGCGTCCTCAA
>NZ_KV814047.1:84951-99987 GCF_001813815.1 Corynebacterium sp. HMSC076D02
CGCGTCCTCAACAAGATCGCAGACATCGTCGAGACCCGTGCAGACAAGCTGGCTGCTTGGGAGTCCTTCGACTCCGGCCTGCCAATCACCCAGGCCAATGGCCAGGCCAAGCGCGCGGCGGAGAACTTCCGCTTCTTCGCTGACCTCATCGTTGCGCAGGCCGACGACGCCTACAAGGTTCCGGGCCGCCAGATTAACTACGTCAACCGCAAGCCAATCGGCGTCGCAGGTCTTATTACCCCGTGGAACACTCCGTTCATGCTGGAGTCTTGGAAGCTCGCTCCTGCTATCGCCACCGGTAACTCCGTGGTGTTGAAGCCTGCCGAGTTCACCCCGCTTTCCGCACAGCTGTGGGCGGGCATCTTTGAGGAGGCTGGCCTCCCGAAGGGCGTCTTCAACCTAGTCAACGGCTTCGGCGAGGAAGGCTACGCGGGCGACCCACTGGTCAAGCACCCAGACGTCCCGCTGATCTCCTTTACCGGCGAGTCCCGCACCGGCCAGATCATCTTCGGGAACGCGGCACCGCACCTGAAGGGTCTGTCGATGGAGCTCGGCGGCAAGTCCCCTGCCATCGTATTCTCCGACGCGGACCTCGACACCGCAATCGACGCCTGCATCTTCGGCGTGTTCTCCCTGAACGGCGAGCGCTGCACCGCCGGCTCACGCATCCTCGTCCAGCGCGACATTTACGATGAATTCGTTGAGCGCTACACCGCCGTCGCCAAGCGCGTAAAGGTGGGCCTGCCTTCTGACCCGAAGACCGAGGTCGGCGCCCTGGTTCACCCTGAGCACTACGAGAAGGTCACCTCGTACATCGAGATTGGCAAGCAGGAAGCCAAGCTGGCCGCCGGCGGCGAGCGCCCAGAGGGTTTCGAAGAGGGCAACTTTGTGCAGCCGACCGTCTTCGTTGACGTCGACCCATCCGCCCGCATCTTCCAGGAAGAAATCTTCGGCCCGGTCGTTGCCATCACCCCGTTCGACACCGACGAGGAAGCGCTCGAGCTGGCCAACAACACCAAGTACGGTCTGGCCGCATATGTCTGGACCTCCGACCTCAAGCGTGCGCACAACTTCGCACAGAATGTGGAGGCCGGCATGGTCTGGCTCAACTCGAATAACGTCCGCGACCTGCGTACCCCATTCGGCGGCGTGAAGGCTTCCGGCCTGGGTCATGAGGGTGGCTACCGTTCCATCGACTTCTACACCGACCAGCAGGCAGTCCACATCAACCTCGACAAGGTTCACAATCCGGTCTTCGGCAAGCAGGACTAAATCTCTTTTCTCTCACCTACTTTTCACCCAAGGAGCACATCATGACCAACGTTCAAGCACCGGATATCCTGCGTTGCGCCTACATGGAGATCGTTGTTACCGATCTTGAGGCTTCCCGTAAGTTCTACGTGGATACCTTAGGCCTCGTCGTGACCGAGGAAGATGACAACGCAATCTACCTGCGCACCTACGAGGAGTTCATCCACCACAACCTGGTGCTGCGCAAGGGCCCTGTTCCGGCAGTGGCGGCCTTCTCCTACCGCGTGCGTAGCCCCGAAGATCTGGACCGCGCTGAGGAGTTTTACAAGGCCCGCGGCTGCGAGGTTCGTCGCAACAAGGACGGCTTTGTCAAGGGTGTCGGCGACTCTGTGCGTGTGCAGGATCCGTTGGGCTTCCCATACGAGTTCTTCTACGAGGTAGAGCACCGCGAGCGTCTGGCGTGGAGCTATGACGCCCATATCCCGGGCGCGTTGGTTCGCTTGGATCACTTCAATCAGATCACCCCGGATGTTCCGAAGGCCGTGGATTACATGGAGGATCTTGGCTTCCGCATCACTGAGGATATCCGCGATGAGCAGGGCACCGTCTATGCCGCATGGATGCGCCGTAAGCCGACCGTCCACGACACTGCAATGACTGGTGGTGACGGCCCGCGCATGCACCACATCGCGTTCGCTACCCACGAGAAGCACAACATCATCGCCATCTGCGACAAGCTTGGCGCTCTCCGCGAGTCTGACGCTATCGAGCGTGGCCCAGGCCGTCATGGCGTTTCCAATGCCTACTACCTCTACTTGCGCGACCCGGATGGTCACCGCGTGGAGATCTACACCCAGGATTACTACACCGGCGACCCAGACAACCCGGTTGTCACCTGGGACGTCCACGACAACCAGCGTCGCGACTGGTGGGGTACCCCGGTTGTTCCTTCTTGGTACCGCGACGGCTCCACCGTCCTCGACCTCGATGGTAATCCGGTTCCGCTGGTCGAGCGCACCGATGAGTCCGAGATGGCGCAGACCATCGGCGCGGATGGCTTCTCCTACACCCGCAAGGAAGATTCCGAGGAGATGCCGGAGTGGAAGCAGGGCGAGTTCAAGCTCGGCAACCAGCTCTAAAGCCCTCATGGACGCTGGACTGTGATTTCAAGGTTGATTAAAACCCAGAAATGCGGTCCAGCTTTTCTGCATGTTTCACGTGAAACAACGACCTAAGGAATTCGACAATGTTAGATAGCAAGCAACATATAGCCATCGCGAATGAGCTGGCGCAGGCCGAGCGCGACCGCACGATGATTCCTCTGCTGAGCACTCGTTTCCCGGACATGGGTGTGGAGGATTCTTATGCCATCCAGGGTGAATGGGTAAAGCGCGGCATCGCCGGTGGGCGACGCCTCGTTGGCCGCAAGATTGGCTTGACCTCCAAGGTGATGCAGGAGGCAACCGGTATTACCGAACCGGATTACGGGGCAATTTTCGCGGACCAGGTTTATGAGAACGGTTCCGTTATCGAGCACGCGCAGTTCTCGAACGTGCGCATCGAGGTGGAGCTCGCCTTCGTTCTCAAGGAGGACCTGGCGGGTCCTAACTGCAGCATCTTTGACGTGCTCCGCGCGACCGATTACGTGGTGCCAGCCTTGGAGATCCTCTCCTCCCGCATTGAGATGAAGGGCCGCACCATCGTGGACACCATCTCTGACAACGCGGCGCTCGGTGCGATGGTTTATGGCGGCAACCCAGTCCGTCCCGAAGACGTTGACCTCCGTTGGGTCTCCGCCCTCCTCTATCGCAATGAATCCATCGAAGACACCGGCGTCGCCGCGGCGGTGCTCAATCATCCGGCGATGGGCGTCGCCTGGCTGGCGAACAAGCTGCATGCACATGGCGACACTTTGAAGAAGGGCGACATCATCCTCGCCGGCTCCTTCACCAAGCCGATGTGGGTGGAGCCGGGCGATACCGTCCACGCCGATTATGGAAAGTTGGGAGCAATCACATGCCGATTCCAGTAGAACTTCCGCCAACCTTCACACGCGCGCTTGACGACGCCCCCTTGATCGGCGCCTGGATCTGCTCCGGCTCCCAGGTGGCGGCGGAGATTGTTGCTTCCGCCGGTTTCGATTGGCTGCTTATTGATGGCGAGCACTCCCCTTATAGCTTGGAGACCATCGCAGAATTGCTTCGGGCCACGGATGCGTATGGGCCAACCCGTATGGTGCGTGTTCCGGTTAATGACACCGCACTTATCAAGCAATACCTAGATGTTGGTGCTCAGAACCTGATGGTGCCGATGGTCGATACTGCAGCCGAGGCCGAGAAGGCTGTAGCGGCAATGTATTACCCACCGCGCGGTGTGCGCGGCGTCGGCAGTGCGTTGGCTCGTTCTTCCCGCTGGAATGGTGTGGAGGGGTATTTGCAGAAGGCCGCTGAGACCGTCAGCCTGACCGTGCAGATTGAGTCCTTCACCGCTGTGGAGAACGCGGCGGAGATCGCGGCCATCGATGGTGTTGACCAAGTATTTGTCGGCCCATCGGATCTGGCGGCCTCAATGGGGCTGCTGGGCCAGCAGACCCACCCAGACGTGTTGGACGCAGTGCAGCGTACTTTCGATGCGGTCCGTGCCGCGGGCAAGCCGGTGGGCGTCAACGCTTTCAATCTGGAGCAGGCGCAGCGTTATCTCGACGCAGGTGCGTCGTTTGCGCTGGTAGGAGCTGATGTCCAGCTGCTGTCCGGTGCGGCGCGTACGCTGGCGGACAAATTCTCGAAGAAAGGTTAGCAACTTTTATGACCATCAATGTTGAGCAACTGTTGGCCAAGGTTCCGACCGGACTGCTGATTAACGGGCAGTGGCGCGATGCTGCGTCAGGTGAGACCTTCGACGTGGAGAATCCCGCCACCGGCGAGGTACTAGCCACATTGGCTTCGGGTAACTCGGAGGACGCCGTGGCCGCGCTGGATGCCGCCTGTGCCGTCCAGGACGAGTGGGCGCGCACAACCCCGCGCGAGCGTTCTAACATTCTGCGTCGTGCCTTCGAGCTTGTTACCGAGCGCAAGGATGAATTCGCTGCGTTGATGACCTTGGAAATGGGCAAGCCTCTGGCTGAGGCCTACGGTGAGGTCACTTACGGCGCGGAGTACCTGCGCTGGTTCTCTGAGGAAGCCGTGCGTGACTATGGCCGCAGCTTGCCTGCACCGGAGGGCACCCTTCAGATGGTGACCCGCCGTAAGCCGGTGGGCCCGTGCCTGCTTATCACCCCGTGGAATTTCCCACTCGCCATGGCTACCCGCAAGGTTGCGCCGGCGGTTGCTGCGGGCTGCACCATGGTGCTCAAGCCAGCGAAGCTGACTCCGCTGACCGCTCAGTACTTCGCCCAGACCATGATTGACGCAGGTCTTCCGGAGGGCGTTCTGAACGTCGTGGCGGGTAAGTCCGCTTCCGCCATTTCTGAGCCGGTCATGGCTGACTCGCGCCTGCGCAAGGTGTCTTTTACTGGCTCTACTCCGGTGGGTAAGACCTTGTTGAAGGCTGCTGCGGACAACGTTCTGCGCACCTCCATGGAGCTCGGTGGCAACGCGCCGTTCGTCGTCTTCGAGGACGCAGACTTGGATCAAGCTGTAGCGGGTGCGATGGGCGCGAAGATGCGCAACATTGGTGAGGCCTGCACCGCAGCTAATCGCTTTATTGTGCACGAGTCCGTGGCCGAAGAGTTCGCCCAGAAGTTTGCAGCCAAGATCTCTGAGCTCAAGGTGGGCAACGGCATGGATGAGGGCGTTACCTGTGGGCCGCTCATTGAGAAGAAGGCTCAGGACAACGTCGCCGCGCTCGTCGAAGACGCCGTCGCCAAGGGTGCCAAAGTCCTCGTCGGCGGCAGCCGTGGTGAGGGTGCTGGCTACTTCTACGAGCCGACCGTCCTGACCAATGTTTCACGTGAATCACGCGTGGCGCAGGAGGAGATCTTCGGACCGGTTGCGCCGATCCTCACCTTCAGCGATGAAGCCGAGGCCATCGAACTGGCCAACGACACCGAGTATGGCCTGGCCTCCTATGTGTTCACGGAAGACTCCGACCGTATGTGGCGCCTGGGCGATGGCCTAGAGTTCGGCCTCATGGGGTTTAACGCCGGCGTCATCTCTAATGCCGCTGCCCCATTCGGTGGCGTCAAGCAGTCCGGCATGGGCCGCGAGGGCGGCGCCGAGGGCATCGAGGAGTACACCTCGCTGCAGTACATCGGTGTGCGTAACCCATACGCCAACCGATAAGGAATATAAGAAAAGCAGCCACTCCGATGGGGTGGCTGCTTTAGGTCTTAACGAGGGTCGCGCTCGCAACCAACGCCATCGCCATCACGATCAAACTTCGACATGAAGCCAGGATCGCCAGAGCGGATTGGGCGGCCAATGGAGTTCCACACAGCAGTGCAGTTTGCATAGCTGGCGGTGACGCGAGCCGGGGCGGGTGCCATCACGCGAGGTGGGGCGGGAGCTGGCCTAGGGGCGGGAGCGGGAGCTGGTGCCGGTGCTGGCGCAGGGGCGGGAGCTGGTGCTGGAGGATTCGGAATAATTCCAGGCAGTGGATTGGGGATCATGCGCTGTTGAACAGCCCAATAGACTCCGCCCGCGATGAGGCCGGCCAATGCGAGAGCGCCAACGACAGAGCCAACAATTACCCCGGTATCAGGTTCAGAGGACTGGGAGTTGGTGGCGGTATCTTGTTCGGCTGTAACGCCCGTTTCGGAGGCAACCGGAGCGTTAACTTCTTGTGCTTGCGCTGGAGAGATAGCGCCAAATGAGAGGGCCGCTGCAAGCAGTAGGCCAAGAGATTTCTTCTTCACAAATTTGTTATGCGACCACGCAGAGCCGTATGGAGGCTAAATGGGAGATTTACCCCCATCTAGAACTCTTAAAGGGATGGAGTGCGAAACGGGCGCGATAAGCGCTGGGAGAAAGTCCGAACTCAGCCTTGAAGATGCGCGAGAAATGCGAAGGATCGTGCAGGCCGTAGCGCGAGGCGATGGTGCCAATGGATTCCTTGGCATTTAAGGGGTTTGTTAGCTCCTCCCGTACTTTCTCTAGTCGGCGGCTGCGGATATAGGAGCCTACTGATAGGCCTTGTGCGGCGAAGCGGGAATGGAGATGGCGCACGGATACGAAAAGCGCCGTGGCGATGGTGCTTGGGGAAAGATCTGCATCACCCAAATGCTGCTCGATATATGAGGTGGCCTGGTTGAATAACAAATTCTTCGAGTCAGAAGCGGTGTCGATTTCAGAAGAGAACACTGTGACCAACATGTTCAAGGCGGAGCGAACAAGGGCCGGGGCGTGCGGGCCTTCGAGCACGTCGAGGTTATTGGCCAGCTGCTCGAAAAGCGGCACTGCCACCTTGCCCAAGCCATGATCACGGGAAACTGGGCTCGCAGTTAGCTGCTGAATCTGCGCCGGTGTGAGGCTAAGTAGGCTCTGTGGGAAAGTGAACGATAAGAGTGTGCTGCTCGACGGGATATTCAAGAACATAAGGTCGTTGAGTGACATACAGTGCTAAGTCACCGGGATGAAGCTCGCAGGTTCGGCCATCTTGAGCCATGGTGGAGTGGCCGGAAAGCTGGAGGCTGAGCTTGCAAAAGGGGGCGTCGGCAAGCGCTGCGTTTTCCCTTTTTACCGAATGGGGCGCGGTGCGCATGTCAAAGAGGGAGACCTCCCCCACCCTGGTGCTGGTGAGCTGAGCCCAAAAGGTGCTCGCCTCGGGTGCATGAACTTCCAGCTTGCCGAAGGTCTCCGAAGACGCCGCGCGCCAGGCCGCGAGGTCATAGTGCGAGGAAGGGTTGGGCATATAAGTACTATACAGTGACCTCAAGCACATTTTTGAACAAGTTTTGTGCGCTTAAAGTCAAGCGGCAATATGTGTTGTGGGTAACAATAGTCAAAACTTTGCACACCTCGACCAAGGAGAATAAATGTCGCAGTTCGCCACGTATGAAGATCTTCTCGCAGCTGTTAGCGCTGAGGATGGCGTAGAAATCATCAACCCAGCCACCGAAGAGGTTGTGGGCGTCGCACCTGAAGGCAGTGTTGAGGAGCTCAATGCGGCGGTCGAGCGCGCGGTTCACGCGCAGAAGTCCTTTGCAAAGCTCAGCGACTCTGAGCGCTGTGACCTCCTGCTCAAGGCTGCGGACGCCATTGAGGCTTCCGCGGAGCCGCTGGTGGAGCTGCTCTCCCGCGAGCAGGGCAAGCCGCTGAACGGCCCGAATGCTCGCTTCGAGGTTGGTGCGTGCTCCGCGTGGCTGCGCGCGACGGCGTCCTTCGAGTCCCCTGATTACACCGCTGTCGATGATGACATCACCGCGACCGTGCACTACCGTCCGCTCGGCGTCGTCGGTGCGATTGGCCCGTGGAACTGGCCGATGATGATCACCATTTGGCAGATTGCCCCGGCCCTACGCATGGGTAATGCCGTGGTGGTTAAGCCTTCCGAGTACACCCCGCTGTCCGTCCTGGCGCTCATCAAGGTCTTTAATTCCGTGCTTCCGGAAGGCGTCCTGCAGGTTGTCACCGGTGACGGCGCGGTAGGCGCAGCGCTGACCACTCACGCGGACATCGACAAGATCATGTTCACCGGCTCCACTGCGACCGGCAAGAAGATCGTCGAGTCCTCTGCCGCGAACCTGCAGCGCCTCACCCTTGAGCTCGGCGGTAACGATGCGGGCATCGTGCTTGACGACGCCGACCCAGCCGCCATCGCCGGCGACCTTTTCTGGGGCGCGTTCATCAACACTGGACAGACCTGCGCGGCAATGAAGCGCCTGTACGTGCCGGAATCGCTTTACGACGCTGTCTGCGAAGCCCTCGTCGAGGTAGCCAAGGCCTCGCCGATGGGTGTGGGCTTGGAAGAAGAAAACGTGCTCGGCCCGCTGCAGAACAAGCAGCAGTTCGACATCGTGGACAAGCTCGTCAACGCCGCCAAGGACTCCGGCGCCCGCGTGCTGCTGGGCGGTGACCCGGACTATGACGCGCCGGGCTACTTCTACCCCACCACCCTGGTGGCGGACATCGACCCGGATAACGCGCTGGTCGTCGAGGAGCAGTTCGGCCCGGCACTGCCGATTGTGAAGTACACAGACCTGGATTGGGCCATCGAGCAGGCCAACAAGCTTGACGTGGGCTTGGGCTCTTCCGTGTGGTCCTCCAACCGTGAGCGCGCTCTGGAAGTTGCCGCGCAGCTGGAGGCTGGCACCACGTGGATCAACGGCCACGGTGCCGTAGATCCGCGCGTGCCGTTCGGCGGCATCAAGTCCTCCGGCTACGGCGTGGAGTTTGGCACCGAGGGCCTCAAGGGCCTGGCCTACCCGCAGATTATCAACGGCTAAAACCGCCGTGGCGCTGCTATTCTAAGCGCCATGAGCACCGCCAACGTCCCGGAGATCGAGTACGCAGCCTTCGACGCAATGAAGGAGGTTGCGTCCTCGCTGAAAGCTGCCTACCTCACTCGGGCCGCTGAAGCAGGCAACGATGTTGAATCACAATGGTGGATTCGTCAGAATTGGCTGGTAGAGGACATAGTCAGTGGTGTTGATTCAACCGACATTGAAGCCATCCGCGCCGCTGCGGCTCTCTTTGCGCAGCGGCTTGAAGCCCTCTCCTCCGAGCACAAAGCGGCATAGCTTATGCTTTCCGCCGCTGATTTCCCCGTTGATCCACAAGTTATGGAGCAACGGCTAAAGACTCTGCAAGCCAGCTACTTTGGCCGATCGAATGCTCACAGTCCGTCTGTTCCAGAAGTCATTTATGTGGCGGGGCAGCCAGCGTCAGGCAAATCAACGGCTATTGAATCTGTAAAGAATGGTCACGCGGTCCTTGATTCCGATGAGGTTCGGAAGCTGCACCCCGCCCTCGACGAGATCATGGAGCGCGACCCCCTGCGCATGGACGTGCTCACCAATGGTCCGGTGCCCTATTGGATGTCCTCGCTGATTGAGTATGGCCGGCAGCACGGGCACTCCCTCATCATTGAGAACACGCTGTCCAACCCGGAATTCATCGCAGGAGAGATAGCCAAGTTTCGCTCCGCGGGTTTCCGCGTGAGGGTCGTGGGCTTGGCGGTGGCGCAGGAGGTCTCCAGGCTCGGTGTCGTCCAGCGCTACCTGGAGGCGCAGCGCGTGAGCCGCTACCCGCGCTGGACCAATGAGGTTTCCCATACGTCGGGCTTTAAGGCCATCGTCCCAGGGCTTCAAGCGATTGCCCCGCTTGTCGACGACCTCGAGATCCGCACCCGCGACGGCCGCACCTTGAGCGGTATCGAGGATATTGAAGCCGAGCGCGCAACCTGGTTCGACTCCCCCGCCATTCGTGCTGATTGGCTGGCCCGCTTCGACAGCTGCGACTTGAGTGGCCTTGAAGCGGAGAAGCTCACGCAAAACCTCGTGGCTGATGCAGAGCGTATCCGCAAACTTTAAGGCTGTGCCCGTGGAACTGCGCGCCCGGTAGGCGGTGAGAGCTTCGTGTCAAAGCGGCTGCTGGCGAGCTAGCGGTCTGCGAGGTCGAGCAGGCTGAGGATGTCGTCTGCGTGGAGTTTCGTTTCAATGTAACCTAAATGCGCTATGAATAGCGTATGACTACACGTGCTGCTATTTACCTCCGTATCTCGTTAGATGCTGCCATGGACGGCCTCGCCATCGACCGGCAGCGTCAGGACTGCGAAGCCCTCGCCGAGTAACGCGGCTGGGACGTCGTGCATACCTACGTCGATCAATCGATCTCTGCATCAAAGAAGGACGTGGACCGTCCCGACTACGACGCGATGGTGGCGTCCTTTGAGCGCGGCGAGATCGACGCGATCATTTGCTGGGACCTCGACCGCCTCACACGACAGCCCGCGCAGCTCGAAGAGTGGATCGACAGGGCGGAAGAGCAGGGGCTGAAACTCGTCACCGCGAACGGTGATGCTGACCTTGCCACCGACGGCGGCAGAATGTACGCGCGTATCAAAGCAGCCGTGGCGCGCGGCGAGATCGAACGCAAAAGCATGCGCCAATCCCGTGCGCAACAGCAGCGCGCCGAGCAGGGCCGCTGGTACTCCGGCGGTGTGCGCCCGATCGGCTACACCTCCACCGGCGAGATCATCCCATCCGAAGCCGCCGCCGTGCTCGGTATGTTCCGCGCTGTCGAGAGGGGCAACTCCATGCGCGATATCGCACGCGCCTTATCTGGGGTCGATCAACCGGGCTTGCCGGACATTCCGACCACGCCGCGCCATATGCACACCGTGGTCACAGAGCGCAACGCACGCCGTCGCGCTGCTGGCCAGGAAGAAAAGTCGGTTCCCGACGCGCAGCCCTGGGCCTACACGTCGTTGCACTCGATCCTGCGCAACCCCGTGTATGCCGGCTACTCCACGTATAAGAAGGCCAAGCGCAAAGGCGTGAAGAACAAATACCGCCGTGTCACGCATATCGTCCGCGACCCCGATACCGGCGAGCCGGTGAAAGGGCAGTGGGAGCCGATCGTCACACCCGATCTGTGGTGGCGTGTGCAAAACGTGCTCGATGATCCCGACCGGCTGACAAACAAGGAGCGCCGGAACACTCGCCGCCATCTTGGCTCGGGCCTGTATGTCTGCGACGAGTGCGGCAACCCCGTGCACACGCATGCCGACCGCTACCGCTGCGCGGCCTGTGGCTTAGTGCGCACTCATAGCGTCGATGATTTTGTGCTCGCCGTGATCCGCGCCCGCCTTGGCCGTGACGACCTAGCAGACCTGTTGCCAACTGCGGATGACGACGAGGTCGACGCCATCGACGACGAACTCGCTGAGCTTCGCGCAAAGCTCGCCCGCGTCCAGGCTGACTACGACGAGGAGCTTATCGAGGCCCGTGACCTCAAGCGCGCGCGAAACCGTTATGAGCCGCAGATCGAGAAACTCGAAACGCGCCGTGCCCGCCTTGCTGGCGCATCGGCGCTGCTCGACACAACCGGCTACGCCTCGCCCGTGGACGCCTTCGACAACGCAGAGCTTGCCGTGCAGCGTCGAGTCATTAACACCCTGTGCCAGGTGCGCCTGCGCCGTGGCGTGCGCGGCACCAAGACCTTCAACCCTGAATCGGTGCAGATCGTGTGGAACTAGGTTGCAGTGTGTGGCACATCAACAATCGCGCGCATGTGCTGCGCCTTAGGGGCGGCCTAAGCAAGCGCACGACACCGTGCGCTTGCGGCGTGCGAAACTAGGCAGGAGTTTCGCGCAGCTGACGTTGGCGAGGATGACGTCAGAAGAGAGCAAGGACGAAAGGGCGTGTTGCGGGCAACCCCACTCCGTACGGGGTGAATCCAAGACATAGCGGACCAAGGACAACCACCGCCCTCCCGAGCCTAAGGCCCGTGAAAAGTACCAATAAAATTAGAAAACTGGTTCTATTCCCATTTATATTCACTTAGGGTAGCCTTCCTTTTGAGGCAATCCCGCCTCATTTCCTCTCTCAAAGGAGACTGTTATGACCCCCAAAAAAGCGCACTCGGCAGTTTGCAGCGCTGCTGATTGCCTCTGCTCTGAGCGTTTCCGTATCTAACTCAGCCGTTGCTTCCGCAGAAGAATTCCAAGACCACGGCGCCAAGGGAGGCTTTGCTTCCGGTGTGATGGCCGAGCTACTCGGCGAGGCAGCACCAGCCTTCACAACCTACTGGGCATCTGTCGGCCGGAAAGTTCGCTACCCTGCAGGTGGCGGTACCTGGGAGTACGGATTCTGGGACGCTAAGGCGCGTTCTTATTTCACCGTGAATCGGTGCCATACTTCGACTGTGATCGTCAACGACAGAAGGCAACAAAGCATCGACACCCGCGGCGGCCAGAAGTCGATCGCCGAGCTTTGGGCAACGAATTTGCCGGGCACTAAGGACAGCTACTACTACAACTTCTGCTAGAACTCATGCGTATTCGACCCCTAGTACTTGGGCTTTTGAGCCTACTTCTTGCTGCAGTCATCGCGACTACTGGGTGGCTGCTGACAGCCCTGGTTGACTCCACCAAGCCCTTGTCCTTAGGGGTCGAATCAACCTTTAGTCTTGACTACGTCGAGCCTAAGACTTCACTCGCGGAGGAACTTGAGTCAGACTACGCACCGACGGTAATCCGTAACTCACTGGTTTCATTGGCCGAGCAGAACGGCTACTCCATCTACCGGCTGACTGGCACCGATGACGCAAGCGGGACTTCCCACGAGGTTTTCATCCCGCTGGAGGAAAATTATCCAGCACCGGAACGCATTCCCCGGCTCAACCGGCCGGATGCCTTGAGCCAAGCGGCCAGTGAGCTTGGGTCGCTTGATTACCACGGTGACTACGTCTTGGTTCCCAAAGCAACGGGTGGCAATGCGAACCACTTCTACGAATCGGCCAGGAATGACGGGCTCAGGCTAAGCGAAAAGACGCAGTTCCTTCACCTCATCCAATCGGTCGTATTCCGCCTGCCCGCGTTGGTGGCGATCCTGTTTCTATTTGTCGTTTCCCTTTTTGCCCTGGTATTTGTTCTTCGGGTTTCCGGTCTTAGATTGGCAGCGCTGCGCACAATAAATGGAGGGCACCGCAGTCAAAAAGGTAATTGGCGGCAATGGACCTTTGTCATCCTCCCGCACCTAGTTCTCATTGGCCTTGCGAGTACATTCCTCGCCCGCCAAGGGAGCTATTCTTTTGCCCTCCTGTTCCTCAGGTTCTACGCCGCCGGGATAGGCTTGGCCCTGGCTACCACCGGTTTGGCCGTAGCCGTCACCGCCCCATTGTTGCGCCGCGCAGTAGCGCTGCTGGGGCAGCGTGCCCCCGCAGAGAAGGCGGCGGGAAAAGCGCTGAAAGTAATTTCGGTCTTTACCTGCGTGACCTTTGTAGCAGCGGGTCTTAGCTCAGCGGCTGCGCTCCGCTCCTACCAGCAGGAATCCGAGGCCCAGCAGACCTGGAAATCTCTCGCGGAGTTTGGAGCCTTGCATTTTTCAGCCAACTTCGACGGCCCTGCTGGCCGCGTGGAAGGAGGCGAGCTCTTGCCGCCCAGTGTGCAGCAGAACTTCCGCGACTTCGCGCTCAGCTGGGAACGGGAGCACGGGGCTGTCCTCAGCCATACTTTGCCGAAAGAAGGTACCGGTGTGCCGGACTCCTGCCCCGTGGCACTTGCTAACCGCCAATGGCACGATCTGCAGGATTATCAGTTCCGTCCCGGAGACGACAACCACTCGGTCGACTATTCCGCAGCCCAAGAGCATTTCGCAGCTTCCGTGGATCTGTGGGCTCAGGAATCCGGCGACCTGCTCCTTAAATCTGCGCAAATTGGTCCGGTCAGTGCCGATCATGCGGTCGGATTCATTAGTGGAACAATGTCGGGGGAACTGGTTCCCGGCGATTGTTTTTACGTGCTTGAAACGGACGATCTATCCGGCTTCGACGCAGACTTCCTAAGCTCCACAGCTTCGAGTGAAAACTTGCTCTTCGCGGATTTCTCGGAACTGGGTCCAGAACTTACCGCTGCCGGCCTCGAAGGCTACGTGTACCCGGTACGCGCGGCCGATCGCGGTCTGGCCGAACTAGTAGCCAGCACGGCGCTGTTCTGGCTGAGTATCCTGAGCGTCCTCGGAGCTTTGCTCGCCACGCTTGCGGCCTTGATAGTCCAGGCGCGCATCCAGCTCCGAGTTCACCGTCGCCTCCTGGTACTCCTCCACAGCGCTGGGCAATCACCGGACAAAACGATGTGGCGACTATTCAAAAGCCAACTGGTCAGCCTGACAGTTGTCGTCATATTGTCCGTCCTGGCTCCGCTACTGCTTCCCAACCCGTTCCTCTACACCTTCACCGCGCTAAGCTGCCTTGTCTTAATCGTCTACCTCGGTTTTGTCCGTTTCAGTATTTCTCAGCACATGTCCGCCTCCCCTAGGAGTCACAATGTCATTGGCTAGCCCCAATCAGTCCCCCACTCTGCCGCCAGAGATTTCCACCTCTCATCTCTGTCTCGCCGCGGAGTCGACTTTTTCTGTGGGGCGCAGCACGCGGATGGTGAAGAAGTCCCTCGTGGAAAATGCAACGTTTTCCCTACCCGGGCCAGGCTTTGTCGCCATCTGTGGAGCCAGCGGTTCCGGAAAGACTTTGCTGCTCAACACCTTGGCCGGGCTCCTGCCGCCGGCGGACGGCCTCCTCCGGATAGACGGTGAGAATGCCTCCGCGTGGAGGATGAAGCGGAGGCGGAGGTTCTGGCGAGAACGCGCCGCGATAATCCACCAAGACCACGGAATCATTCCCGAACTAAGCTGCGAAGATAACCTCACCCTCGGGCTATCCAGGAAGCAATACTCCAAAGAAGAATTGCTGCACTCCCTCGGCGAAGTCGGTCTTGATGTCCCCTTCGACGGGCCGGCAGCTATTCTCAGCGGAGGCGAGCAGCAGCGGCTGGCGATCGCCCGAGCCCTGCTCCGCGGCGCGGCTTATGTGTTCGCTGACGAGCCGACCGCCTCCCTCGACCCCACTAACCGCGACCAAGTTATCGCGCTCCTGCGGCGAGCTGCGGACGGGGGCGCACTCGTTCTGGCCGCCACGCACGATGCCGCAGTTATTGCTGCCGCTGACAGCACCTTGCGCATCAATGATCGCCAGGTCACAGTCTCCGGCTCTGCGCGGGATTAAATCGCGATGCCCGCGGCCTTGGCCACCTTCCGGTACCCGGCCGCATGGTCCGCGACGCTGGCGTGGGCGTTGAGTCCGCTGGGGTTGTCGAGCACGGGCCTGACCCCCGGAAAGTAGACACGTCGGG
>NZ_KV814047.1:100087-111324 GCF_001813815.1 Corynebacterium sp. HMSC076D02
GATGTGAGTGCTTCGAAGTCATTGGGGGCTAGAAAGTTGCACCAGGAGTGCTGTCTGCGGGTGTTGTAGCGCATGCACCACCGGAAGACTTCTTGGCGACTGATGTCGAAGTGGTCGAGTTCAAGTTCAACGTGTAACGCGAGGCGTTAATGACGTTTCGCGTTATTGGGGGTAGGTTGAAGAGCGCTGTCTCTAACTCCGGTTTTCGTTCGGCCTCGGTCCATTCCGCTACCTCGTGTGAAGAATCTGCAAGCGGTATCAGGCCGTTGAACTATTAGGTTCACCCACAGTTCCCGTGCCTGCACGCATCGAGAAGGACCAGGCGGTGAACTCGAATGACTCGCCTGGTCCAACGTGTGTGTGCGCTCGGCGCGTGGTTCAACCCTTATAAGACTTGCCGGTCACAGCCTCAGCGTTTCGCTCGTGCAGCCCGCAGGCCGTTCAAGATCACGATGACTTCGGCGACTTCGTGTACCAACACGACGGCGGCCAGGCCCAGTACACCGCTGATCGCCAGTGGCATCAACACGATGATGATGGCCAGAGACAGCACGATGTTTTGGTTGATGATCCTGCTGCCTCGGCGGGCGTGCTGCAGCGCCTGCGGGATCAGCCGGAGGTCGTGGCCGGTGAAGGCGACGTCAGCGGACTCGATCGCGGCGTCAGAGCCGGTTGCTCCCATCGCAATGCCCACCGTTGCGCCCGCCAGTGCCGGCGCGTCGTTGATGCCGTCGCCGATCATCGCCGTCGGCGTCTTGGAGGAGAGTTCGGCGACGATGCTTGCCTTGTCCTCCGGTCGCAGCTCGGCGCGCACGTCGTCGATTCCAGCGATTTCAGCCAGCGCCCGGGCGGTGCGAGTGTTATCGCCGGTGAGCATGCTCACTTCCACGTCGTTGTCGTGCAGGGATTGCACGGCATCGGGCACCTCGGGCCGCAACTCGTCGCGCACCCCGATCGCCCCGGCGAGAGCGTCATCGACGGTGACTAGGACGCAGGTCTGGCCTTCGGACTCCATACGCTCAACGTCCGCCTTCAGTGGCCCGGCGTCGATCCATCGGGGGCTGCCGACCAGCACCCGTCGGCCTTCGACGGTGCCGCCGATGCCATGACCGGCTTCCTCGCTGATATCCAAGGCGGTGGGCGCTTCGGGCTCCGCTGCCACGATCGCCGCGGCGAGGGGGTGCGTCGATTGCTGCTCAACCGCCGCCGCGAAGGAAAGCACCTGCGCCCGATCGAATCCGTCTGCCGGGACCACTCCGGTAACCTCGGGCTGGTTGCGAGTAAGGGTTCCGGTCTTGTCTACCGCTAGGTGACGGATGCCGCCGAGTCGCTCGAACGCCGCGCCGGACTTGATGACTACTCCGAACTGGCTGGCCGCGCCGATCGCGGCCACGACCGTCAGCGGCACGGAGATTGCCAGCGCGCACGGCGACGCTGCGACCAGGACCACCAGCGCACGGGTGATCCACGTCTCGGGGTCGCCCAGCAGCGAGCCAATCACACCGACCAGCACCGCCAGGATCATCACCCCGGGCACTAGGGGTCGGGCAATCCGGTCGGCGATCCGGGCGCGGTCACCCTTCTCCGCCTGCGCCTGCTCGACGAGATCGACGAGTGTGGTCAGCGAGTTGTCCGTTCCAGCTGCGGTCGTCTCGACCTCCAGCACACCGGCGGAGTTGATCGCTCCCGCTGGTACCTCGTCGCCGGGCGCAACCTCCTCCGGAATGGATTCTCCGGTGATCGCTGAGGTGTCAAGGCTGGAGCGTCCGGACCGAATGATGCCGTCCGTGGCGATCCGCTCCCCGGGGCGTACGACCATTAGCTCGCCAACCACGAGGTCCTTCGCTGCGACCTCGGCCGTCGTACCGTCGCGCAGCACGGTCGCGGTTTGCGGTACCAGCTTCAACAGTGCCCGCAGTCCGCCTTGGGCCCGGTCCATCGCCTTGTCTTCAAGCGCCTCGGCGATCGAGTACAGGAACGCCAGCGCCGCGGCCTCTCCGACGAAACCAAGGATCACCGCGCCGACCGCGCTGATCGTCATAAGCAAGCCAATGCCGAGCTTGCGCTTCGTGACAAGGTTCCGGATCGCTCCAGGTGCGAACGTATAAGCGCCCAGCAGCAGGCCAAGCCAATACAGTACCGTTGCGGGCGTCTCCAAGTCGGACCAGTCCAGCGCCAGTCCTGTAATGAGGGCTACACCGGAGAAGATCGGTAGCAGTAGCTCGGGGTCTTTCCACCATGGCCGATCGAGCTCTTCGAACTCCGTGGCGGGTTCGTGTTCGCATCCACATGCTGAACTCATGCGTCCGTTCCTTTCTCGCCGCAGCCGGGCACCGAGCACTCAGTGTCGATGCAGGGGGCATTCTCATCGACGGCCAGTGTCGCGTTGACCAGCGCTTCGAGCGCCGCCGCGAGGTGCGGATCGGCAATTTCGTAGCGGGTCTTACGGCCCTCCGGCTCAGCGACGACGATGCCGCAATCGCGTAGGCAGGACAGGTGGTTCGAGACGTTCGAGCGCGTCAGATCCAAGCTTTGCGAAATCTCGGCCGGGTAGCCCGGACCGTCGAGTAGGGTCATCAGGATTCGGGAACGCGTCGGATCAGCCATGGCCCGGCCGAGCCGGTTCATGACGTCGAGGCGTGAAGCAATAGTCAGCATGTACTGAACAATACAACGTGCGCTGAACTATTCAAAATGCACTGAACTGACGGTTGCGCGAAGGTCCGGCGACCTGCAGGAATTAGTCGATGGGATAGAAGATGACTGATCCTTTGTGGTTCGGCTGCCACCCAACGCGGGAGCGACGTGGGCGGCGAGGTGATCAGAATCTTCACGTTGACGTCTACGCCATCCCGCAAAACCTTTACGTGTTTCCATGCGCCCATATGTTCTCTGTGTGCTGACGTAATTGCAGTTTTCTGATTGTTGCAGGCTAACGAGAAAGTAACTTTGCAACAACATACCGTGGAGTTCAAATTTAACGTGTAGCGTTATTGATGCTTCGCGTTATGGGGGATAGGGTGAAGCATGATCCAGTCGTTCGCTGACAAGGACACTGAGCGTCTGTGGAAGCTGCGCCAGCTTGGGTACGCGCAGACTCTTGATGAGTTACGGATTCCCCGGGAAACCGGCTCGAGGCGTTGAAAGGTGATCAGCGGGGTAAGTTCAGCATTTGAATCAACGACCAGTGGCGGATCTGTTTTCGGTGGTCCGCCGCGGGGCCAGAGGAGGTTGAGATCGTTGACTACCACTGACAAGCTCCCTCCGGTTCACCCCGGTGAGATCCTCATGGAGGACTTCCTCAAAGGAATGGGGATCACCCAGCACAAGCTCGCCGTCTCCATCGGCGTTCTGCCCCGCCGGATCAACGAAATTGTTCACGGTAAGCGCGCTGTAACCGCTGACACGGCCCTTCGTCTAGCGAAGTTTTTCGAGATGAGCCCCCAGTTCTGGCTCGGGTTACAGGCTCAATATGACTTGGACGTGGCGGAAGACAAGACCCTCTCGGAAATCGAGCGGATTCACCCGGTCCAAGCTGTCTCAGCGTAGCGGTTACCCGAACCAGGTCCGTCAGCGTGAGGATATGCACGCGGATGGTTCGAACTAGGGAATTTGGGGCCGCCGTCGCGTGGACTTGAGTTCCGAGCGCCGCTTTTTCGCTTCGAGACGGCGTCGCACCGAGCTCCGCGTCGGCTTGGTCCTGCGCCGCGGGGGTGGAGGCGGAGCGAGCGCCTCGCGCAAGAGGGCGGCCATGCGTTCGCGTGCCTCGGCGCGGTTGCGGGCCTGCGAGCGCTGCGTCGACGCGCTCACGGTGAGCACTGTGCCGTCTAGGCGGTGTTCGAGGTTGTGGAGGGCGCGGCGACGCTGGGCGTCGGAAAGCGATGAGCACGTAGCGATATCGACGGAAAGCTGCACTTTGCTGTCCGTAGTATTGACGCCTTGGCCGCCTGGTCCCGACGACTTCGCGAACCGCTCCGTCAGGTCGGCGGCGACGATGACCAGACCCCCGGGGATCCCTGGGCCAGGCGCGATGGTCAGGTCGTTCATACCGCCCAGCTTAGTTAGAGTTGTTTCCGGATCAGACCCGCCGTGCGAGATCAGGGTAGTGTACGACCACTCCGTCACCGTCGACCTCCAACTCGACGTCGACTCCCCGTGTTCCGCTTTTGTATCGGACAGTTTCAGCATCGACGGAGCTGTAGTACTGGTCTGATGCGATCACCTGGAGGGACGGCATATCAATCCAAGCCATGATCAGCTGCGTTTTCGGAACCTGAGTCTCAAGCAGCGTCAAGCGACGAATAGGCATTGTGTTGGTGAGAGGGCACAGACCGAGATCGCAATCGAGTGCGGCTTTCAGGTCGGCTGACTGGACGATACCGGGGGAGGGCAGATCTTCAGGCTGGGCGCCCTTTTCATTGGTTTCCGCCGACCACACGCCTTGCTCGGACCTAAACAGCTCGAGGCTTCGCCCCCATCCGTCGCCTTCAACGTTCACCGACACACGTTCGGTCACCCAGTTCTCCGCGGCGCGCAGCTCCCACGTGGCCTCGTATCCATCGCCGTATTGCACTCCGGAAGCGGTCAAACCGGCTCCTAAAAAATGAACTGCGGCCTCGTTCCGGATGAGAGGAGTCTCGACATGCTCCCACTTATACGTGCGCTCCATGGTGAGGATTTTACAACGCTCGATGGTGCGAAAAGGCAGGTAGCTTTCGATTTGGACCGCGTACCGAGGAGGAGGCTTACCGGCAGAATGGTGTATTCAGTAAGTCCGCGACGCAGAAGAATCCCATGAATGAGAGCACGGCCCACACGGCCGTTGCCATCTGAAAATGGGTGAATCGTTTCGAATTGAGCGTGAGCAATCGCGGCTTGGATGAGAGCACCGTGCTAAGCGCCATCTAGGTAAAGGCACAGGTCTTCAACGAGGTCACGGACTAGGCGTGGGGGTGCTGGGATGAACTCGGCACCAATAGGTGTGTGGTTACCTCCTCCGATCCAGTTTTGAATAGTGTGAAGTCCAGTGGGAATAGAACCCTTCTCCCCCATCAACTCTCTTTGAAGCTTTTCAAGAAGCTCGATGGAGATTGTCGGTTCGGTGGCAAAGCTCTGCTCGATGGAACGCAGAACGGTAAGGTTACGGGCAACCTCTTCCGCGCCTTCCTTAAGCCGCGGACTTCTTCTACTTGGGCGAGTTCCGCGAGGATAACCTTATCGACGTTGGGTGCAATACCCTCAATGCGTGAGGAAGAAATAGCTTCAGAACGCATGAGCAGGCGGGCCACAGACTCCAACTGGCCTGAAGCCGCATGGCGGTTGAGCCCCAAAATGTCTCGCTCGATACGCGCTGCCCGGCTGGTGAGTTCTGGGGAAAAGTCCACGCCTTACTAGCAAGATGGTCAGGGACATAGACCTAAAAAGGGCCTCCGGCCTTATCGCGCCGGGGAGTGCCGGAGCCTGATTCGGGGATCCAGCTCTCGGTAACGTAGTGAGGCTTGTAGAGGCTATCCATTCGTCAGACAGCAAATGAGTGGTTGGATAACTCTTATCCAACCACTCATTGCGGTTTATGTGCTAGATAAAGCTTAAACATACGGGGTTTCAGGGCCATAATTTGGCCTCAATGAGAATGTCAATGACACCTCAATGGGAAGATCAATGAGAACTCTTGTCATTGAAGAGGAATGAAGTTAGCATTGAGCCGTCATTGTTAACATTGAGGGCGGGTATTCATCGTGAACAATTGGTCCGAGAATCAGCTGAGAGAGCTATTGGCTGAGCTTGAGTTGCGCGGCGGTGATTCAACAACAGTCGAGGTCAAAACCGCTCAAGGGGGCATTCCGGACTCTCTACCGCAGACATTGTGCGCGTTCGCAAACATGCCGAGTGGCGGCCTTATCATTCTCGGTGTCAATGAGAAGGAAGGATTCATTGTCACTGGCATTGAGAATCCTTCGGAGATGGAGGCTGCTCTGGCCTCGCAGGCGCGTCATGCCATCACCCCTCCAGTCACAGTGCATACCGACAGTGTGGCAATAGATGGCACGCATGTCGTGATTGCGGAGGTTACGGGTCTTCCGATTATTGATAAGCCTGCTATCTACAGGGGAGAAGCGTATCTTCGAATGGCTGATGGGGACTACCGTATGAGTGCCTCGGAGCTGCGCATGATGGACGTGGCAAAGCTGCATGCCGAAGAGGCAGTGTCCTATGACACGACGATTGTGGAAGGCACGAGCCTTGCAGACCTAGATAGCGACGTGGTGCAAGATTTCTTGGTTCAGGCGCGGAAAAAGAATCGGCGACTATCGGGACTTACTCAAGATGAGGACGTCTTACGGGCGCTAGCGGTGACGACCGCGACTGGAGAGCTGACCCTTGCTGGCCTGTATGCGCTGGGTTTCTATCCCCAAGGACATTTTCCCTCCTTAGCAGTAACGGTGGCGCAAAGGCTACCAAATGGTTCGAAGCACGGGCGAGTGCTGGGGTTGGAGACCTTTGAGGGGCCCGTTCCGGTGCTGTTGAACTCGGTAATGGGATGGGTAAGGCAACGTTTAGCCGCCGTACGGCGATATCGAGAGGACGGATCAATGGTGGAAGTTCCTGAACTTCCCCTTCCGGCCATTCGAGAGGCCGTGGCTAATGCATTGGTGCACCGTGATCTTGGGCCAAATACGTTGGGTGCGGGTAAATCGATTGATGTCCGCCTACTACCGGACAAGATGGTTATCTCCAGTCCAGGAGGCCTACGGGATCTGACGGTTGAACAGCTCAAGTCGAGAGATCTGGCGCGCCAGGAGATTAACCAGCGGCTCTATAGACTGTGCCGATATCTCAAAGCAGACGATGGCTCTTTTGTTATTGAGGGCGAAGGCGGCGGCGTGCAGCTCATGCTGGATGCCGCGCGAGAGCAAGGACTACCGGAGCCTGACCTGATAGATTCTGGCGTGCAATTTACGGTGAAGATGTGGCGGCCGGACACTCGTGGAGAGGCCCGTATCTGGGAGCCACTACGCAAGGAGGAATCAGGCACCGGCCCGGAACGACGAGTGGATGCACCAGTGACCTTGGAACGCCTGGGTGTTAACGCCCCGCGCGTAGCGGAGGCGCTGCGTACGGCGGCACAACCGCTGTCTATCGGCGAAATAGAAACAGCCACAAACCTTACTCGAGCGCAGGTCCGATATGCGCTGAAGTCACTGGTGAAGGCACGATTCGTGCGTATGGATGGCACGCGCGGTTCACAAGCGACAACCTATGAATGGCTAGCTAACCGCGGGGCTGCAGGCGCTTGACCAGCTGATCGTGGTGGACTGCGGCAAGGCAGCCGGCGTCGACGACGCGCCGGGCTAGCTCCTTGTCCCCCATCTTGGCGGCAAAGGCCATGCCCATGGTGATGTCATGGTCGGGGCGGCCGATGAGCGTAATCTCATCGCCAGAAGTGATGCGGCCAGGCTCGATGATGCGCAGGTAGGAACCGCAATCGCCACGCTCAGTGAAGGACTTGAGCCAGCCGGGCTCGTCCATCCAGCCGGAGAAGGTGGCGCAGGGCGTGCGCGGAATGGAGACCTCGAGCACGCACTCCCCCACCTGAATCTGCTGGTTGATCAGCATATTCGGCCAGGAGATCCCCTCGGTGGTGAGGTTCTCCCCGAAGTAGCCATCACGCAGCACGCGGTTGAGCGTGCCCTCCCAGTAGTCGAGCTCCTCGCGGGCATAAGCGTAGACGGCCTTCTCGGCACCGCCGTGGTGGGCGTGGTCACCGATGGAATCCCCCACCACGCCGGAGCCGTCACCGTAGTTGGGCCCAGGTATCTCCAGGTCCAGGAAGGGGCGTGGCTGCTTATCGATGCCCGTGTACTCGTGCCGCCCGTGCGGCTCCGGGCGGCGGACAGCGACGTTCGTGGAGATAACCTTCATGCTCACCCATTGTGGCACACCTCACGCGCTTACACGTCGCGATCGCGGAAGAGAGCTTCGGCCGTCACGAGGTCGTAGAAGAACAGGCGCGGGGCGAGCGGCATGACGTCGGCAAGCATGGGCATGTCCTCCTTCAGCAGGGCGTTTTCCGGGATGGCGCCGTGCGCCACCGCGCGGGAAGCCAGCGCGAAGGCGTAGGAGATATACGGCATCCACGCGGCAGCGTTGAGCTCGTCTGCGGTGTTGCCGCTGCCAAAGGCGCTCAGCGCGATGAGCGTGTGGCTCACGGACATGTCCACGCCGGCTTCCTGAACAATCGAGGTCAGGGCCGTTGCATCCTTGCGCAGCTTCTCCACGGTGCCCAGGGCATCGAGCGGGCCGTTGTTGGCAAAGCATTCGCGCAGCGCGACGATGCGGGCGGCCTCGCTGGTGAGGTCATCTACTTCAGGCGAGGGGCTCGGTGTGGTGGCGGCCGCGAGCAGCATCGGGCGCGTCAGGCTGTCGACGCCCGAGGTGCGCGCTGTGGCGAGCTTTTCCGGCAGTGCGGCATCGGACGCGACGGCGCCCAAAAGGCCCGGGTAGTTATCCGTTGCTGGGTTATCGCTGGCGACGTCCATGTGGAACAAACGGGTGCGCACCAGGGAGCGAGCCTGCTGGTTAACGCTCACACCAGATTGGCCCAGTGCCTGCACGGCTGCGGCTGGGTCGAGGCGCAGATTGTCGATGATGCTGTCGAACATCGCCTGTAGGCGCGGGTTCGGGCTGCGCTGCGAGAGCACGTGCAGGGAACGGAAAGCGTCCCAGAGCTCGAGCGGGGTCCACTCCTTTGAGGCCAAGGCCGGCTCGGCGTCGTCGGTGCCCACGACGAGTGAGGCGCTCGACGGGCGCGCCGGGGCGGCGAGGTTGGAGGAAGCCTGTAGCTCGCGGACGTCGACAAGCAAAGTGCCCTCGAGCTCAGGAGCTTCGAAACCGGCCTCGTTTGGCTCAAGGCGGGTTGGGGCAACGGTTGGGTTAGCCAAAGGCCACGCCCATCCCACGAGGTCAACGGGTTCTTCGAGGTTCTGCTCTATCTCGATGCCCTCCCCAATCAGGCCGCGGCTGGCCAATGGGGACTTGCGGACGGTAGCCAGCGCAGCATAGATGAGGCTCGAGGAAGCCGATGCCTCGTACTCCAGCACGCGGCGCTCCATGCTGCGGCTCAGGTGCGCGGCGCGCTCCTTCTCAGGCAGCTCGGCGAGGTAATCCTCGTAGGACAGCGTGGACCACATGAGGAACAGCTCGCAAGAAGCCTGCTTGCGCACGGCGCTGACCAAAGCGCCATTCGGCACGGACAGGTTGCGCACCGGCTGGGTGGTGCGGGAGGTACGCGCGAGCTCCTTGATCTTTTGGCGGGAGTCGATGGTGACGAACTTCGCCAGCGGTAGCGGGCGCGGGGAATGGACGCTGAACTGGGCGTCCTGGTCCAGTTGACCTGCGAGGATGACCGGCTTTTCGTAGTGGATGGTCGGCTCCAAGCCGATGCGTTTGACGCGGGTGAAAAGGGCCTCCGGGATGACGTCGAATTCCAGCTCGTAGCCGGCCTCGCTGGCCACTACCTCGCGGCGGGAGACCTCCGTCTCCTGGAAAGTGCGCGCCTTCTTATCCAGCACGATGGGCTTCTTCGGCGGCGAGGCGAGCAGGTAACCAAACGCGGAGTGCTTGCCCAAAGCATCGATGAAGCGGAAGTCGGTACCGCGCGGGCCCTCGTTCTTTGCACGCATGTGCAGGCCCTCGGCCATGGAGATAAAGCGGACGTCGACAAGCGTGTCCTCGTGGTACAGCGAGACCTCGTAGCGGCCGACCCACGGATCCTCGTAGAGATCGGAGGGGAACGCCTCTGCTATTCCGGTGCCGAGGGTTTGCTCGGAGATCTCTTCCTGCTCGCCGTCGACAGGCGCATAGACCAAATCGAGGCGCCACTCCCCTTCTTGGTGCAGCGTTACCTTCGGCGACTGCGTATAAATCGGCTCGCCGTCCAGGCCCTGCGCATTGGGCAAGGTCTTTACGGAAAAGTCCCATTCAAAGAACACTTGCTTATCGATGTCCACCGGCTCGCGCTGTGGCACCTCTACGCGCTGTGGCAGTGGACCAAACTCCCAGCCCG
Source organism: Corynebacterium sp. HMSC076D02 (assembly GCF_001813815.1). Lineage (NCBI taxonomy): Bacteria > Bacillati > Actinomycetota > Actinomycetes > Mycobacteriales > Corynebacteriaceae > Corynebacterium > Corynebacterium sp. HMSC076D02. Next base: position 110,154 of record NZ_KV814047.1, read on the forward strand.
CCCAGATAGCTAGCGGCGTGGCATCCTCCAAGGTGCCCTGTGGGGCGAGCAGCGTGGACTGATCGTGGATGATAAACGGCGCATCGCTGCTGATGCCGGTGAAGTTAAACTCCGGCGCGAGTGGTTCCTCGCCGTCCATGAGGGTTACCTGGATGGACTTGAAGGGGCCAGGAATGCCCACGCGCAGACGCTCGCCGGCTTCGAAGACGCGGATGGAGTGTGGGCGATCGATGAAGTGGGATTCGACGCGCCACTGCGGTTGTTCCAGCTCGTGCTCCATGAGGTCTGGCAGCGCGATATCCAGGATGCGAGTCTTTGGGTCAAGGCTTAGGCGAGGGGCCTGTTCGAGATAAGAGGACTGGTCAATTGCCGTGGTTTCCAAGCACAGAGTCTCCGCATTCATTTGCCCCATAATAGGACAATTTGCAGCGTGTTGGTAGTGCGCTGGTAGCGGGCTGTGGCGGCTTGCGTGAGGGCTGTTTGCGGTGGTGAGGATGCTCGGTGTCCTAGGTTTAGGACGGATGTCCAACTGTTAGGACAATCCCACGACGATGCGCAAGGCCATGACGATGTTGGGCTATGAACTGCACAGTGAGCGCGCCGCCTGGGCTTCGAATCCGTGATTGGGTACTGAGCGTGCGCTTTATCGTTTCACGCGGCGACTGCCGGACCTCGTCTGGAATACAACCGCGCTGGAGGGAAATACCTTTACGTTGCCGGAGGAGCGCACGCTTCTCGATGGCGTAACTGTCGGCGGAAAGGACCTGGCTGAGCAGCAACAGATTTTGGATTTGTCGGCTGCTTTCAACACGGTCTATGAGTTGGTAGAAGCCGAGGACTTTGACGTTAGTGCTGACACTAGTAACCGCGTTCATGCGGTGGTCGCGTGGCACGAAGCGCTTGATGTCCGGCTGTTTCGTGGTGATGGTTCAGTAACTAGTGACGGTGGTGGGGTGCACCTCATGAACGGTAGATTTGTTGAGTTTGATCCAGCTACGGAGCTGCATGCTGCACACGCTGAGTTGCTCGACTCCCTGGCGTTGCTTGATGCCCCAATTGAACGTGGACTGGCCTACTTCTGCTTTGCCACACATAGCCAATTCTACTTCGACGGCAGTAAGCGAACAGCCCGGCTTATGAAGCGTCCTGGGTTTAGTTCCTACCTCAGCTA
>NZ_KV814048.1:0-821 GCF_001813815.1 Corynebacterium sp. HMSC076D02
ACATTGCTGACGATGGGGAGAAGATTCTGCTGCGTCATATCCCGAGGAATTGGATTCTTCAGTGGATTGATGCGGATGCCTATGGTGTTCGTGGTGCTCGCGTGCATTTTCCTGGTGATGATGTTCATGGGCGGATTGTTCCTGAGGACAATTTGATTCGTATTCATGGGTGGTCGCCGGAGGATGAGCGTTTTGGGGCGTCGCCGATTGAGGCTCTTCGGGTGATTCTTGAGGAGCAGGTTCAGGCGCAGATTTTCCGGCTTCAGATGTGGAAGCGTGGCGGGCGTGTTGGTTCGTATGTGACGCGTCCGAAGGATGCGCCGGATTGGACTCCGGAGGCACGCCAGCGGTTCAAGCACTCTTTCCAGGCGGCGTTCACTGGTGAGAGTGGGTCTCAGGCTGGTGGTGTTCCGGTTTTCGAGGATGGTATGGAGTGGCGAAAGTTGTCTGTCACCGCCCACGAGGAGGAGTTCGTGGAGGCGTCGAAGTTGGCGCTGACCACGGTGGCTGGTGTGTATCACGTCAACCCGACGATGCTCGGCCTACTCGACAACGCTAACTACTCCAACGTGAAAGAGTTCCGTAAATCGTTGTACGGCGACACGTTGGGCCCGCTGCTGAAGCAGATTAGCGAGAAGTTGAACGCCCGAATCCTGCGCTACGTGTCGGAGCGTAGTTATCTCGCTGAGGAACACCCGAATCTGGAGAATATCTATTTCGAGTTCAATCTTCGGGAGAAGCTTCAGGGCAACTTCGAGGAAGAGGCCGCAGTTCTTGGCGGTGCGGTCGGCGGGCCGTTCATGACGGTCAACGAGGCGCGC
>NZ_KV814049.1:0-1468 GCF_001813815.1 Corynebacterium sp. HMSC076D02
CAGAGGGTGGAATCTCTGCAGAATTCTCCATCGATGCTCCGGAGCCATACCTACCGGGCCGTGACTACGACCTGGGCGACACCATTGGCGTCACCGCTTGGGGAGTCGTATGGGCAGCCTACGTCTCTGGCCTGACATGGACCTCGAAACCGGGCGAGCAGGTGGGCTGGACTATCCGGATCGGCGATTATTCCTCACTGTCATCGCCGGGCGAGTTGTACCAGCAAAACAAGGAAAATATTCGCGCCGTAATTGGTCGACTATCAGTAACGAAAGGATCCTAACCCATGGATTACAAATACGTCGTTCCCACATCAGCGCCAGAAAGCGAGCACCCTTATGCTGGCCTATTCCTCGGGGTTGTTCCCGAGGGGCGGGAATCGACTGTGGCGCGCCATATCTTCGACCAACTCGGTGCACGCATACAATTCCCAGATACTACTGAGGTATCTACCGGGTGGGCTGTTGGCGTATCAACGCTCGAAGAGCGTCACCGGGTCGAGGTTGGCGACGCTGTTGAATACGTCATCCCCGGGGCTGAGAATTCAGCAGTGCGTATCGTGAGTGGCCATCTCCCACCTGGCGTGCAGCTTAATAAGCATGACGGAACGCTGGCGGGTGAATTCACTAAGCCTGGACTATTTGATGTGACATTCGCTATCGGCCCAGCGATCAAGCTTGATCCACTTGGAGGTCTGGGCACACCAGGCGAACCGGTCGCATGGATTGACATTGACTCACCTCGGGCCAAAGCTAAATCTCACGCAACTCTCCCGCAATCCCTTGAGTCGCTATCTGCCCTCGAGCTATCTCAGCTTGCAGCCGAAGCCATGAGACTCGAACGGCTGAAATCTGTAGAGGAGATCGACAATGGGAATTGATCCAAGAAAAACAGCCACCGGAGTAGAAACCAACTACCGCACCGACGGTAGCGACGCCGCCAAAGAAATAGCAACAGACGCGGAACAAACAGGCAGCGAAGCTAGCAAAGCCCTCGATGAGATTAGAGCCACTTCTGAGTCAGCAAACACGGGGATGGTTGAGCTATCTAAGCGTGTCGATGCGTTGGAGTCTGCCCCGGGGCCGGACTTGTCAGGGTACGTAACGCTCAATGCTCTAGAAACACTCCCGTTGCTTTTGCATTGGGATGGTACGGGAACGAAACCTCAGCTTAAACCGGGCTGGGGTCTTTTTAATACCTCGACGGGGAAGATGGAGGAATAATCGATGGCGTTAACGCTTACTGGAAATATCAAAGACATCACAAGCAAGCCGGTAGAGGAATTAACACAGGTAGTGGTTAAAGCACCAGTGCCGGTTATTGGCACTGCGGCGTCGATCGTCTCTACTGCGCCACGCAGTGTAGACCTGAGCTCAGACGGCGCGTTTAGCGTGAATGTTGAGCCAGGCAAGGGATGGTTGTATGTGGAATCGGCTGGCTGGTCTGACTCTATCCCTTTCATTGCCG
>NZ_KV814050.1:0-10745 GCF_001813815.1 Corynebacterium sp. HMSC076D02
AACTAAACCCAGGACGCTTCAGTGCCAACTCTTCTTCTGTATAGTTGAACTCGCTGCCCAATAAATCGACACAGTTAGCAAACGAACGCGTGTAGGTAGACACCAGGGAATAGAACATGTTGCGCCTGTGGGCCTCTTCATCGATACCCTCAGCACCATCTGGGATACCGCTGAAGAAACGGATATGCGCCGCCTCATCCCTAGGCTGCTCAACCTCAGACAGAAGCTGCTCTAGCGACTTACGAGCACCTTCCATCTTGGCTTTCGCCTCGCTCGAACGTCTCTTCAATAAGCCCTCAACATCTTTACGGTCGTAATCTTCTAAGGCATCGCCGGTGTAATCGTTGAAAGCCATCTGCACAGAGCGGAACAGATCCATGTAGTCAACGATGTAACCGTAATCCTTTGATGGATCATCGGGACGGTTTACCCGGCATATCGCCTGAAACAGATCATGATCACGCATGGACTTATCGATATACAAGTAGGATGCGCTTGGCGCATCAAACCCGGTCAGAAGCTTATCCACCACGATTAGCAACTTCATCTTCGCGGGCTCTTTCTTAAACTGCTCTTTAACCCGTTCTTCGAAAGCCTCTACAGTTTCGTCGCCAAGCATTCGCTCATAGATACGCTTCTTAAACTCTTCCTCACCTTCTTGATCAAGATCAGAAGTCGCAGTACGAACCGCCGCGTCAGAAGGTTCGTAAGATGTCACTACCGCGCAGCGGGTAAAACCTTTAGAAGTGAATAGTTCCCAATACTTACACGCCTCATAAATACTGCCCGCCACCAACATCGCCGTGCCACGATCAGACTTCAGACGCGGCTTGGTCTCCATGTCAAACAAGATATCGGTAACAGTTTTCTCTAACCGGTCTTTCGACGAGTACAGCTTGTTGAGAGTCGACCAGGAAGACTTCAACTTATTCTTAGCTACCTCAGTTAACCCTTGAGTTTTAGCCTCGAACCACTTATCAACCTTCGCTTCGCTAGTTAAATCCTGATCGATATCTCGCGGCTCATAACGCAGATCTAGGACCACACTGTCACGCACACCCTCATCAAACTTGTAGGTATGGATATAGGGGCCAAATATTTCTAGAGTGGTCTTCTTGTCTTTCTGCAAGATAGGAGTCCCGGTAAATCCAATCAGCGGAGCCTCGGGCATCAACACACGGACTGCTTCATGCAGCTTGCCAGAGTTCGTGCGGTGAGCCTCATCAATAAAAGCAACAACGTTACCCTTAACCGCATAATCAGCTGGTAAATCCTCTAGCAATGCGCGCCGGTACTGTTCAATATCCGAATCCTTACCAGCGTTATGGCCATACTTGTGGATAAGCGAGCACACAATCGGCTCATCATTAGCGTGATCCTTGGTTGCTTTACCGCTGATAATGTCGCGCAGGTCTTTCCCACTGGTTGCGCGGCGAATTTTTTGATCAATATCCCCGAACAAGTCCGCGATCTGCTTATCTAATTCATCGCGGTCGGTAATGATCACCACGCGGCTGTCATCAATGTGTTCAATGATCCATTGGGAAAGCCACGCCATGATCAGTGATTTTCCAGAACCCTGCGTATTCCAAATGATGCCACCCTTGCGCTGCTCAATAAAGGGACGGGCGGCCATGCAGGCGAAGAACTGGTTATGGCGAGCGAGCTTCTTCCGTCCAGCATCGAAAATCACGAAATCGTGAATTAAAGAAAGCAGACGCTCCTGCTGACACATGGAAACGACGCCCTGCTGCAACGGGTTAGTTTTCTCAGCGAGAAGATCCTGGATCTTCTGCGAAACTACATCGGTTGCTTTAGGATCTTCACGCCACTTCAGATAAAACTTTTCAGGGGTCTCAATCGCGCCATAGAACAAGCCTTGGGACTCATTCCCAGCGAAAAGCAACTGTTGGGTTGTGAAAAACCCAGGAATGTTCTCCTTCTTCTGGTTAGTCAAAAGCTGGCGGATACCCTCCGTAGCCTCGATAGACGAGCGTTTCAACTCGAACATAACCACAGCAATACCGTTGACATAGATGACGATGTCGGGGCGTTTCTTTTGTGCGCCAGCAGTGCGCAGCACGCTGACTTCCTCAGCCACCTCGAAACGATTCAGCTCAGGATGCTCCCAATCAATAAAATGCAGGCGCTTATCCTTCTCGCCAACCCGCTCATGATAAGAAACCCCATAGCGCAACAGCGAATACACCTGCTTGTTCAACTCATACAACGACTGCGTACGATCACCGGTTAAAGCAACCAGCTCACGCACAGCCTTCGAGACTGCAGAACTCGGATAGCCACGATCAATCAAATAATCGGAAAGTGTATCCTCACGCACCGGCCGATTTAGCTGATCATGCAGATTACCAATATAGGTGTAGTCGAGATCCCTAGTGAGGCAGTCCTTGATCAGCCGCTTCTGAGCCTCGTACTCCGAAGAAACCACCTTGCTCATGCGTCTACCTCCTCAACAGGCAGGCGCACCCGCCCAGTCAACAAATCATCCATCGCGCCAAGCTTCAACACCCCAACCTTCAACCGCTCCGCCTGAAGCACCCGAATTTCCTCATCCATCGATGACAGCACTTCGGCAATAGCCTTTTGCTCAGCAATAGATTCAGGAATACTGATCGTAAAATAAGCTAAATCTCTCTTTGTGATTTGATAAATGGTCGCTCCGAGAACTTCCCTAACTTGTTCCCTGAAAGCCGAGGATTTGGTGAACCAATACAAATATGATGGGTCAATTGCTGGCAATGCTCTCAATATCGCCATGAAGGCACCAAAAGCAGTGCCTCTGGGAACGTCTTCACTGATTTGAGCGGTTTTTCCAATAAGACGTGTGCTCCCGTTGCGAACGCAAAGAAGAACATCGCCGGCTTGGACACTAGGCGATGTTGCGGCGGACGCGCGAACGAAAACAGTATCTTCGAGTGAGATCACGTCATCTTGGATGTTAGATGATCTAAGAACTAATACTCCACTGGTTTGAACATCTGCTGGATTGTACGTAAGCCCTGTAAGGACTTCGGAGTATTCAAGCAGTTTCGTCCTTAAAAAGGGATTTTGAAAACCGCGCATCCGTTTTTTGCCAGAGAACATGGCATCTAGTGCTCCGTCGCGGATGCTTTTCTTCTTCGCGATCAACTCGTCCAGATTCGCCAAATGCTCATCAAAACCAGACAACACCTCAGCAATCGCCCGCTGCTCGGGAAACTGTGGCATTAAAAACTGGAAAGAAAAGATGTCTTCTGCTGTAACTCGTTTTTGGCTATTAGACGTTCCAGAAGTACTTGATTCTAGGTGTTCTGTAAAATCATTACTTAAAGCGAGATTTCGTAGATACTCAAGATCCAACTCAGAAGAAGCTAAAGGGACAAATTCAAAAGAAGAAACCGCATTGTTAGCTGGTTGCGGGACTATCCAGACTCTGCGTTTGCGAACGTTTAGTTTATTCACCAAAACGCAAGGAGAAGTAATTATACGTCGGGCACTTAGCATGGAAGAGCCTGGTACTCTCACCGGTTTTCTACCGGCGTCGTAAGCAGGCATGCTGTACTCAGTAAAAACTGAGTCTGGAGAAGCAAGTGGAACAATAGATCCAGTTAGCTCGTGGGTGACATCCCCAAGCTGTACTTCTTTCCACTCTCTCGCAGATGTCACCATGTGTAGCCCATCCTTTCGAGGTTGCGCATCACAGCCTCGCGTGATGCGTGTACGCGTTTTTCGATGGAGGGAAGGGTGTGTTCGTAGCGTTTAGCGATTCCGGTAATGCGGCTAGCGTGGATGTCGATCTGCTGGGCGTAGAGGGAAGAAACGGTGGTGCGGATGTGTGCTACCCATTTCAGATCGAACAGCAAGTGCTTGATTTCGTCGGTGGTTAGTGCTTCGTATTTACCCTTCACCTTCTCATCGAGAGCTGTACGAGCCTCCTTTGCTTGTTTCTTCAAGGCTTTAAGCTCGTCGTTCTTTGACGCGTAGCCTGCGAGGGCTTCGTATTCTTCTCGGTAAGCTTCTGGCACGGGCGTATCGGTAGCCAGCTGAGCACGGGCCGCTGTCAGCTTGGTTTTGATCGGTTTGCCGTTCTTTCCGTAAGTATCCAGCTCAGCAATATTAGGGTGTTGTTTCAGCAGACGAGCCACTTCGTGCTGCCTCTTAGCGGTGAAGTGTTCGAAGATTTCGTCAAGGACGGCTAGTTCTGGTGATTTCTTCAACAAGTCAAGCGCTGCTATGCGGGCATTGAGTTGTTTCTCAATAACTTTACCGGTCGAGCTGAGTACTTCAGTGAAGAGATTGTCTTCTTCTGGCTGGTCTTCGAGGATTGTTTCCAGTTCCGCCTCAATCTGGGCAATCTTGGAGGAAATAGCCGTTAGATCGACCTGGTCGGATACGAAGTACTCAGATTCGATTAGTGATGCCGGGATGAGTACGCCGTCGAAGCTTTTTACTTTGCCGGTGTCTTCAACAGCGATGGTCTCACCAGCGTCTTTGGCTTTTTTGGTGCCGTAGACGTATTCGATTTCTCGGCCAGCATTGAAGCCGGAGGCTTTGAGGATGTAGATGTCGTCTTGAAGTTTTTCGTTCCAATAGTTCATCAGCACGTCGAAAACGTCAAAGCGATCTAGAATGCGTGCCTGACGGAAAATCTGCAGCATGTCTGCTCCGATATAACGGATTAGCATGCGTGGCTCTGTGACTGCCGACACCGAGAGGAGCGCGGGTCTGGTTTGATCTGCCCACACCTCTATAAGATCCTCAGCCTCGAAGCGCTTTTGCGCCACAAGCTTCTCGTCAGCTGCAACAAGCGCCGCCAGCTCGTCAGGCTCATGTAGCAACTGGTACCTGCCGGTATCTAGCTCTTGGAAAATTGACTGTTTAAGGTCGGGAGCTATGTCCCACAAGGCATCGAGTGAGTCCACATCGTTCTTCGGGATGCCACCTTGCAAGTGGGCGGTGATGTCTTGGGGTAGCTCATTGCTGACGCGTTGGATATATCGAGGTACATTGAGGTTTCCGTCATTGGCCTCGAGGATTTCTTCGTAAGAAACCTCTCGAGAGTAGCTCTCGATTTCCGTGCGGCTTGTGAAGGTGCGGACAATTCTTTCGATGTCTTGTTCGCGTAGCCGGTTTTTCGCGCCTTCTTTCTTGAAGCCCTGGCTGGCATCAATCATGAAAATACCGGCATGCTCCTCAGCATTTTCTTTATCGATGACAACAATGCATGCAGGGATACCTGTGCCGTAGAAGAGATTTCCAGGTAGGCTCACAATCCCCGTGATATACCTGCGCTCTAATACCTGCTTTCGGATAGTGGCTTCCGAGTTACCTCGAAAGAGAATGCCGTGCGGCATAATAATCGCAGCTTTACCGCCCTCTTTTAGGGATTTGAGAACATGCAAGAACCACGCCCAGTCCCCATTCTTTTCAGGAGGAATCCCGTACCCCTCGAAGCGATGGTACTCATCCCGCTCAGGATTGATGCCATCTGACCAAGATTTATCGGAGAATGTGTGATGTCTAGGGACTTTTTGGACACGGAGTCCAAGAGGTTTTTGGACAGGATGTCTAGTGGCTTTTTGGACGTCTAAGGCGGTGGAATAGCCGGATGGCTATTCCATTGCATAAGCGTAGAAAGGTCGCAGATTTCGATCCCGTTCGTGACGGCAAGACGGTCACACAGTTTTGCAAAGAATTAGGAATCTCGCGGCAGACGTACCACAACATCAAACACCGGATAGAGCAGAAGGGCCGCGCAGGTATTGTGCCGGATTCGACTGCCCCGAAGAATCCGATTAAGAAATTTAACGAAGCCGACAAAATCGCAGTCGTCCACGCCAGACAACAGTTAATGGAGCAAGGCTTAGATTATGGGCCTTGGTCGATCTACTACTTTTTGTTCGACACTGTAGGCGCAGATTACACCCCATCGCGTTCTACAATCGCCGCGTGGCTGCATGAACTGGGATTTGTTGATGCCAATGCCCGCAAACGGCCACGCAGCTCCTATAAGCGCTTCGCCCGCGATCTCGTCGGTGAACTCTGGCAAATCGATGGACTGGTCTATCGCCTCTTTGACCATGCCCACACACATGTCACGATTTACCAGATTATCGATGATGCCAGCAGATTCGATGTCGGAACCACAGCGTTCGCCCTGCCAGAAAACGGTACTGATGCACGCGCTGTGCTGGCCGCAGCGTTCGCTGCCTACGGCAAACCGCAAGAAATCCTTTCCGACAATGGCGATGTGTTCGCCACCTACCACCGTGGTTTTCTCTCTGCTACTGAAACCTGGCTCGCCAGCCAAGGTGTTCTTGCTATTGCTGGTTTCGCCCCGACAACCCAGGGAAAGACGAGCGCTCTCACCGCACATTGACCCAGTTCCTCGATGCACGCCACCCAGTCAGCCTTGCTGAGGTCAACACATATCTGGCTGAATACCGCCAGGTTTACAACGAACGACGACGGCACCAATCACTGCTTATCGGCAAAATGCACATCACCCCACGCCAGGCCTTCGATACCTTCCCCAAGGCACCATCACCTCAGCATCCACTCGATCCTGATCAGGTCTGGCAACGCGTAGTCGCCTACAACCAGGCACACAACCCACAAGCAGTATCCGAAAAGCTCAACGGCCCCGCGGAAGCGGCAACTTCACACGAGGCCAACACCGATGACATGGCAGCTTTGCAAGGCATACCTCCCACCGATACCCCAACACTAACGGCATCGACGACACAATCAACAAACCACTGGGGCATCCCAGACCAACTCTGTGTGAACAAAGATGGCGTTGTACGCGTGTGCGGCTTCGGTCTCTACATCGGTCTGAGGTTTAAAAACCGCAGGCTCTACTCCACAGTCACAGCCGATAACGTTGCGGAGTTCTACACAGCCCATGACGGTGAATTCCTCTTCAGCGTGCCACTGCCGATCACGTTGAGTCACAGGCCGCCAGGTGGCCAGATCAACATCAACCTCGTTGAAGGAATGAAACATCGCCAACCACCCCGGATGAACCCGAAACTATCCAAACCCCGGCCCAAACGCAGGCAACAACCATAAACCGCTAGAAGTGTCCACAAACACCATGGATTCCGTGTCCAAGAAGACACCGGACTCCATGTCCAAAAACCCTATGGACATAACAGATTTATCGGAGAATGGTGGATTCATCACGATAAAATCAAACTTCTGAAGCTGCCCGTAGCCATCCTTGTACTGCGGGCTAGATAGAGTCGAATTAGTCTTAATGTCTCCAGTGTTTTGCTGGTGGAGAACTAAGTTCATCTTCGCTAGACCTGCCGTGGATTTATCTTTCTCCTGACCGAAGATAGTCACCACAGACTCGCCGTACTCGTTAACCGGAGCTTCGTCGGCAGCGCGGATTAACAGGGAACCACTGCCACACGCAGGATCGTACAGCGTCCAAGACCGCTTTGAGTTTCCGTCAATGCGGCTGATACCTAGCAGGCGGGCCATGGTGCGAGAAACCTCGGACGGGGTATAAAACTGGCCCTTACTCTTGCCGGATTCTTGGGCGAACTTCATCATGAAATACTCGTAGGCATCCCCGATGATGTCATCGCCGCTAGCGCGGTTCGATTTGAAATCGATGGCAGGGTTTTCGAAGATTCGGATCAGCCCGGAGACCTTGTCGATGAGTTCCTTGCCGCGCCCTAGCTCGTCCTCATTGTTGAACGACACCTCGGGTAGTGAGCCCTGAAGGCGGTTTTCTTCTAAGAACGAGGAGAGGATTTTATCGACGCGCTCACCAACGTCTTTCTTGCCTTTGGCTTTGGACAGGTCATCAAAAGACGCTCCCTCGCTGATGGTGAAGTCGCCGAAGCGTTGCCCCTTGTAGCGGTCGGATACGTACTTGAAAAACAGCAAGGTGAGCACATAGTCCTTGTAGCGTGCAGGCTCCACACCTCCACGAAGCTTATTAGCTGCTTCCCACAGCAACGAGTAAAGCTCTGTCTTTTTCACTGCCATCCAAAATCCCTCGTAGAAAACAATTTAGTAATCAGTGATGTCTATGCCGGCCTTCATCAACCGCTCATACCGGTCAATCGATATCAACACCGCCATGGGCCTGCCATTCTTCAACACGAAAGCCGCCTCATCTTCCTCGGACAGCTTCGTGATGATCTTCGATGACTGACCACGCAGAAAATCCGACATATTATAAAAATCCATCGTCGTCTTCTCAGGTTCCGCTTCCATTCACGCCTCCCTCACCTAACTGAGCAGGTAGTTAAGTTAGCGACCCTAAAAGTCATTACCATCTTCACTATTCTACGCTAACAAAGAGGACCGTGGAAAGAACAACGCCCCCCCTTAGTCGATACCCGCTAACGGAAAACGCAAACCACACCCCCTGAACACCAGCACTCACCTTGAGTGCGGTTAGAGAACCACCTCACAACAGCAAGAAACCGCGCCCTGTAGCGAATGAAATTACTTCAGAATCACGAAACCCCTGCTCAACAAGAGTTCTTGCTCTCACGCCGCACTTATCAAATCCGACGTCTTAGTCTCCATTAAGCCCCAGCTAGAACAGTGTTTCAGCTGGGGTATTTTCCTATCATCACTGACTTCCGGATCGTCCGTGCTATTACCGAGCGTAGGCAGGGAACAGGCTGAGAACGCCGAAGAGATGACTCGGGGCAGAAGTTAGAATGGTTCCTGTGGATAAGGGACAGGAAGAGATTATTGAGCGGCTCCTAGAAAAGAGCAAGGAAGCTTTTGCTCTTGCAGTGGAGCTGTACAACAGGCCAACGTTGAAATACCACGTGGAGACCTGTTCAATTTTTCTCTGCAACGCATGGGAACTAATGCTCAAGGCGTACCTGATCCGAGAGCGGGGAATCGAGTCGATCTATTACTCGGACGAATCTGGAAAGACAATTGCTCTAGCAGACTGTCTCAAGAAGATTTTTACGAATGATAAAGATCCCCTGCGCATCAACATGGCGGAAATCATTCGCTTCCGCAATGTCAATACTCACTTCATCACTGATGAGTATGAGATTTTCATCGGACCGTTCCTGCAAAAGTCTGTCATGAATTATGTAGATAAGCTCCTCGATCTTCATGGTGAATCCGTTAGTGATTTAATACCGGAGAATCACTTGACGTTGGCCGTGCGCCGCGGTGCAATTGACCCTGACGTGATTCGGACGAAGTACGAGCCTCATGTCGCAGAGAAGCTTCTTAAGATGAGGCAGCTAGCCGCCGACGCGGCAGGAACCGGAGAAGGAGGTGCTGCTGCCGTCATCTACGAGACAAACCTGCGCATCGTCAAGAAGGCGAAGGATGCCGACCTTAACGTCTATGTCGACAAAGACGCGGAAGCCGGCGTCACCATCGTTAAAGACATCCGAGATGCTGCTTCCTATTACCCTTACACAGTTGGTAATGCAGTAAAAGAGGTGCGAAACCGGTTAAGGAAGTCTAAAACCACTATTTACTTCCGAGGCGAGGAAAAGTTATTCAACCGGTGGCACTTCAATCTCTTCAATAAGGTATTCCAATTTAGAGAGGATGCCAGGTACGCACACGATCGCAGCACCGCTGGAGAACCCAATTCATCCTGGACATACTCTCAGCGAGCAATCGAGTTTATCGTTGCACAACTCGAAAAAGAGCCAGGGACGTGTATTGATGCTTTGCAGGCCAAGGCGAAAGCAAAGTAAAAACGCCAACCCTCGGAGCAAAGGAATTTTCAGGCCGAAGCCCTACTCCCATTCGGGAACCCAGCTTTATCCTTCTTGGGTTGGCGCTGTACCCGCAAGAATAGTTGGGCGTGAGGCTTTCTACAACACAATTTTTCCCGGTGTGCTCAAAATGGCTTCAAAGCACTAGATAAACACAGCACAAGAATTTCGGGAAGCACCCTCAGTAGTCCAAGCGTCACTAGCCAGCGTCTGTGGCCAAGTGCAGCTTGTTTCTGCTTGCGCCGGTAATAGACTTGGCGGCGCACATGAGCGACGACATCGCCTTCCTCATCGATGATGTCCACGTCGAACCAATGCAAATACTTCTCACCGTTGGCCGTCTTTTCTTCGATGAGCGCGTAAGTCTCCTCGGGGATACGCATATCGGCGGTGACCGTGCCGCGGCCGGGTTTCAGGTACTTAATCTCACCAGCGGCATCCCAGATGCGGTACTCCTTGCCCAGTCGATGCATGGACGCAAGCATGAAGAACGGGTCCGTCATGGCGGAGAGCGTGCCACCGAAGGCAACACCCATGGCGTTCTTGGTCAGCATGTTTGGCCTGTGGCTGACAACGACGCGAGTGCCGTCATCAGCAAATTCTTGGATCTTGATGCCAGCGCCCAAGAAGGGCGGCCAGAATCCCATGAAGCGCTTGAGCTGGCGTGCAGAAAAGCGGGCCATGAGGAAAGCTCCGTATGAGTTGTGGGGGACAGGTGGGCTAAATGGCGCCAACTCTACCGTTACGGGATAGGGGATAGTTTCGGTCCGTAGCGTGCCGTTTGCCATGGTGACATTTGACTATATCTCCAGATAACTGGCGAAGTAGATGTCGATTTGGGGTAGTTGGTACCGCGAGTCCGCGCAGTTGGTACCGGTGTTCCGTGTATCCGGTACTACAAGGGGTTTTCTTTCATAGTTGATGTTGGCGACACCACAATCCGCTGGTGTTGCGTCAACTTCTACTTGGAAGGAGCTGGTCCTTGTGGTCAACTTCAAGCAGATCATTGCGATGTGCCTT
>NZ_KV814050.1:10845-12536 GCF_001813815.1 Corynebacterium sp. HMSC076D02
AGCTAGGCGCAGATCACACACGCATTGGGGTGTTCACGACGGGAAGTATCCCGTGCAAAGAAAGTCATCTCTGATGAGGGTTTGACTTCAGAGATTTTCCGTCAGCTCCCGCCGGGGTGGTTTGATGATCGATTCAGTGATGGCCGGAGTAAGAGGTCTTTGTCCTATGACCTGCTGTATCTCGGCGGGGCATGTCGGCGTCAACGTCTAGGGGTATTGAGCAGAGTGATATTTAGCCCGCTGCGTTCGGCTTGGTCGATGTGGATTTGGTCAGGAAACCAGGATGAGGCCGCCGATCCAGCTAAGGAAACGGACGGGGCCTATCGGTGCCAAATGGTGCCAAATGGTGCCAAATGGTGCTAAATGGTGCCAAATGGTGCTACCCTAGTGTTATTGCCACCTGTTACGACAGGATCGGAAGAAGACCCTGGGATCCCAGCCGGACGACTGGACTCAGGGTCTTCGCCTGCCTCTAGAGGGAATCCGGGGTGGGACGGTTGAGGACCACTTTCTCGTGCAGCTTCTCCCAGTACTGCTCTTCCCCTAGATGGACGGAGTTCAGTGCTCCCAGAACGGCATCTGGAATCCAGAGCAGGGGATCATCGCCACCGCGTACGTGTCGCAGTCGGATACCAGCACTTTGTCCTTGGCCCTGCAGGGCAACTATATGGGCGACGTCTCGCCTGTTTTGTGCTTCTTGCCGGCTTTCCAAAGTGACGTTGTGGACGTGCATCTCGGAGAGCTCGAAGTACATCTGCTCCAAGCATTTCCTGCGGTGCCTCTCCGTCTTCTTGCTCACTTCACTCTGGTGGGTGATGATCGCTTGCATGGAGTCGATCTCAGAAAGGGTGTCCACGATTTTTCGGCGTCGGCTATTACGTTCGTCGGTCCAGTGAAGTTTGACCTGGCCAGGAAGTCGTAGTGGACGCAGCTCCTCGCGTATTTTTTCCAAGTCTTGAGTGTCGATGATGGCTGCACACACCATGTACTCCTGCCGGTCTGGGGGTCTAAGGGCGGAGGACTCATCGATGTAGGCGACTAGCTGTGATTCCACCCTGAAATTGTAGCCCGTCCGGGCCGACGCACCCCTCGGCCCGGTACCAACTACCCGGAACACGGCAGTACCGAGTCCCCAGAACACCGGTACCAAAAACTCGCATCTGACAGTAGATTTACTACAGAATTGAATGCTATTTGTTGTCGTAGTCTTGGTCACCGGAGGCACCGTACATGGTGGTCTTCAGAATTGGCCCCAGAGTGAGGATAGAGGTGCCAAACCCTGATACGACAAGGGCCGCAGCTGGGCCGATGGCACTTACAACAGGTGCCCCGATGATGTATCCAATAAGCATTGCGGAGCTGTTAATTGAACCCATCGTAGAAAGGGCTTTGGGTTTCACTTCATCAGGTACGGATCCGACAACGATTATGCGTAGTGCGGCCACCTGAGCAGCATTGCAGACTCCGCCCAGGAGGAAACGGGCCTGACCCCCGGAAAGTAGACACGTCGGGGGTTAGCTATGCTGCTTGGGTCAGTGTAGCTGATGTGAGTGCTTCGAAGTCATCGGGAGCTAGAAGGTTGCACCAGGAGTGCCGTCTGCGGGTGTTGTAGCGCATGCACCATCGAAAGACTTCTTGGCGGCAGGTAATGGGATTGTCAAAGACTTTCCGATCACGTAGCACTTCACGTT
>NZ_KV814051.1:0-433 GCF_001813815.1 Corynebacterium sp. HMSC076D02
CCACGACGCACACCAACCAACAACACAAAGTGTCATCAAAAGGTGCTTGTGGTGGTTAGTATCAGTGCTTTATCAGGGGCGCATATACTCGGGTACCAGAATATCAACTGGTTATCCATCGACTACGCCTGTCGGCCTCGCCTTAGGTCCCGACTCACCCTGGGAAGACGAACTTGACCCAGGAACCCTTAGTCATCCGGCGGGAAGGATTCTCACCTTCCAATTCGTTACTCATGCCTGCATTCTCACTCGCACACACTCCACGCCTCCTTACGGTAACGCTTCAACACGTGCACGACGCTCCCCTACCCAATAACAAAAATTATTGCCGCGGCTTCGGCGGTGTGCTTGAGCCCCACTACATTGTCGGCGCAGAACCACTCGACCAGTGAGCTATTACGCACTCTTTCAAGGATGGCTGCTTCTAAGCCAA
>NZ_KV814052.1:0-3591 GCF_001813815.1 Corynebacterium sp. HMSC076D02
ATGGCGTGAGGATCTCTTCGCCGCGCTGGTTGACCAGCTGGCAGAAATCTATGTGTCCACCAAGACTGGTGAAGCCCCCGAGCTAGATGACTCGCTGTCTACCTATGAGACGGTGCGCGGTTTGCACCCGGATATTGACCCGGAGGCTGAAGTTCAGTTGGACCACGCGCAGGCGGTGGCTTGGCTCGACGCCATCGTGGGCGCCGATGAAGCTGTACGCGCCGCCCAGCTGGCAAAGACCGAACTGGCGGAGCTCATGGGCAATGCGAAGTATGCCCGCGTGGGCACAACCAAGATTGCCGACCGGCGCTCGCGCAGCGGAAAGACGCCCTATGTCCAGTTCAACAAGAAAGCCGACCTCGCGGTCTAAGGAGAAGAATATGCCGAACTGGATTACTAACCGGATCCGCGTCAACCCGGCGCACTTCGCCGAAGTGAAGGAAATACTGCTCGATGATGAGGGGGAGGTTGATTTTAATCGCCTCATCCCAATGCCCCCATGGATGGATACCCTCAGTATCTCGATGATGGAGATGGAGAACCCGCGTAAATGGTTTGAATGGTCGCGCGCGCACTGGGGCACTAAATGGAGCGCGAAGCACACCGTCGTTAAAGACGAGCTGTGCGAGATCGCGTTTGATACCGCCTGGCAGCACCCGGAGCCCATCATCGAAGAGCTTTCCCGACTGCTTCCACGCGTGACCTTCGCGGTCATCTACGCCGAAGAAGATCTCGGATACGGGCAGCGCGGGGCTTACTACATCCGGAACCTAGAAAAGGTCCCATCCCCGGCCGCTCTCATGGCTGACGATGGCGCCTGGGTCGCGAACTGGGACTGCCTCGTCATGCGGGGCGAGCCGCTGGAATATAGCGAGGATTTCCCAGCCTCGGAGAACGATTCCCGTGATTATGACCCCTTCGATATTCTCCCCGGCTTTGCTCACCTAATTGGTGACGAGCCTACTTTTGACCCTTTTTGGCTTGACGCCAACTAACCACAGAAAGGACTAAGCATGTCTGAAATTGCTACCTACGAGCCGACTAAGGCTGAAATCCAAACCGCAAAGACTGACTTCGCTAACGCGTCGATTGATGCGATTGACCGCGAGTTGGAAGTCATCGAAAAGGCCGCCCGCGTGGTACCCACCTTGATTAAGGGAGGCATGGTGCCAGACATTTACCTGCCTACGCACCAGCCGAAAAAGAACGGCCCCGCCCAGGGCGAGGACGTCGCAATCGCTAAGGCGATGGCCGCCGCCGTATTCGGCGCGTCTCTCGGATTCGGCATCGCCAAATCCTTGCAGAATGTGTTCACGGTTCATGGCCAACCTTCCATCTATGCTCGCACCGCTGTAGCGCTCGTACAGTCCCGCGGGCATGAAGTATGGGTAGGCGAGGAGACCACCAATTCGGTAACAGTCTACGGGCGTCGCCGAGGCTCGGATAAAGTCTTTGATTCCACCTGGGACATTGAGCGCGCGAAGGCCGCCGGGTTCACGTCTAATCCGAAGTACAAGTCGCAGCCGCAGGAGATGCTCTACGCTAAGGCTGCGATGGCGGTATGCCGCCGCATGGCTGCCGACGTACTCGAGGGTGTTCCGATGTCGGTTGAGGAGCTGCAGCTCGAAGATCGGCCGGCAACTGTGAAGGCGAAAGCTACTCGCACGGATCGTCCAGGCCGTGGAGCCGATGGGCTACAGGCCGCGCTCGGCCGCTCTACGGCTCGTGAAGAGGCTACGGAGGAGCAGCCCGCTGAAATTGAATCCCAGCCTGCTACTTCGCCGGACGATGATCAACTACTCGCGGACTTAAAGTCCGCCTTGGCTGGGCTCACCACCACCGACCAAGTTAACGCCTTCGCGGAAGAGCTCAAGCAGGATCCGTCCGTTCCGGATGAGGCTCTGCGGATGGCCCGCGACCGCTGGAACGAAATCGCAGGCGGTGAACGGTAATGGCCGAGGTGATTGATGCGTTCGATGTCAACGTCCATTCCGAAAAGCTGGGAAGTATTTCCAGCGTCACCGTCTGCGCAGACGATGAAGTGACTAGAGGTCAAGCAGCAGGTGCATTATTGAGAGCCTTTGCCACAATCATCAACGAAAACGAAAGCCCGGAGGTGTGGTCGAAACACGTATCTCTGGCGTGGTCTTTCCTCATGGAGCAATGCATCTATAAGGAGGACGAAAAATGATTGATTATGAATACCGCTCCGGTCACCTCGCGGCGGATCCGGATCTGCGCTACACCCCGTCTGGCACACCGGTTGTGAATTTCACGCTGATTCAATCCTCGAAGTACTACGACCAGCAGCAGGTAACGTGGGTGACCTCCGCGCGCTCTGTCGTGGACGTGGTGCTGTGGGATAAGAAGTTCGATAACGGGGATGTCATCCCGTGGACCGCGTGGGCAACCGAGGTGCTGCGAAAGGGTTCGCACGTTGTTGTGCATGGCCGCCTGCTGCAGCGCTCTTGGCAGAACCAGCAGGGCGAGAATCGGTACAAGACGGAGTTCCGGGCGGAGAGTGTCTTTGCCTCGCTGGCGGAGGTTGCAACTTCGGACGCGCCGCCTTCGGCTGGTTTGTCTACTGGCCCCAGTGAGCCGCCGTTCTAGGTGGAGCCCATGACTAATCCCGATGCAATGGCGGCTATTACGCGCCTGCCTCGTGAGGCCACCGCCGGTGTATCCGCCGAGGAAATCCTGGCTTTTGCCGACGATAACGGCGTGAAGCTGACTGGCGTGCAACGCGCGCGGCTTCGCCGCATGTTCCCAACCGAATCGCCCGATTCTGACTGATTTTCGCCCCGCTAGGACCCCAATAGTCCACAGCGGGGCTTTCCTATTAGCCCCTATGAAAGGACCCTTTATGACTTACGGCGAGCCGAACCCCAAAGTGGTCAAGAACCCAAACTCCGTTAATGAATGCCGCCGGACTATCCCACGCGGTTTGCGAACAATGATCGCTACCAAGCGCCCGCTGGATGATATGCCTGATGCCGCGATTCGCTGGTTACAACGCCATGAGCTCATCCGCCCCAACAAGCGGGCTAGCGAGCCAGGGCAGAGCACCTGGACGTACACCACGACCGGAAGACGCCTCGAAGGCGAACTCGTCAAAGAAGCTACGCGCGCGGCATGAATATCCAAGACCACGCCTACGTGGCTATTGCCTGCGCGGCACGCCACGGTGTGGTGATTAACCCCGCCGTGGTCCTGGCCATCGCAACGATTACTTACAAATTGGAAGGAGGGGAGGAAAATTACTTGGTTCAAAGTTGATGATGGTTTCTATGACCATCCGAAGGTGGAGAATCTTTCTAATGCGGCTATTGGGCTATGGGTGAAGTCTGGTTCCTGGTGCTCGAAGCATGAGACGGATGGGGTGATTCCGGCGTCTCGTGTGAAGGCGTTGAAGGGCACTCCTAGTCAGATTCGTGCGCTAATTGAGTGTGGTTTATGGGTCGAAACACGATCCGATTTGGGTGCGAAATGCTACTCATTTCGATCATGGCTTGACTACCAACCGAGTCGCGAAGAGCGTAAGGAAGAGCGCGCAGTTTGGCGCGAAAAGAAACGCAAATCGCGCCGCCAAAA
>NZ_KV814053.1:0-23364 GCF_001813815.1 Corynebacterium sp. HMSC076D02
ATATCAGGTGTCCACCAAAAAGGGGTCAGGTCCGCTTCTGCGCCAAAGGTCTCACCAAATCCCAATCGAACGACGGCGTAGACATCCGTTGGAGAGTCGAGTTCGATGTACCCGAATGGCTGGACAAAATTCCCACTAGCTATGCCCAATGGGGCATGGACGATCGGATGGCGAACGCAGAGCTCGTTGTCGGTAAAACCATCGAGTATTTCGATGAATTCATCCAAGACTCCTGATCTCTCTTGTAGGTAGTCCGGACCAAGTTCTCTCGCCATAAATTCAGCACGTTGCTGAGAAGACATAGATGCAGCGTCGACGTATCTCATGTTTCCTCCTTTCGTTTTTCTTGCGTTTGCTCGGATATCCCCTGTCCCAGCAACAACGGTGTGGTTGACTCACATTCGGGGACGCTTCCCCGGAAAGCGAGGAGTTAGTAATGACAAAGAATGTTGGTTCTTCTAACTACGAATTCAGCTCTGAAGACGTCGAATGGCGACTACGTGAAGCTGGCCTTTCAACTACTCCCGAGTTAATGAGTGAGCTCGCTGATTTGGTCAATGCGTTACCTTCAGGTTCCGTCCCGATTGAAGAAGCGGTTGCGGAATATTCGAAGTTTTCGAAACAGGCAGTAGCTTCCATTGCCTCGAAAATGGCCGTCTTGGAAAGTCGCCTTATGAGACTTGAGAGAGGCAACGAGTTCTAATATTTCCTGCTTGGTAAAGCACTTGTTATCCGGCATATTCACGGTTACTCTCGGCGTCTCATCACCGGGAGTTTCCGCAAATGCTCCAGCGCCGGTGTCTTTCACTTTTGGTTCCACAGCGTTTCTCCTTTCTATGTTGTTGCCCGTGCCCTATCCCCTGGGACACGGGCGCTTTTCTTTCCGATGCCCGGCGCGCCTAGGCGGCTGTAGTCCGCAGCATTCGAGCGCGGTGCACTCGCACTTCTTCCTCGGTGACGTCGAAGGCGTCCTGAAATGAAACCGCGATCTTGGCTAGTACCGCCCCAATAAAGCGTGGGCTTGCCTCTGCTTTCATGTTGATCTGACGACTCACTGTTGACGGGTCAACTCCAAGAATTCTGGCGAAATTTGAGGCGCCTCCACATTCGCGGATCTGCGCTTCGAGCCACTCCTGGTTGACCCTTACTGTGTTTATGGTTTGCACTGTTCACCTCCTGAAATGTGCCACAACAATCTGTAGTTGTTTGTGCACACCTCAACCTACATTAATGAAAGTTTGTGCACAACCTCAAGTTGCAGTGTCACACCACTTGCATAATTGCGCGTGCGCAATTATGGTTACTCCTATGGAAGAAACACGCTGGTGGACGTACGTAGCGCATCTGATCGGTCCCGACTCTTTCAAGGACGCGGCAGAGAAAGCGCAATTCGACAAGTCTGCGTTTTCACGCTGGAAGAAGGGCGCCAAGGCTGACCCCGAGTTCGCAGTCAAGCTCGCCCGCGCCTACGGAGCTAATGTCCTCGAAGCCCTCGTTGAGTCAGGTCTTATCTCGCAGGAAGAAGCTGATCTCCGCGAGGTTCACATCGGCGGCGTGAAGCTCACAGATGCCTCCCCGCGACAGCTCGCGGAAGAATTCCTACGCCGAATGAATGATGCAGAAAGCCAACTGCTCGAAAGCAACGATGCTGCGCCCAGTGCATCGGTAAGCTCATTGCACGACCGGGACGAGCTCGTCGAGCGCATCAATGCCGGCCTGGAACCTGTGGCCGCTCAAGAGGCCACCGAGCCGCTCGAAGAAAACCATCCCTAACGGAAGGAGGCCCCATGTCGACCCGCGACCAAATAGCCCTGTACACCACCGAAGACGGCAAGGCTCAAGTGAGGCTTCAGCTCAAAGAGGGTACTGCGTGGCTCAACACGGCCCAGATGGCAAACCTCTTCGACGTTGGAGCTCCGGCAATCAACCATCACATACGCGAAATACTTCGCGACGGGGAATTAGACGAAACTAAATGTAAACAACTTTTACAACAGCCAGGTCAAGACAGGTCTACCAACCACTACAACCTAGAAATGATCCTCGCAGTCGGCTATCGCGTGCGCGGAACGCGAGGTATTCAATTTCGAAAGTGGGCAACCGACGTTCTGCGAGAGTACCTGGCCAAAGGGTTTGCACTTGATGACCAGCGACTCAAGAACGACGGGGTCGACACCCACTTCGATGAGCTGCTCGAACGGATCCGCGAAATTCGCGCCTCGGAGCGACAGTTCTTCCGCAAGATCTGCGACGTAATCGTTGAGACAAGCGCCGACTATCAAGAACGAAAGTCCTTTAAGGAAGTCAGTAATTTCTTTGCGACCCTGCAAAATCGACTGCACTACGCAATCCATGGCAGCACCGCCGCTGAGCTCATCTTCACTCGCGCAGACCGCGCAAAACCAAATGCGGGTCTCACAAACTGGCAAGGCGAGAAACCTCACCTTACAGACATGTACGTTGCCAAAAACTACCTTGACGATCCCGAACTTCGCCGCCTAAATCGACTCACAACAATGTACTTGGACTATGCCGAAGATCAGTCAGAAATGGGCAAGACTCTCCTGCTAAAAGACTGGGAGCAGAAAACCGCTGAATGGCTAGCGTTCAACGAGCGCAACGTACTTCAAGGCCTTGGGAAACGTACTAAGGAACAAGCCAAGACTAAGGCAAAAACAGAATGGAATGCCTACCTCGCACAGCTCGACCACGAAGTAAATGAACTCGATATGCGACAACTTGAGAACGAAGTCAAAACCCTTCAACGGCGAAACCGCCCACGCCCCTGATACATACCAATCTTCCCCTCCCCAGAAAGGAGTTCACCATGTCTCTTATTGAGGATCGTCTACATGCGCTGCTCGATGAGCAGGGCGTCGAGCTGGTAGAAACCGGCAGGCTCGACGCTCGATATAACGCATGTTTCCATGCCGGTTCACGCACGATCGTCGTGCGCGCAGGACTCGACCCCGTCACACGGGTATGCGCCATCGCGCATGAACTCGGGCACGTGGCTAACGGTGACACCTGTTCTTCACCTCGTGCTGAACGCCTCGCAGATGAATGGGCCGCACAACACCTGGTCGACGGCGACCGTATTGAAGACATCGCCACTGACTGCGGTGGAGCACCTTCTGCTATCGCCGCGGAGCTCGGAGTCACGCCACACCTACTAAACGTATGGATGCGACTATTCGACGCTGGGCGCGTCTCCACGTTTAGCTGCGCCATCTTTTAACTCTTCTCTTCTCACGAAAGGACACCCCATGACCTCGAACCGCCTCCTCATGGCCACCGCACTGCTAACCGCATCGCTACTTACTGCTTGCGGAACGACCGATTCCTATGAGCAAAGCCCCTCTGACTCCGGCGTAGAGCAGGAAAGCAGCACCGGAGAGCTCCACAAGATGGGCGAAGCAATCGACGCTCCTGGTGCAACTGTCACCCTGCAAAAGGTCACCGAGTCTGAATCTCTTGAGGTCTACGCTGACAACTACAAGCGCGGCACAATGCCGAACGAGACTCTTACCCCCGAGAACCAGGGCGCGAAGTACGTATCCGTTGAGACCACGGTGAAAAACACCAGCAAGAAATCGATGGACCTTACCTGTGGTTTCGGCTTACAGGCCACTCTCTTCAACAAAGACGAGCAGGCATACGACCCAATTGATTCGCTTTACCGCGTGCTGGATAATCCCGAATGCAATGAGAGCCTGAACCCTGGCTTTGAAAAGACAATGACCTGGGTCTACGAAGTCCCCGCCGACATGCAGCCCTACGCGTTCGGCGTCGCCGAACCAACTGAGCATTTCGGTGATTACACCTACTTCGACGCTTCGCAGGTGGGATAAATACACCCTCAAGCCTAAAAAATGCCTGGCCTAAAACCTGGACTCTAAAGGCAAAAATAAAGCCCCTTTCCCGACAAGTTTGGCGACACGACGGGAAAGAGGCCCGAGACAGGTGAACTCTTACGTGTTTTGTAAGTGCTCGCCCTGACAAGAAAGAAGTCTACCAATGGCTGTACGCGATCTCTGGTACAAGCACATAACTACCGTGGACGAAAAGACAGGCCGAAAGAAAACGGTCAAAGTCCCCACCAAGCGCCACGGCGTCGGCAAGCGCTGGATCGTCCAGTACCTCGACCTCGAAGGACACCGCACGTCCGAAACATTCGACGCATTCGAAGCCGCAGAAATCTTCGACGCTAAAGTCCGCGTAACCAAGTCCGACGGCACGCTCATATCCGCGGACAAGAAAGACGTCACGTTGGCAGAGCTTTGGGAGCCCTGGCTCGACTCAAAGGCCAATATCTCCGAAAAGTCCAGGAAAGACTACGTCTCATATTGGAACACCCATGTCCTACCTGTATGGGGCAACAGGAAAGTCAGCCAGATACAAGAGCACCAAGTAGTCGCATGGATTGCTAGCCTCACCTCCATGAAGGGCGTCAAAGAAGGCGACGCGCCCAAGCCCCTGGGAGGCTCGGCCAAGCGAAAAATCGCTGGCATGTTCAAATCCATGCTCACGCGCGCGGTCAAGATGAAGATCATTCACTCCAATCCGCTCGACGGCTCGCCGACACCTGCCATCCCAAAGGCAGAGCGCCGTTACCTGAAAATCCAAGAAGTCGACGCTCTGCTCTTCGCCGCCAAAAAGCCCGCGGTAAAATGATGCTCGAAGTTCTTCTCAAGACAGGACTACGGCCTGGAGAAGCAAAGGGCCTCAAGGTTAAAGACCTTGACGTGGAACGCCGGCGCCTCATGATCCGCCGCGACGTCGACGACCTCGGGCACGTAGACGAGACAAAGACCCGCCAGCACCGCGACGTTCCAATCTCGCGACTCATGCTTCTCACCCTCGAAGAAGCAGCCGAAGGACGCGACCCCGAGGCCTGGCTGCTCCCAGACGAGTACGGTCACGTCTGGACTACGGCGCGGTGGCGGGTTATCTGGGAGAACCTTCCTCGTCGATGCAGGCATTGACACCACCCTCAAGACCTATGAGCTACGACATACCGCAGTCTCCATGGCGATTGCGGCTGGCGCCGACGTGTACGTCGTTCAACGGATGTGCGGCCACGCCTCAGCTTCCACCACACTGAAGCACTACGGGCACCTCTGGGACGAAGGCCTGGACGAAGCCGCCGAAGCCATCGAACGACACCTCGAATCTGAGCGAAAGCGCGTCGAGTCGGCTCAAGCCCGGCGCGCCCAGCGGGAGAAGGATGCCAAGGGTCGACATCTTCGGCTGGTTCAATGAGCTCAAGTTTCGACCATCGATCTGGGCTTAGCTTTTAATTAAGCTCGGACTCGCTCCCCAATACAGAGAAAGAGAGGAAAGCGCGACCTTCATGAGGTCAGCGATCCAGGGCTTTGTCCGGTTTGAGGCGGAGAAGGCGCACCAGATTGGGGAGCGGTTCAGGCTTACTCCTCCAGCGCCTTTTCTACTCCTGGTGGAACGGATCCAGTTTTTGGGAAAAGGTAGTTGGCCACGATTATCGAGAGACCGATTACTTCTACGACTACGGAAGCGAAGAACCCAATTAGGACAGAATCCCCCACGTCCCCGTCCCACACGACTCTTACCAGGGCGCCTGCGGCGACGAGCACCGGTATTCCGGTAATGAGCAGGACGAACTTAAAAAACTTTTCTCGTTGTTCATTGTCCATCTTGAGACGAGCAATTTCTGCTGCCCGGCGCTCGTTCATGTATTTCAACGCATCGTCTGCAGCCTTGGAGACGTCCCCGTCTCCGCGTTTCCCGACCTCAGCGCCTTCATGGGAGTCCGGTTCTACTTGTGAGCCCCTGGATGGATTGAAGTTCTCAAGTAGAGACTTTAGGTCGGCCGAAACCTCGCTATGGATAAAGAAAGGCTGCGATTCCGAATCGTCCTCGGAATTAGGCATCCATCAACTCCTCTGGAAGGTTCTTTTGGAGGCGGGCGATACGGCGATCTACCGCGGCGGGTGTTACTCCAAATTTTGCGGCCACTTCGTATTGCGAGCTCCGAGCCAATTCGGTCAGCAATGGAATTGCTGGCATCAATAGCTCTCCTGCGAACTCATCAGCAAAGAACTCATGCAGGCTGTAGTTGTTCCGATTGTCCCTGTAGTCCATGAAAGAGAATCGTTCATCGCCGGCCATCCGCTGGCGATCTACGAGATGTCCGATTTCATGGGCGAGGGTAAACCGCTGCCGTTCAGGAATGTCTCGCTTATTGATGACGATAGATGCAAAAGGCTCTTCGGGGCGCTTCACGATGAACCCCGCCTGGTCTTTGGGAAGCTTCTCATAAAAGACCTCTGCTCCGAGGAGCCCGGCTACACGTTCAAGATCCGACAGTCCGTGGCGGCTCAGGCGGTACGCAGACCTAATGGCCTTCGCTTGTTCCCTGGCGTCTTTCCAAACCAGACCAGCCATGTTCCGCACCTCCTTGCTTATGCTCCAATCTTAGCTATCTATTCGTGAATACGGCTAAAGGCTTGCTGAAATCCCCGACCCTAAACCCCAGCTCGCGTGTTTGCGCCTTGTTTGCAATCCGTTTGCAGGGCGTTTGCAGCGTGTTTGCACCCACCCTGGTTTACCTGGGGTTACTTGGGACTACTTTGGGGGCACGAAAACGCGAAAGAACCCGCTGGCCAATCGGTGTTTTAACCGTTTAACCAGCGGGTTTATGCTGTGCGCCCGGAGGGATTCGAACCCCCAACCTTCTGATCCGTAGTCAGATGCTCTATCCGTTGAGCTACGGGCGCTAACCGCTACTGCGTTTGATTGCTGTGCAATCTCTCGCTGCAACGTGGATTAACTATAGTGCCGTTCTTTAAAGGCGGCAAATCGCCAGGCCAACACACGTTTTTACGCGTTGTTAACCTGTCGATAACTGCACTTAAACACCAGCCTTTAAAGCACCAGCCCAAAGACCGGCACGGCCAGCAGGTAGACCGTGAGAGTAATCAGCACGCAGCCAATGAGGTTGAGGCCGACGCCGCCCTTGATCATGTCGCCAATCTTCACGTAACCCGAACCGTATGCGATGGCATTCGGCGGGGTTGCCACCGGCAGCATGAACGCGCAGGTTGCCGCGAGTGCCACCGGGATGGTCAGCAGCAGGATGTTGATCTCGCTGCCCTCGGTCAAGCCAATGCCAACCGCTACGCCGCCCATGATGGGCAGGAAGGTCGCCGCCGTTGCCGTGTTGGAGGTAATCTCGGTCAGGAAAAGAACCAGCAGCGCAACTGCTGCGATGAGCAGCACCGTGGGCAGGCCGCCGAGTCCCTTAGCCATCTCGCCGATCCACAGAGATAGGCCCGAGTTGTTAAACATCGCGGACAGAGACAGGCCACCGCCAAAGAGAAGCAGGACATCCCACGGCATCTCATTCGCGGTCTTCCAGTCCAGCAGGCGCACGCCGGTCTTGGCGTCGGCTGGGATGATAAACAGCAGCAGGCCGGCAGCAATACCGACGATGGCATCGTCGTAGTTGGAGTCCTCGCCAACCAAGAAAGGAACGGCCACCCAGGCGATAGCTGCGCCTAGGAAGATGATGCCGGTGAGAATCTGCGGAGCAGTCCACGGACCAAGAGCTGCGATTTCGCGGTCAATGAGCTCCTTGCCGCCAGGAATACGGTCCATCTCCGGCTTGAAGATGGTCACCAACAACAGCCATGCGATAAACAGGAAGATAACCGCCAGCGGCATTCCCACGATCATCCACTTGCCAAAGCCGAGGACGATGTCGTGAGATTCCTTCATATATCCGGCCAACAGAGCGTTCGGCGGAGTACCGATCAGCGTGCCCAGGGAGCCAATGGACGCGGAATACGCAATGCCCAGCATCAGCGCCGTTGCAAACTTCTTCTGCTTGGCCATGCCACCCACGGTGTCTGCGGTCAGCGCCAGCACGGAGGTACCGATAGGCAGCATGACTACCGCGGTCGCCGTATTTGAGACCCACATGGACAAAAAGCCGGTTGCCAGCATAAAGCCCAGCACAATGCGCTTTGGCGAAGTGCCAACCACCTTCACCACCGCCAGGGCCATGCGGCGGTGCAAGTTCCAACGCTGCAACGCGAGCGCAATGAGGAAGCCACCCATAAACAAGAAGATCGTCGCCGAAGCATAAGGCGAGCCGACTTCCTTAATGGTGCCCACGCCGGCCAGCGGGAAGATAACCAAAGGCAAAAGCGCCGTAGCTGCCAGCGGAATTGCTTCGGTCATCCACCACACGCCCATCAGGATGGTCACCGCCGCAACCGCGCGAATCGCGCCATAAGTATAGGTTTCCTCCGGGTCCGCGCCAGAGGATTGCAGCACGGTATCCACCGCATTCGACGGAAAAATAAACCACACCAGGGCGGCCAGCGCTAAGCCTAGGAACAGGCCTATAAGCATGCGGCGCCATTCGCGCTTGTCGACGCCGTGATCTTCTTCGCCTTCTACGTGTGCTGTTGATTCATGTGTTTGCGGGGTCGTCATTCAGTTCTCCTTGCCAAACCTTCTAGCACGCGGGAATAAGCAAAATGTGAACCATGCAATACCCACGTTTGCGAACACCATACAACTTTGAACCAAAGAAAAAATCGGTTTTTAAACGCGGTTACCCCCACCAAGGCCCACCAGAGCCAGCACTGCCAGCAGCATCACGGCCACGGCTAGGCCCGCCAGCGCCGCGGCACCGGGGAGGGCGCCGCCGGTGTGAAGGGCGGCGTCGTAAAGCGCGTTACGGCGGCGCACCCGCCAACCCAGCCAGGCGCAGGCACCCGCGCCGCCCACGAAGGCGATGAGCTCCGCAATGGTCCACGGCAGCTCACTGCGCAAAACCACCAGAACCACCAGCACGAACGCCAAAAGGCTGCGCTGCCACGACAGCCGGGTGCGCTCCGGCTGCAGCCCTGGGTCATACATTTACGCCCCCCGCGCCCACGAGCTGACCTACCAGGATCAGCACGCCGATAAGCAGCACCACCAACACGAGCAGAGGCATCGCGACATTCGGCGGCAGGGGCTTTTGCTCACGCATCGCGCTTTCCGACGCCGCCCAATGCGCCCACGCCACCGCCGGCAATACGATGGCGACCACCAGCATGATCACGGAGATGATGAGGGTCAGCGTGCCATGAATCGGGAGGTCGAAAGCCTGCAGTGCAACGCCACCTGCGATGAAAGCGAGCGAGGTACGAATCCATGCCAAGAACGTGCGCTCGTTGGCCATGCTGAAACGCGGATCGGGCTCTGTGCCTTTTTCATAGACAAAGCGTGGGAACCGGCCATTAGATTTATCCATTGCGTCTTATACTTCCTTAACGCACTGCCTCTTGCCACCCGGCAGGGCGCTGCGCCTTAGGCAGCTTTTGCACCACCGCGGCATAAGATTCCTGGACGAGCTCCCGAACTAACTTGGGGTTTATCGAATCCCCGGGATACACGGTGTACCAGTGCCGCTTATTCATGTGATATGCAGGGCCGATGTCGGCATAACCAGCCTGCAAAGCGGAGACATCCTCCGGCGGAGCTTTGAGAATGATGGCCTTCTTTCCACCGAAGGGCTTATTCGCAGGCATGGTGGTGGCCAGCATGAACCACTTTCCGCGCACCCGCCAGGCTCGCCAGCCTTCGACGAAGGGATAGGACTCGGCGTCAATGAGTTCTTCCGCCGCATCGCTCGCAGTAGAAATAAGCTCTTTTTCGTTCATACGCCGACCTAAAATCCATCGAATTGAAAACGACAATTCCCCAGCGTAATGCGTAGGACTATCGGACGTCCAAGGCGTGGGCTAAGGTGACTGCTACAGACCTAAGCTAAGCAAAAAATTAAAGGGCCAGTCATGAACAAGATTTTCTTTCTGCTCGCCGTGGTTTTGTTAATCGCGGCCATCTACATGTTCTTTAAATCGCGCCAAGCCAAGGCGGCTAGCACGCAGGAGACGGGCGATACCTTCTCCAAGGATTACTTCGCCGAGGCCAAAGGCCAAAACGAGTTCAATCCAGAAAATCTTGGTCCGGGTGCAATCATCCGTTACGGCGCCACCGACTACGTCGTCCGCGGCACCCTGACCCTAAATGAGGGCCCTTATTACTGGTACGAGTACCTGCTCGACGGTGGAGATAACTCCTCCTGGCTGGGAGTCGAGGTCGATGAAGGCCAGCTCAATCTCACCTGGTGGACCTCCCGCAAGGGCGCCGGCGTCACGCCAGATCGCGGCACCGTGGAATTCGAGGGAGTTACATATAGTGAGGACGAGCGTGGCCATGCGCGCTACACCTCCACCGGCACCACCGGCCTGCCAGAGTCCGGCGAGATGCGCTACGTAGATTATTCCGCGGGTGAAAAGCTGCTGGGCTTTGAGGGCTGGGCCAACAATGACAGCTGGGAGGTATCCACCGGCCACACCATGCTGCCGGGTGAGTTCACCGTGTACCCAGCTCCAAAGGCATAGGCCGCAGTGGAGGTTCTAGATTGCCCCAGCGCTGACGTCAGTGCCGCTGACTTGGGGCTGCGCTTAAACGGCCCGCGCCCGCAGGCGTTGAGCATGACCGTGCTTCACGGTTCCGATGGCCTGCGGCTTGAGCTGGATATCATCGGTGCTTCGCATACTGCCAGCGTTTATCGCGACGAGACGCTACTCTTCCGCGAGGAGATCTCCTGCCACTGTGAGGGTCCGCTGCCGCAGACCTACGGTGAGATGACGGGCTACGAGCTGAAGACGGACGTCGCCAAGCATGGCGCGGATAGCTTCGCCGCAGAATTTCAGCGGGTATCGGGCACGGATTGGCACTCGGCGCAATTTCCCGGGCAGGGCGAATACCACGTCACCGCCCTCAAGGGCACCGCACCCGAAGGCTGCGCAGGCTTCGAGTGGGAAACGGTGCATATGTACCCTGCAGAAGAAATAATCGTGAAGACTACAAGTAGGTGGGTTCCATGAACTATGACAAAGGCTGGAAATGGTCACTGGTCTTCGCCGTACTTTTCGCAGTGATTGGCGGTCTGACTTCACCCGGCGTTACTGGCGCTCCCATCAGGTCAGGCACCTGTCAGGCAAACAATGTTCAGGCAGAGGCCAACCGCCTTGCAGCAGAGCATAAGCCAAAGGCGCGTCAATTCGATCCCGCAACGGGCACGGAGTACCTGCGCTACCGCAAGCAGATTGTCAAGGTCGAGCCCACTGGCCCGCAGAACTGTTCAGTGCGCGTGGAAAATCTCGATCACTTCCACGACGGCACCTATATCTTCTTAGGTCCCGGTTTTAGTCCCTCCTCCCCTTCCCGTTCTTCCGGCGGCTCCTCCGGCTCTTCCGGCGGCGTGAAATAGAAAGGCTTTAGTTCATGCTCGATTCAATCCTGGCCACCTTTGCTTATTTCGGCGTTGCAGCAGTACTGCTACTTGCCGGCTTCGTAGTTCTGGATCTGCTCACTCCAGGCAAGCTTTACCGCGCTGTCTTCGTTGATCATCACGTCAACGCTGCGGTCATCGCTTCCGCCCAGCAGATTGCCCTGGGAGCGGTGCTGGTTACCGCCATCGTGCACTCTTTTGACCTGCTAGAAACCGCTGTCTACGGCCTAGTCGGCATCGTGCTGCAGGCACTAGCGTTGGTCATTTTGGAGGCGCTTATCCCCGGCCGTTTCCGGGATCTGGTGGAAGATACCAAGCCCCGCGCGGGCACCTTTTGCGCGAGCGTCATCCTCATCGTCATCGGCGCAATTAATGCCGCATGTCTGACCTAAACGCTTCCCCCACCGCAGATTCCCTGGTCCGCTCGCGCGCCTGGCGGGTAGCTCTGCTTATCTCCGTCTGTATCTGCGCAGCTTCGGGCTTGGTCTACGAGCTGGCCTTGCTGACGCTGTCCACGAGCCTCAACGGCGGCGGCATCGTAGAGACCTCGCTGATCGTGGCAGGTTACGTCGCATCCTTGGGCTTGGGCGCGTTGATGGCCAAGCCATTCTTGTCGTGGCCGGCGAGTTCTTTCCTCATCGTCGAAACTCTGCTCGGCCTGTGCGGCGGCGTGAGCGCCGTGGTGCTCTACATGGTCTTCGCGCTTGTGGGCCAGTCCACCCTCATTTTGGTCGTAGCGACGCTGCTCATTGGCATTTTGGTGGGTATGGAAGTGCCACTGCTTATGACGCTGATTCAGCGCGGGCGTACCTCGAATGCTGAGGATTCCGGCTCGGTGGTGGCCAACCTCAACTTCGCGGATTACGTCGGCGGCCTGCTGGGCGGTTTGGCATGGCCATTTATCTTGCTGCCGTGGCTGGGCATGATTCGTGGCACCGCTGCGGCCGGCTTGGTCAACCTCATCGCCGCACTCGTGGTTGCGCTGCTTCTACTGCGCACGGTGCTCTCCGGCAAGCAGCTTCTAATGCATGTCCTCGCGCTGCTGGGCGCTATCGCCTTGCTGCTCACTCTCATCATCCGCAGCGAATCCATAGTGGTAACCGCCCGGCAATCGCTCTACGATGATCCTGTCATTTACGCCCATACCTCGGATTACCAGGACATCGTGGTGACCAAACGCGGCAAGGATTCGCGCCTCTATCTCAACGGCGGCCTGCAATATTCCTCCCGCGATGAGTATCGCTACACCGAGTCCCTGGTCTATCCCGTGCTGCCTGCCGAGCCGGGCGGGCGAGTGCTCGTCATTGGCGGCGGCGATGGCTTAGCCGCGCGCGAGCTTCTCAAGATGGACTTTAAAGTCACCCAGGTCGAGCTCGATCCCGAGGTGGTGAACGTGGCCAACACGGTCCTGCGCGAGAACAACGGGGGCGCCATGGAAGATCCACGCGTGCGGATCCTCAACGAGGACGCGTTTACCTGGTTGCGATCGGGTGGTGATCACACGCTTTACGACGCCGTCCTCA
The DNA here is from genome assembly GCF_001813815.1 of Corynebacterium sp. HMSC076D02. NCBI lineage: Bacteria > Bacillati > Actinomycetota > Actinomycetes > Mycobacteriales > Corynebacteriaceae > Corynebacterium > Corynebacterium sp. HMSC076D02. The sequence goes on from NZ_KV814053.1 coordinate 12,859, forward strand.
TCGATCTACCCGACCCCGACTCCGCCGCCATGGCCCGCCTTTACTCGGAAGAGTTCTACTCCATGGCGCACAAGATGCTCGCTCCCGGCGGCAAGATGGTCGTGCAGGCAACCAGTGCCTTTAGTACTCCCGATGTGTTCTGGCGTATCGATTCCACACTGCGTTCCGCCGGCTGCCCCACCGTGCCTTATCACGTGCACGTGCCCACCTTTGGTGACTGGGGCTTTGTGGCCTGCGCGGAGGAAATCTCCGTGCCCAACTACGCTCCCCCGCTGCGCTACCTCGATGATGCGACTCTTGAGGCCGCGCAATCATTCGGCTTAGATAACCAGCCGCGCAACCTGCCGGCCTCCACGCTCGATCATCCTTATGTGGTCGATGACCTGCGCCGCGGATACCGCCAGGCAGGGGACTAAGAATACTAAGACCCAGCCTCGGAGAACTTCTCCAAGGCGACGGGGCTGCCGGCAATCACGATAAGATCCGTCGGGTTCAATTTCTGGCCTTTCTCAACAGGCATCCAGTGGCCATAGTCCTTGCGCACTGAGACCAGCTGCACGCGATGTTTTTCCCACGTTTTCTGCGGATCTAGTGGGGTTTGAACCAAGTGCGCGGGCGGGGTGAGCTTGGTAACGCCATAGTCCTCAGCGATTTCGGCGAAATCTTCGAACTTGCCGCCGAGCAAGTGTGCAATGCGGCGACCAGTGTCGCGTTCTGGGCGGATGACGTGGTGTACGCCCAGCTGCAGCAGGATGCGTGCATGCGCGTCGGAGTCCGCCTTCGCCCAAATGTCCTTTACGCCGAGTTCTACCAAATTTGAGGCGGTCAAAATGGAGTCCTCTAGGTGCGAGCCGATGGCCAGCACCACGCGGTCCACCTCGTCGATGCCCAGCTGGTGCAAGACCTCGGCGTCGGTTGTATCAGCTTGTACTGCCTCGGTGAGAACCGGCGAATAATCACGCACGAACTTCTCGCAATTGTCGATGCCGAGCACCTCAACGCCATGATCCATAAGTTCACGCGCCAGGGAAAAACCGAAGCGCCCCAAGCCGATGACGACCACTGCGGGGATGTCGATGGATTGCTTTTCGTGGCGCAGCGCGCCGAAGATGTTAGCCAATGAACGGCCTTTCTACTGGGTAGCGATAGTGACGAGTTACTGTGCGCGCGGCCAAAGCGGCCACCAACGTGGTCGGCCCAACGCGGCCAAGGTACATGATGAAGCACAAAATAATCTGGGAAGGCGCGGTCAGGCTGGCCGTAATACCTGTGGACAGACCAACGGTGGCGAAAGCCGAGAGCACCTCGAAGGTGATCTGGTCGGTAGAGAATTGCGGGTTCAAAACCACTAGGGTTCCAACTCCGAACATCGCCACTGCCGCACCGGCCACAGTCAGGGCGAGCGCCTGGCGCGTAATCGAATTCGGCAAACGGCGCTTACCGATGGTGGTGTCCTCACGGCCCAGGAACTCCGCCGCCATCGCCGCAACGAGCACGCAGGTGGTGGTCACTTTCACGCCGCCGGCCGTACCGGCGGAGCCGCCGCCGATGAACATCAAGATGTCCGAGGCCATCAAGGTAATGGAATGTACATGCCCGTAGTCGATGGCATTAAAGCCCGCTGTACGCGGCGAAGCACTCATGAAGAAGCTATTGAGCAGCTTGGTGCCAAACGGCATATCTGCCAGCACGCCGGACCACTCGGCCACCAAGAAAAACGTCATGCCGCCGAAGAGCAAAATGGCAGTTCCCACCAGCGTCATCCGCGCGGTAATGGACATGTGGTGCACGCGCGGCGCACGCCCTCGCAGGGCGAGCTTGATCCGGCCGCGGATACGGCGCACTATCTCCGCCAACATGGGATAGCCTAAGCCACCCACGATGAGCGCAAAGGCCACCGGCAGCAGAATCCACGCATCGGTATTAAAACCAATCATATTGTCCGAGTAAGTACTAAAACCCGCGTTGTTAAATGCCGAAATCGCGTGGAAGACACCCTCCCACATCGCGCGCAGTACTGGGACGCCATGTGCGAAATGCAGGCGTAGGGCCAAGAGGACAGCAACTGCAGCCTCGCAAACGAGGGTGACGAGAAAGGTAAGCAAGAGGGTACGGCGAATGCCGCCGGCTACGGGGCGGCCCTCGGCGGCCGTCGAGCGCCGCGCTTTCAAGCTGATGCGTCCGGTTAAAAGCATGCCGGATAAGGAGGCAAGCGACATGATTCCCAAGCCGCCGAGCTGGATGAGGGTGATAATTACCACTTGGCCGAAGGGAGTCCAGTACGTGCCGGTATCTTCAACGATAAGACCGGTCAGAGAGACAGCGGAAGTCGCTGTAAAGAAAGCGTGTAAAGGAGGAGTCCACTGCGTGCCTTCGGTAGAAAATGGCAGCATCAGCAGGAATGCCCCCAGCATGATGAGCAGAAAAAAGCCCAAAGCTGTCACGCGTGCAGGGCCAAAGATGCGGCTTCGGTTCTGCAAAGATCTTCGTTTCACAAATAGGGATGATAGACCTGTTAGGGCGATTTACCATTTTATAAGTGACTAATTTTTCTTGAAGGCTCGGCACACCGCGGGTACACAGGGGACATGAGTACTTTTGCACTTGAGAACCCAAACACTGGCGTCTCCGAGGAGACCTTCGACCGCATCAATGACTCTGACCGTGACGCGATCCTGGACCGCTCCACGGAAGCCTTCAAGAGCTGGTCCCGCACCTCAATCGAGGAGCGTGCAGCCATCCTCTTCCGCACTGCAGATCTCTATGAAGGAAATGCAGACAAGCTAGCCGAGCACATCGGCCGTGAGATGGGTAAGCTCACGCGCTGGGCAAAGGGCGAGATTCAAATCGTCGCTGACATCTACCGCTGGTACGCCGAGCACGCTCACGAGCTGCTCGGGCCCGAGTACTTGGCGGCCCAGGGCGCGCAAAAGACTGTTGTTCAAAAGGAGCCGCTCGGCCCGCTGCTGGGCGTTATGCCATGGAACTTCCCGTACTACCAGGTTGCCCGCTTCGCGGCGCCGAACCTTTTGCTGGGTAACACCATCGTGCTCAAGCACGCTTCCATCTGCCCGCTGTCTTCCCAGGCCTGCCAGGATCTCCTGGAAGAGGCGGGTCTGCCGAAGGACGCTTTCATCAACATCTACGCTTCCGGCTCCCAGATGGATGGCTTCGTGGCGGACAAGCGCATCAAGGGCGTTTCCCTCACCGGCTCTGAAGCAGCCGGCGCTGCGGTGGCAAAGACCGCGGGTGAGAACTACAAGAAGTCCGTGCTGGAGCTCGGCGGCAACGACCCATTCATCATCATCGATGACAAGAAGCTCGAGTGGACCCTCGATCAGTTCGTACCAATCCGCATGTACAACACCGGCCAGGCCTGCAACGCCCCAAAGCGCCTGATTGTGTTGGAGGATTTCTACGATCGCACCCTCGACTACCTGGTGGAGAAGATCGGCAACCTCAAGGTCGGCCCATACGACGACGAGAATGCCGACATCGGCCCACTGTCCTCCATCGGTGCCCGCGACGAAATCATCGAGCGCCTCGACAAGGCTGTTGCCGATGGCACCGCCACCGTCCGTGTGGGTGGCAAGAAGGTAGACCGCGACGGCGCCTACATGGAGCCAACGCTGCTTAGCGACGTCGATCCTTCCGCCGAGATCGCCTGCAACGAGATCTTCGGCCCAGTCGCAGTCATCTACAAGGCAAAGGACATCGACGAGGCCATCGCGATTGCCAACAACTCTGACTATGGCCTCTCCAGCTCCGTGTGGGGTTCCGACCTCGACAAGGCCTTCGAGGTGGCGCAGCAGCTTAACGACGGCATGACCTTCGTCAACGAAGCGTCCGTCACCGCTGCCGGCCTCCCGTTCGGCGGCATTAACCGCTCCGGCTACGGCCGCGAGCTCGAGCGCTGGGGCGTGGGCGAGTTCGTCAACGAGCACCTCTACCGCGTCAGCGGCCAGGACGACGCGGGCCTCTCCCCGGCGATGTAAGTACACGAGCCCGCTCTTCCGGAGCCGCACCCCCGTCCTGCCAGACCATCATTGGTGGGGCGGGGCTTCGTCTTTTGCTGTGTCCGCACATGGTGAGGTCACCATCTAGCAGCAACCACGGTGCAGCACAAGGACGCCCCTAAGACCGATAAAGAGTCCAAGCGCAGCATCTACGCAAAACATGCAAACGCTCCCGGAGGCAGTGCGATTGAACTAGCCTGCGGGAGCGTTTGAAGGTTTTAGAAGCTCTTACTTCTGCAGACCTTCAGCGATTGCCTCGAAGATGCCGCCGAGGATTTCGAGAACGGTGGATGCGATTTCCATGATGGAGTCCTAACTGTAAAAGGGTCATTAACAAGTGGATTTGGGCTGTGCCTGAATCCAGTTAGGACCATACTTCCGTTAGCGTAGGTTAGCTAGCCCTAACCACGCTTGGACCACCGGAAATGGCCCAAATTTAGCTTTATATTCAGGCGAAATATACTTTAGTATCCTCCTTCGCGCGTGCCCAATGCACGAGGTTTTAATTGAGCTCAATGATGGTACAAATAAAGTGTGCATAAATAAGAGTTTTAACTATGAAAGTAGATGCCTATGGCTATTTTCCAGGTCGGCGATCCAGCATCGATGAGCACCGCTGACACCGATAGCCGCATTGCGACGTTGATCGTTGATGACGATCCCCTCGTACGCTCGTCGCTGAAGACCTACTTCTCATGCACTGCCGACATTCACGTCGTCGCCGAGGCCAGCACCGGCGTCGAAGCCCTTTCGCTTCTCGACCAAATCGACATCGATGTCATCATCGCCGATATTCACATGCCCGAGATGGACGGAATAACGCTCTTGCGCGAGGCCAAAAAGCGGCCCGCCCCACCAGCATTCGTAGCAATCACCGCTTTAGACACTGACAAAACAATGATCGAGGTCTTAACCAACGGAGGGGCCGGCTACGTTGTAAAAAGCAGCAAGCCGGCCACAATGTATGCCGCTGTGCGCGAGGCGGTAAACGGTGGCACAGCCGTATCGCCGCACGCACTAACCCGCCTGGTTGACTACCTTCCCCAATCCGATTCCCATGCAGAGGGCGATAACGACAAAGAATCCAGCGTTATCGAGTTCAATGAGAAGTACGCCTTACTCACCGATACTGAGAAGCAAATCTTGAGCTACATCTGCGAAGGGCGCTCAAACGCAGAGATCGCCAAGTCGATGCACTACGCACAATCGACCGTTAAGAAGCAGGTTTCCCATCTCATGTCCGTCTTCGCGGTGAGCTCCAGGCTCAGCTTGGCAATAACCGCACTGCCCCACATCGGGGTCTAAGCAAAAAGTCTCGAGACAGCGGGTAAACGATGCCTCGAGACTTCTCAAGTGGCGGAGACGAGAGGATTTGAACCTCCGGACCTGCGCAAGCAAGTCAACTCCTTAGCAGGGAGCCCCATTCGGCCGCTCTGGCACGTCTCCAGCGATTCGCAATGAATCTTCGCTTACTTTACCCGAGCCCCTCCACGCGTGCCAAACAGCCCCCTCACTACCGTCTAACTGCTTAAGTTATAGCGGCGATTAAGCGCCGCATGCAGCTTCAATGCCACATACAAAGCGGCACAGCGCCAGCCATCTTCGAGGGCAGCCGAGCCCAGGATCTCACGGACGCGGTCTAGGCGATAATGCAAAGTAGCACGGTGAATATAGAGTGCGGCGGCTGTGTCATTGACGTTGCGGGAATGCTCGAAATAACAAAGCAGACTTTCCCAGTAGCTTTTGCGCTCGGCGTCTAAAAGCAGTGCGGCATCGGGGCTCAGCGCACGCACGGTAACCGGACTCAGATCCCATCCCAACAGCGCGCGCCAGGCGCCAGCCGCAGCCCAGTCCATCGCAGGTTGCCCGGTTAGCCGCGCAACGTCGGCCATGAAACGAGCCCGACGCGCAGTGGGCGCACTGCCCCGCGCACCAATTTGCGTTCCCGCCGTAAGGGCCGCGGAAGCAACCTCCTCAATCAGCGTTTTCGTGTCTTGTTCGTCGCGCGGGGATTCCACGATGATGAGCGAATCATGCAAGTCCAGGGCCAGAAACGGACGCCGCCGCAGCGGACGGGCGAGCTCCATCGTCAGCTGAACTAAATCACCGTCTACGTCAATACGGTGAATGAGCACTTCCCCATCACGCGGCAAAAGGTCGCGCTCGCGGGCTATAGCCAGCGCACTTTCATCACCCGCAACGATGTCACGGGTTAAGTCACCAAGCTGCTGCGCACGAGTGGCCAGATAAGCATCGCGCTCGTCTACCAACTTGGTCAGCGTGCTCAGTTGCGGGGAAACGGAGGCAAGAGCGGCGTTGGAAAGCGCGTGCTCATCAATAATCCACACGTGCCCTACCAGGTCAGGGCCGTGGCGCAACGGAATAACCACGCGCGGGAGCATGTCATATTCCGCATTCGCCGGCAGGCGCACCGGGGCAGAAGATTCCTGAATGCCATAACTGAGCATCCACGGGATCGGCTCCGGCGGCGGGGTACGCTCCAGAATCGAGGCCACGCGGTGACTATCCACGGCGCCCAACTGCGCGCTTGCCGCAATCACGTTGATAGAAGGAGTGGTTACCTCCACGGAGCATTGCAACTGCCGCGCGATGTCATCGGCTAGCTCTTGAATCCGTGCCAGGTTCGGCGCCGTCAGTTTCGACATATGTCAAAGATAGTTCTCTATTTTGACTAGTGACAACAAAAATGTGACCTACGATAATCGGAAAAGCACGTTTTATCGTTAACAAAAGAAAGGACTCGCAATGCAGACGACTGTCGGCGAATTCATCCTTGATCGCTTGAAGGCCATCGGCATCACCGAAATCATCGGTGTCCCGGGCGATTTCAACTTGAGCTTCCTCGAGCAGATCGACGAAGACAAGGACATCCGTTTCATCGGCGCCTGCAACGAGCTGAACGCGGCCTATGCCGCTGATGGCTACGCCCGCCAGCGCGGCGTCGGCTGTCTGCTCACCACCTACGGCGTGGGCGAGCTTTCTGCGCTCAACGGCATCGCGGGTGCTCGCGCAGAGCACGTTCCGATGGTCTCCATCGCTGGCGCTCCGCCGCAGTACGCCACCGAGTTCGGTTGGAACCTGCACCACTCGCTTGCCGACGGCGACTTTGCCAACATGCTCGACGCAATCGCACCGTTTACCGAGGTAGCCACCCGCGTTTCCCCGATGAACGTGGTCGAGGAATTCGACCGCGCCCTGCACACCTGCCTGCGCGAGAAGCGCCCGGTGCACATCCAGATCCCTTCCGATATCACGCACCTGACCATCGAGGTCCCGGATACCCCGTTCAGCACCGAGCTGGCTACCTCCGACCAGGAGCGTCTCAACGCCGCCGCCGATCGCGTGCTCGAGGCGCTGGCTGCGGCCAAGGATCCCATCTTCCTGATCGACCAAGACACCGATCGCCACGGTTTTACCGAGAAGTTCCGCGCCATCATCGACAAGGCCCAGCTGCCGTACTCCCAGCTTTCTTCCGGCAAGGCCATCCTGTCCGAGCGCGACCCGCTGTTCATCGGCACCTACAACGGCGCCGCTTCCGCCCCGGGCGTACAGGAGCGCATCGAAAACTCCGACTTCCTGGTCACCACCAATCCACGCTTCATCGAGGTCAACTCCGGTTCCTTCACCCACGATCTGGATAAGGCGCACGTGTTCAACTTCGGCGATCAGCATCTCAACGCTGACGGCGAGTACTTCGTGGGCATCAATACGCTTGAGCTTCTCGACGTCCTCGTCGAGCGCATCCCAGCCAAGGAAGCCGCCGCAGGCGAGAAGTTTGTGCTGCCGGCCTTCGAGCCAGACGAGTCAGCGCCGCTGACCCAGGAGCGCATCTGGAACCAGATGGTTCACTTCCTCAAGGAAGACGACGTGGTCATCGCCGAGGCTGGTACTTCCAACATCGGCCTGGGCCCGCTGCGTATGCCGGAGGGCGTGCAGTACATCAACTCCACCATCTGGGGTTCCATCGGCTTTACCCTGCCTGCCGTGCTGGGCTCCCAGCTGGCGAACCCGGAGCGCCGCCACGTGCTCTTCATCGGCGATGGTTCCTTCCAGCTGACGGCCCAGGAGCTTTCGACCATCCTGCGCCAGGAGCTCAAGCCCATCATCGTTCTGGTCAACAATGATGGCTACACCATTGAGCGCTACATCCTGGGCATGGAGCAGGAGTACAACGCCATCCAGAACTGGAACTACAACGAACTGCCGAAGGTCTTCAAGGCAGATACCACCATGGAGTCCTACGCAGCGAAGACCGAGGGCGAGCTGGCTAAGGCGCTCGCGGACATTTCTGAGCACCCGGAGCGCGGCGCCTTCCTTGAGGTCCAGCTCGACGCTTTTGATGCACCGAAGGGCCTGCAGGCGTTCGGCCCGCTCACGGCGGAGTTTGACTACGGCCCTCGCGGTCCGCGCAACCCGGAAACCTCTTCCCAGGGCTAAGGTGGTTGCCATGATTCGATCCGATCTTTCCTCCCTGCCCGTCTATGTTCCTGGTGCCCGCAACGAGACTGCTTTGAAGCTGTCTTCCAATGAGGCCACCCAGCCTCCGCTTCCGGAGGCGCTCAAGGCCATGGAGGCCGCGGCTGGCGACGCCAATCGTTACCCAGACATGGGCGTCGTCGAGCTGCGCACTGCACTCGCAGAGCACCTTGGCCTGACGCTCGATGAGGTGGCCGTGGGAACGGGGTCTTCTGCCATCTGCCAGCAGCTGGTACAAATCACCTGCCAGCCTGGCGATGAAGTGGTTTTCCCGTGGCGTTCCTTCGAGGCCTATCCAATCTTCGCCCACGTAGTTGGTGCGACGCCGGTTCCGGTCCCACTGAATGAGGAGCACCGCGTGGACTTGCCGGCAATGGCCAAGGCCGTGACGGAAAAGACCAAGGTTATCTTCGTGTGCAATCCGAATAACCCCACCGGTTCGATCATCACCCGCGAGAAATTCGACGAGTTCCTGGCGGCCGTGCCGGATGACATCATCGTGGCATTGGACGAGGCTTACATCGAGTACAACCGCAACGGCTCACTGCCGCTGGCCACCGAGTACGTCAAGACGCACCGCAACGTCGTAGGCCTGCGCACTTTCTCCAAGGCCTACGGCCTAGCCGGCGTGCGCGTGGGCTATGCCTTCGGCGACAAGGAGATCATTGAGGCATTGAACAAGGTAGCCATCCCGTTCTCCGTGAACACGGTGGCTCAGGTCGGCGCCCTGCACTCTCTGGCGGCACAGGATTCCCTGCGTGAGCGCACCGATGAGACCGTCCGCGAGCGCGAGCGCGTCACTGAGCACTTTGCTAAGTTCGGCGTTCCTGCTTCCGAGACCAACCACATCTGGTTCCCGGCAGCAAACATCACCGAACTGGGCACCCCACAAGAAGTCGCTGCCAAGCTCGCCGAAAACGGCGTGCTGGTCCGCGCCTTCGACGAAGGCGTGCGCATCTCCATCACCACCGCCGAGGAGACCGATGTGCTCCTCAAGGCGTGGGAGGCTGCTTTCGGCGCCTAAAACGACAACGCGGGTAAAAGATCACCAAAAAGGGGTTGCTACCAAGGCGGCAACCCCCTTTTTTTAGAATAAGCATCATGTTGCTGCGTGCGTTGTTGACGCCTATTCCTCGTCGTATTCGTAAGGCATCTTGTGCTTATCCGGATGCGGAACAACCATAAGCGCCATCAGTAGGCCAGCTCGGTCTTTTTCAAGGATGAATCGGCTCAATGCTGCTGCGTCCACGTCCCGAGGCAGTGGATTGCCACCAAAATTTGTTCCAATTTCACTTGATGAAGGGCTTGCAGCGTCATATATAACAAGGTCATCAAAGCTCATGACTTTTTCAATGACATCCTGAAGCTGCTCACTAGTCAATGCGTCGTCATCGTAGCCGGTATCTTGGACGACGTAGACGAGATTGACCCAATCATCATCGGCTTTAAACCAATCAATGACAGCGTCGTAGACTTCATCGGCAGTGAGAATCTTGCGCGGTTTATCGGGCAACATGGACTTTATAATTTTCGGCTCCCGAAGACACTTCAAACGGGACTCATTGATGAATGAAACACGTAAACTTAGCGTTCTTCATTTCACTATCTGTGCTAAGCGTGTTTTTCCCCTTCGCTTCTCTTTTTCACAGGTATAGCAACCGAAAGAGCGATGCCTAGCAAGGCTATGGGAACCCCAAGATTGGTAAGCTTATTTTCCCAATATAGGCCCGCTACGCACAACAAAACCCCTGCAATGAGAACGACAAGGGTAAAAACTTTAAGCAATTTCATTTCCGCATCGTCCTTACAATTTTCGTCATCAACTGAACTTAAGAATCGCCCTTTAGACTAACAATTCTTTTCCCACCAATGAGTCCTGTTTCTAAATCGGATACTTTCGTATACTCTTCTCGGATTTTGTGGTTTGACTAGATCATGTAGGTGAAAATGGGCGTGTTCCATTGGGCCTAACCCCCGGAAAGTAGACACGTCG
>NZ_KV814054.1:0-8022 GCF_001813815.1 Corynebacterium sp. HMSC076D02
GCCTAGGAACAAAACTCGGGGCACTTCACAGGGTTGTCTTGCCGTTGGTGCTTACTTTGTCGGTGCATAGTCGGTAGTCGTGCTCTGGTTTGATGTCCGCTTATCTACATTCGCCCCCATTAAGGGTGAATCTTCAGATCAAAACTAGAAATAGTTTATATACAGCACTATCTGTATTAGGTAAGCCTTGCCTTTCCAGCTGTTCATGAATCGAGGTTTACTATGACCCAACAGTCCTCTACGCCCGCACGGAGTACAAGCTCATCCAGTGGGGCGACGGCACGTTTAAACACCAGAGATCTCATCAACGCTGGTATCTTTGCTGCACTTTACTTTGTAATCACCTTTGTAAGCGGAATGATTGGATTCGCAGGACCACAATTCATGTTTATTGGATGGTTCATCGCGGCAATCGCAAACGGAATCGTGCTAGCGCTTTATGCCGCCCGCACGCCCAAAATGGGTGCTTTCACCCTCGTCGGTGGTATTAACGGACTAGCATTCATGCTCACCGGACACTACTTCTGGACCCTGCTGGGAAGCATAATTCTAGGGTTTATCGCGGATTTGATTATTACAAAAAGCCACCTCAGTATTGCCAGATCCTTCCCTATTGCCTACAGCGTCTTCTGTGTCTGGATTTCTATGCCTTTTATCCCGCTAATTCTGGATACGGACTCCTACTACGTCGATATCGCAGACCAAATGGGTCAAGAATATGCCGATGCCATGTCGGATATCTTCCAGCCATGGACCATTGGAGTACTGGCCATTTGTGCGCTCATCGTCGGCTTTATCGGAGGAAAGGTCGGAGTTCGCGTCAGCCGCAAACACTTTGAAAGCGCTGGTCTCCTGTGAGCCTGCAAAAACAGGGCGTGCTTCGTCGATCTTCGATCGATCCACGGACCGTGCTGCTTTCTGTTCTAGTAATCAATGCGGTAGCTCTCAGCCACGGCCACCTACCGACACTGCTGATTTCTATCGCTTTCAGCTCCATCGCACTAGCTACAGTAAAGCCACACTATGGTCTTATTTGCCTGTTCGCTTTTGCATTATCCTATCTAGGGTACTGGGGCCTATTACAGCTTCCTGGCTCCACATTTTTCGCTTTTTCAGCGGCAATTTTTTCGTGGCTAAGCCGTTTTGTCATCAGCATGTCCATCGGCGCATTCGGCTTGCTCACTCTCACACCATCCACGTTGACCTCAGCACTGCGGGACCTGCGTTTACCAGGCTGGGCCACCATTCCACCGGCGGTATTCCTGCGCGTTTTGCCGATCATCGTGGCAGAAGCCAAAGCCATCCGCGATGCCATGGTCCTTCGGGGTCTCCAGCCTGGAGTAAAAAGCTGGATCACACAGCCCACACAATCGTCCGCGATGTTGATCATCCCCTTATTAGGTGCCGTCGTCCGCGCTGGTGATGAGCTCGCTGCCTCTGCTCTTGTCCGGGGATTGGGAGGACCCGCACGCCCAACCACCACCGCCGATCTTTCCTTCAAGCTTGTCGATGCAACTGCACTAGCTGGGTTGGGCCTCGTTGTTGCCTCTGTCTGGCTTCCCACGGAGGTCCACTTATGAACGAACGCAGTATCGCAACCAGTGTAGACGCCCACAACGTTTCTTTTACATATCCATTGGGAGCTCGGCCAGGCATTCAAGGTGTATCTGATGTGTCTTTTTCTGTCTCTCCAGGACAGTGTCTACTGATTACCGGTGATTCCGGATCGGGAAAGTCCACGGTACTCAAGTTGATCAACGGACTCATCCCCCATTTCAATCCAGGAGAGCTACTAGGCACCATCACTATTATAAAGGATGACCAGGCTTTTACCCCTGCGGAAGAACCGCTGTCCCGAGCCATCGAGTTCAGCGCCTCAGTATTCCAGAATCCAAGGACACAATTTTTCACTGAAAGCGTCAATGCAGAATTGGCCTTCGGGCTAGAAAACCTTGGTGTAGATCCCAAAGAAATTGAGTCGAGGATTCAATCAGCGGTCGAGCTACTAGGCATTAACGATCTTCGGGGCCGGCGATTCAAAGAATTATCCGGTGGGCAGTTACAAACCGTGGCATGCGCATGCGCGCTTGTGTCCCCGGGCAGTCTCGTGCTTCTCGATGAACCCACGTCCAATCTCTCCATGGAAAGCATCGATATTCTTGCACGCGTGCTACACCGCTTGAAGGAATTAGGCACAACGATCATTATCGCTGATCACCGTCTCTTTTTCTTAAAAGATATCGCTGACCAAGTTATTTACTTGACTCAGGGAAAAATAACGCGGAGTTTCCGCGCTCAGGAGTTTTATGCCTTAGACGAACCCGAACGCAAACAATTGGGGCTACGCAGCTTACACCATGTTCCCCTGCCCGCGAGCGTGCCGGTACCACCCACGCTCGAAAACGCCGATCCCCAGCGGAGCGGACTCGAGCTAAGCAACATCTGTTTTTCTTATGGCGCACATGAGGTATTAAACATTGACCACGCATTTTTCCCCAGCGGCGAAGTCACCGCCTTAATCGGGCCCAACGGCGCTGGAAAAACCACCCTCGCCAGGATCATTTGTGGTCTTGCTTCTCCCAAACGCGGCGGTAATCTCCGTTTGAACAGCAAACGAGTAGGAGCGGCTGCCCGCAGACGTGCCGCGTACATGGTGATGCAAGATGTTGGCCGCCAATTATTCGCAGCCACCACCGAAGAAGAAGTCACGCTCGGACTGGCAAAGAAGAAGCGGGACCACATCGATGTCAATGAGATTCTCCATCGCCTCGATCTGGCAGGAATGGCCCAACGGCATCCGCAGTCTCTGTCCGGTGGGCAACGGCAACGCTTAGCCATAGCTTCAGCCCAAGCCGAGCAAGCAGCGATCTACATCTTCGATGAACCTACCTCTGGCGTGGGCTGGCGCCAACTGCAATCCATCTCTGCGCTACTTCGATCTCTTGCAGCAAGCGGAGCAGTGGTCATCGTCATCACCCATGACCACGAATTCATCCAAGAATCAGTCACCAGAATCATCGATATGACTGACATCAACAAGAATTGAGAAAGAAATGTCTGAACTAAAACAAAGTTCCACAGAATCAAGCGGAACCCACGCACCAGAATCACACGGTGCGTCACCGGAAGAAGAGGCTCACGCAAAACTAAAAGCCGGCCAGGTCGCTCTAAAAAAACTACTGGCCCCAGTGCAAACAACCATCTACTTCGCACAGTTTCTCGCGCTTATATCCTCGGTACTCGCCGTAGCACCCTACGTCGCGTTGGTGGCACTGGGAAATGCTCTAATCGACGGCAAAACTGATGACGTCGCGTCCATTGTGAAATGGCTACTTGCTGCATTTTTGGGCCAGCTATTCTTCTATTTCCTTGCCCTTGCAATCACCCACTTCGCTGATGCAAAGCTGGTGGGGATTAACCGGCGCCGAATTATTACCGCTATTGCGAAAGCACCACTCTCGTGGTTTAGCCAGACTAATTCCGGCAAAGTCCGCAAAGCCGTCGAGGACGATACGTTAACTCTGCACACCCTGACAGCCCATGCTCCTGTAGAGAAGGTCGCCGCGATCTTTACGCCCCTCGCGCTTCTGGTTTATGCCTTTATCTTGGATTGGCGCCTTGGTCTACTTTCTATTGCCACTGTGCCCATTTTCCTAGCAATCCAAGCATATTCAATGAAAGATATGGGCACAAAAACTGCGGAAATGGATAATTATCTGGGTGAGGTCTCTGCGACTGCGGTGGAGTTCTCCGAAGGTATTTCCGTCGTCAAGGCTTTCGGCACCGTTGGCAAAGCCCACGCTCGATATCGCGAAGCTGCCCAAAAATTCGCGGAATTCTATTACGAGTGGGTACGTCCGCTTCTGCGTGTTTCCGCAATCTCAGAGTCTGTGGTGGCGGTTCCTGTCCTCATCCTTATCAATCTAGGAGTCGGTTCCCTGCTGATAGCTGGTGGCTATGTCACGGTCGCTGAAGTCATCGCAACAACGTTAATTGCGCTGGTGCTCCCAGGCACGATTCAAACCGTCGGCCAAATGATGTGGTCTTACCAGCTCGCTGGCAATGCGGCGTTGCGCCTTGATGAAGTCATGACAATTTCCCATGTGAAAGAAGGCCAAAAGAGACTCGATGCCAGTAGTCAAGACATGGAGGTGGAGTTCCATAAGGTCAGCTTTAGCTACGCCCCAGACACACCAGTCCTCCAAGACTTTTCTGCGCAACTAAATGCAGGCACTGTCACGGCATTGATTGGCCCCTCCGGGTCTGGCAAATCCACAGCAGCAACGATGCTGGCGCGTTTCCAGGATCCAGATTCGGGCACAATCACTATCAACAACGTGGATATCCGTGATCTCACTTTCGACAGTTTGTACCGCACTGTGGCTTTCGTCTTACAAGATCCTCACTTACTGCGTATGAGTATTCGGGAAAACATTCGCCTTGCACGCCCAGAAGCCCGCGATGAAGAGATCTGGCAAGCCGCAGAGGCTGCGCACATAGCTGCTGATATTCGCGCTTTACCGGCTGGGCTCGACACCGTTGTTGGTGAGGACACCTCTTTATCCGGTGGACAACAGCAACGCATTTCTATTGCCCGGGCAATCATTACCAATGCCCCAATCTTGATCCTGGATGAAGCTACTGCGGCAACTGATCCTGACTGCGAAGCAGAAATTCAAGCAGCTCTAGCCACACTCGTCAGAGGCAAGACCGTCTTAGTCATCGCCCACAAGCCGGAGTCCATCCAAGGAGCAGACCAAATAATCTGCCTCAAGCCTATGAAGGATAATTCTCATGTCTAATGCCACTACGCCTGTTAGTTCGCGTCTTCGTGATCCGCTACTCACTCGCAGTGTCAAAAAGCTGCAAAGTCCTGTAGGCCATAAGCTCAATAAAAGGTATGCTTGTCTATCGCTTATCGTTGGCGTGCTTGATGGCCTCGCCGTTCTCACGCTCGTGCCACTTACAAAGGCACTCGATGGGGATACGACGATCGCACCATGGATGTGGACGCTTTTGGCAATTGCGCTCGTAGCTTTTGCGCTACGATTTTTCGCAACCATGGCCTCTTACCACACGGCCTTGGATTTCATCCGAGCCGCGCACACGACTGTGGGCGATAAATTAGCAACGCTACCGCTCGGCTGGTTCGTACCGGCTAATACCGGCGGCCTATCTCGCCTCGTTTCAGATCGCTTTATGGTGGCGGCCGAGACCATTGCGCATATTCAAGGAACGATATACCGCGATAGCGCGGCACTTGTCACCTTGTTAGTAGGAGCGTGTTTCTGGAACCCGAAGCTGGGCTTGGTCCTTCTTATCATCGCACCATTGGCGCTCGTGGTGATGCAGTTGGCTGCATGGATTCGTGAGAAAGCATCGAACCGCGCACTGGGGCCGAGTAAAGAGCTCTCCCAGCGCATCGTAGAATTTGCTAACCGTCAACCAGCCCTGCGCGCGGCAGGACAATCACAAGTTTTTGCGCCACTAGAGCAAGCGCTAGAAATCGACCATAAAGCACGAATACGCGAGCTATGGGTATCCACATTAGCTTTGCTACTCAACGGCATAATAGTGCAGATCTTCATTGTGGCTCTCATTATGGTCTCCGCGGATCTTGCCGTTGAAGGCGCCCTATCGCCACTAGAAACAATTGCGATCATCGGAATCAGCTTGAGGTTTACCCGCACGCTTGAACAGCTGGGTTCTTCTTTCGTCGGTTTAGATGCCGGCCGTATCGCGCTCACAGAAACTGAGCTCATCACCGATGCCCCTTCCCTGCCAGAACCCACTACTCCGCGCCTAGGCGATGGTTCGGGAAATGTCGAGCTGCTTAATGTCACGTTTGGATACGGCGATAAACCAGTATTGGTAGATGTCACTTTCCATGCTCGACCAGGCACCGTTACCGCCATTGTCGGTCCTTCTGGCTCCGGAAAGACCACAATTGCGCGCCTTATTTCGCGATTCTGGGATGTAGATTCCGGGGCGGTGATGGTTGACGGCGTAGATATCCGCGAGCTTGGAACCGAACAGTTAATGTCCAGACTGTCCATGGTCTTTCAGGACGTTTACCTCTTCGACGACTCGTTAATCGCTAATATCCGCGTTGGTCGTCCCGACGCCTCCGATGAGGAAGTCTTCCGCGCAGCTGATCTTTCAGGCGTGACTTCTATTGCCAACCGCCTAGGGTGGCATACTCCTGTTGGTGAAGGCGGGCGGCTTCTATCCGGTGGTGAACGCCAGCGCGTATCTGTAGCTCGCGCGCTTCTCAAGCAAGCGCCGATTGTACTCTTTGATGAGGCTACCTCCGCGCTCGATGCAGAAAATGAGGCAAACATTCTTGCTGCGATGGACGAGCTACGGGAGCAATCTACTTTTATTGTCATCGCCCATAAGCTGGATACAATCAAATCTGCTGATCAAATCGTAGTCTTGGATGAACACGGGCAAGTCAGCCAGCTAGGCACGCATTCTGAGCTTTCCGATGTCCCTGGTATCTACCGTCACTTCTGGCAGCAACGCAAAGCAGCAAGCGGGTGGAAAATCAGTTCGGGACGCGATTAACGCGGGCACCGAGATCGGCATTGTTTGCGGGGGACACCCTTCTCTCCCCCTCTCTCCCATTACGTTGTTAGCAGTTCCACCCCAGGGCGCCGAAGATTCATAGCCTGTCCACCCGAGTGGGAGGGGCTATGTTTATGTCCGTTCCCGCCGTCCGAAAGGACAGTGGAACTAGTCGCTGGCTTCGGTATGGCTTATTCCTGTCCCTGTTAAGAAAATGATCCGGGGGGTGATGCCACCGGAGACAGTGACATACTCAAACAGCTCAATAGGAACCTGACCCGGCCCAGGCGGCACGAGGTCTCACAGTAATGTGGATGCCAGCGCCAGTATGTCCGACCACCCCAGCGATGAAGCGTAAATAATCCAACTCCCTACTCATCGCTAGGAGGCACAGACTCATGGCCTATGACTTCGTCATTGGAATGGACGTCGGCAAATACTTCCACCACGCCTGCGTCCTCGATCCCCAGGGCAGACAAGTCCTATCCAAACGCATCAACCAGCACGAAGGCTCGCTACGCAAGCTCTTCGGCAAATTCCTGGCCAATGACGCCGAAGTCCTTGTCGTCGTCGATCAGCCCAACAACATCGGCAGGCTAACCGTCGCAGTCGCCCAAGCAATGGGAGCCGACGTTCGCTACCTCCCCGGGCTTGCCATGCGACAGCTTTCACGTATCCACGTCGGCAACTCCAAGACCGATGTACGCGACGCTTATGTCATCGCCCATGCCGGCCTCAACCTGCCAGATGCCCTGCGTAGTGTTGACCGCGTTGAGGAAGTCTTCCTCCAGCTGAAAGTCCTCAACGGTATCGACGAAGACCTCGCCCGCGCCTACACACGCCTGATCAACCAGATGCGATCCGCGCTCGTGGGCACCTACCCCGCATTCGAACATGTCCTACGTGGGCAGATGATTCACCGCAAGTGGATTCTCCACCTTCTGGCGAAATACGGTGGCCCCACCAAGATTCGACGCGTCGGCAAAGCACGGCTGACAGCTTTCGCACGTGGTCACAGGGCACGTAATCCTGAACCAGTTATCGATGCCATGCTTGCTGCGATCCACGGCCAGACGGTATCCATCGCCGGCGCAGAATACGCGGAACTTGGCGTAGCAATGTCCGCCAAAGATGCACTAGCCAAGCTGGAGCACCGCAAAGAGATTGAAGCCCAGGTACTCGAGCTGATCCAGGACATTCCTCAGACCGAGATTCTCTTGTCCATGCCCGGCATCGGCCCACGTAGCGCCGCGCAAATCCTTATGACCGTCGGCGATATGTCCGACTTTCCCAATGCAGCGCACCTGGCTTCCTATGCAGGCCTGACGCCGCAGACGACTCAGTCGGGAACGTCGATCATGTCGAATTCGCCCAACCGGGCCGGCAACAAGAAATTGAAGAACGCCCTATGGCAATCGTCCTTTGCATCGATCAGATTCCACGAGCGTTCCCGGC
>NZ_KV814054.1:8122-8592 GCF_001813815.1 Corynebacterium sp. HMSC076D02
CAGCGGAGAGCTCTACAGAGACATCCCCACAGCCTCCGAAGCATCCGCTTCAAATCCTTCGCAATGCGCGAGCTGCTCTGACGAGGCGATTACTGGCTTCATGTACGCGTTGTGGAGGATGGCCCAGGCGAGCATCGCGCCGCGAAAAGAACAGCCGCGGCAGATACTTGCTTCCAGATTTATTCCGGTCAGGTCGTAGCCGGAGAAGTCTTTTCCGGAAATATCTTGGCCTGCGAATTCTTGGAACCAGGTATCAGGCGTTTGCTTATACATTGCCGGTTCTTCCGGGTTAAGGGCCAAAACGGGAAACGACGCGGCGCCCCTACAGCAGCCGCGTCGCCCCTATTCCCTATCACTCACAACGGATTGGAGAAACCGTTTGCCTACCCCCTAAGTAGGCATTGTGAGCAAGATTCACTCTAGCACCGATTCGAAACAAAACGGTAACCAATCAGAAGTTTTCACAGACG
>NZ_KV814055.1:0-431 GCF_001813815.1 Corynebacterium sp. HMSC076D02
GGACGAGTTCTTCCCCTTCATTGACACCATTGACCTTGCCAAGCAAATACTCGACCGTGGCCCCTACAACCTACCGGCACTCCTCGACCGCCTGGGACTGGACAATCCTGACGCGCACGCAGCAGTAGCCGATGCGACCGCCACAGCGAACATGCTCCACGCCCTCTTCGGGTCTCAGCGCAGCGAAATTGGCCGCAAGATTTTGCGTCAAGGCGAAGTATTCCGCACCACCAACACCTGGTGCACAAGTCACGCCACCCCACTGCTCCCCCGCGAAATATAGAAACCCACCAGCACAAACACCAACCACGGCAGTCCATGCGAACGACTACGCAGATTTCTGCCCGCAGTAGAGAAAGGTAGCTACGTCCCCAGCGTGGGAGTATTGCGAAACCTCCGCGCGCACATTAGCCTAAGACATGACAGCATGG
>NZ_KV814056.1:0-1386 GCF_001813815.1 Corynebacterium sp. HMSC076D02
CGCACTCTTTCAAGGATGGCTGCTTCTAAGCCAACCTCCTGGCTGTCTTCGCGATCCCACATCCTTTTCCACTTAGCACACCCTTAGGGGCCTTAACCGGCGATCTGGGCTGTTTCCCTCTCGACTATGAAGCTTATCCCCCACAGTCTCACTGCCGCACAACACATTAATGGCATTCGGAGTTTGGCTGACATTGCTAAGATTGTAGTCCCGCTCAACCAACCAGTAGCTCTACCTCCACCAAGCTAATGCGACGCTGCACCTAAATGCATTTCGGGGAGAACCAGCTATCACGGAGTTTGATTGGCCTTTCACCCCTACCCACAGCTCATCCCCGCAGTTTTCAACCTACGTGGGTTCGCGCCTCCACAGCATCTTACTGCTGCTTCACACTGGCCATGGGTAGATCACCCCGCTTCGGGTCCAGGACATGCCACTTGACACCCCATTAGGATTCGGTTTCCCTACGGCTACCCCACACGGGTTAACCTCGCGACATGCCGCTGACTCGCAGGCTCATTCTTCAAAAGGCACGCCATCACACACAAACGGTGCTCTGACGGATTGTAAGCACATGGTTTCAGGAACTATTTCACTCCCCTCCCGGGGTACTTTTCACCATTCCCTCACGGTACTATCCACTATCGGTCACACTGAGTATTTAGGCTTACCGGGTGGTCCCGGCAGATTCACAGCAGATTCCACGAGCCCGCTGCTACTCGGGCAACTTGACAACCCCATCATCAATGTCTTCAGCTACAGGACTATCACCCTCTACGGCAGGCGTTTCCACACCACTTCACCTAACACCAACAACAAGACGCAACGATGGTAGTCGCTGCACATCAAGGCCCACAACACCGCACACACAACCCCTACCAAGTATCACATGCACACGGTTTAGCCTCATCCACGTTCGTTCGCCACTACTAGCAGAATCATTATTATTTTCTTCTCCTACGGGTACTGAGATGTTTCACTTCCCCGCGTAACCCCCACAACAGCTATGAATTCACTGAAGGGTAACACTCCATAACAAGTGCCAGGTTTCCCCATTCGGACATCCTCGGATCAACGCTTAATTGACAACTCCCCGAGGCTTAACGCAGCCTTTCACGTCCTTCATCGGCTCAGCATGCCAAGGCATCCACCATGCGCCCTAAATAACGAACACACAACCAACACAACAACAAACAGTACAAAAGGCACAAACCCCAACACTGCTTCCTATCGTGCCGGCGTGAACTACACAAAACACAAAAGAATAAAGAAATTACACACCCAAACAACCATGCTTAAAAAGCACCATCATTTGGGGATGCTCGCGTCCACTATACAGTTCTCACACAACACCCCAACCACCAACAACAACCACACAACAAACCA
>NZ_KV814057.1:0-29720 GCF_001813815.1 Corynebacterium sp. HMSC076D02
TCCAC
Organism: Corynebacterium sp. HMSC076D02; assembly: GCF_001813815.1. Lineage (NCBI taxonomy): Bacteria > Bacillati > Actinomycetota > Actinomycetes > Mycobacteriales > Corynebacteriaceae > Corynebacterium > Corynebacterium sp. HMSC076D02. The sequence continues at coordinate 6 of NZ_KV814057.1, forward strand.
TACGTGTCCACAATTTGCGGGCAACCCCATCCCAGGTAGTGACCTACTTTTCGGAAGAAAGGAACCGCGTTACAAGTGAGTCATAAGCGCGCACTGTAAGCTCCAAATCCTCGAGATAAAGGTGCTCGTCGTGGCTGTGTAGCTGGGAGTTGGCGCTCGCCATATCGCGGGCTTCGGCATGCATGGCAAAGCCATAGGCGTTGCCGCCCATACGGCGCGCGAAACGCAGATCGGAACCACCCGTGGCATGGACTGGAACCACATCTTTATCGGGGAAGAACTCTTTGGAGGTTGCCTCAATCGCGTGCCAGAGCTTCGTATCGGTGGAAGATTGCGTGGCGTCTTCCGTAATCAGGTGCTCGATTTCTACCTCGTCAGCAAGATCTCCTAGTGCCTCGCGCAGGAAGTCATCGAGCTCATCCTGGGTCTGGCCTGGGAAGGGGCGGATATCCATCTCCAGGTAGGCGTGGGAAGGCAGCACGTTGATTGCGCCGCCAGCTCGTAGGACGGTCTCGGCGATGGTGGTGTGGCTAAACGCGTGAGCGTACGCGGCAAGATCGCCGAACTTCGAGTAATCGCCGGTACCTGCAATTAGTGCCGCCTCTGTTTCTGGATCGAACTTGAAGGTCTTGACGAATCCCTCCCAGATCTCATTCGAAGCAACCGGCGGTTCAGCAGCGGCGATGCGGCGTGCGACCTCGCCGATCTTCAAAATTGCAAAGTCCTTGCCATAGGGCGTGGATCCGTGGCCGGCGTCGCCATGCACGTGGATGCGGCGCTGGCCGGCGCCCTTTTCGCCCACATTAAAGCCCACTGCGTCGGGTAGGTGGCTGCCGCCGGTCTCGGACAGGCAGTTCTTCCACGAAAACGCATCCGGGTGCTGCTCCGACATGAACTTCACGCCGAGCCCGCCGCGGGCTTCTTCGTCGGCCATGCCTACGAATGCAAGGGTGCCGCCCGGGTTGCCCTCCTGGGCAATCTTGCGGGTGACCGCCGCCATGGAGGCGGTAATAAAGAGCATGTCGACGGCGCCGCGGCCGTAGAGCTTGCCGTCTTCAATGAGGGCGTCGAAAGGCGGCTTGGTCCACTTCGGCTCGTCAACGGGAACCACATCCGTGTGTCCCATGAGGGTAAGCGGCTCCTTTTCTGGATCGCCTGGGACGGTGACAACGATGCTCACGCGCGAGGGGTGGGATTCATAACGCGCGATGGAGACGTCGGTGCCCGCAAAGAACTTCTCCAAGGTGTCGGCGTTGCGCACCTCGTTGCCGGAGTCCGGCGTGAGGTCATTGACGCAGGCATTGCGGATGAGTTCTTGCAGTAGTTCCAGGGTGTCGTCGTAAAGCGTCATGCGTTTAAGGGTAGTCGCCGGGTGAAATTTCGGTTCTTTTAACAAAAATTGAACGACGTTCAAGTACGCTGCTCTCCATGAGCATTATCGAAATCGCCCGTGATAAAGCCCTAGGCCAGGGAATTGGTCTCAGCCAAGAAGAATTGCTGGAAGTGCTGCAGGTTCCGGATGAGCAGCTCGAGGAAATCGCAGACATTGCGCACCAGACCCGCCTGAAGTGGTGCGGCCCGGATGTTTCCGTGGAGGGAATCATCTCGATTAAAACCGGCGGTTGCCCGGAGGATTGCCATTTCTGCTCGCAGTCCGGTCTTTTTGAGTCCCCGGTGCGTGCGGCCCGCCTGAACATTCCGGAGTTGGTGGAGGCCGCCAAGAAGACCGCCAAGACTGGTGCGACGGAGTTTTGCATCGTTGCCGCTGTAAAGTCGCCGGATGAGAACTTGCTTTCCCAGGTCGCGGAGGCAATCCCGGCGATTTTGGATGAAGTCGATATCGAGATTTCTTGCTCGCTCGGCACGCTCACGCGCGAGCAGGCGCAGCGCCTGAAGGACATGGGCGCCCAGCGCTACAACCACAACTTGGAGACCTCCCGTTCCTTCTTTCCGAACGTGGTCACCACCCACACCTGGGACGAGCGCAAGGAGACCCTGGAGAACGTGCGCGCCGTGGGCATGGAAGTATGCTCCGGCGGCATCATCGGCATGGGTGAGTCCTTGGAGGATCGCGCCGAGTTCGCGTACCAGCTCGCGCAGATCGAGCCTTGCGAGGTCCCAATGAACTTCCTCGATCCGCGCCCCGGCACCCCATTTGCGGATTACCCGCTGGTTCCGCTGGGTGAAGCGCTGCGCGCCGTTGCCGCTTTCCGCTTGGCGATGCCGTCTGTGACCTTGCGCTTTGCAGGCGGCCGCGAGCTTTCGCTTGGCGACGACGGCACGGAGAAGGGTCTGCTCGGCGGCATCAACGCGATCATTGCGGGCAACTACCTGACCACGCTTGGCCGTCAGATTGAAAAGGACGTCGACATGCTGGGCCGCATCGATCTGCCGATCAAGGCTCTGTAATGGATGAGTTGGCTGCTGCCGTATTGGCAGGGGAGGAGCCAATCTTCCATCCGAATACCGGCGAGCCGTTTAAAGACGCGCACCTGCATCCAGCGGCGGCAGCCGGCTTGGACGTGCCGCGTTTTTGCCAGATCTGCGGGCGGCGCATGGTGGCGCAGGTCCGCCCGGACGGTTGGAGTACGAAGTGTTCGCGCCACGGAGAGTTGGATTCGGATTGGCTCTACGTGGAGACCCTTCCCTAGCTTGGCCCGAGTTGTCCTAAATTGGAGGCATGGATCCCGCCGTTGAATTAGCCCACAAGTCCGCGTTGCGTTCTATTGAGCGCGTCGTCACGGAGACCGCGGAACCGACGCAGCCAGGGCTTGCGCTTAGCGACGTCGCCAAGCAACTGCGTGCAGGTGGCGTCATGGTGCTCACGGGGGCGGGGGTGTCCACGGAGTCGGGCGTGCCGGATTATCGCGGCCCGAAAGGTTCGTTGAGCAGGCATCGACCCATGACTTACCAGGAGTTTCGGCACTATCCCGCGGCCTCGCACCGCTACTGGGCGCGTGCCTTTGTGGGCTGGCGCGTGATGGATACTGCGCGCCCGAATCGCACGCACTACGCCTTGGTGGAGCTCGAGCGCGCCGGGCTGCTCAGTGGGCTTGTCACGCAGAACGTCGATGGCCTCCACAAGGAGGCGGGGCAGAAAAATGTCGTTGCCTTGCACGGTGACATGAAGCACGTGGTTTGCCTGAACTGCGGGAACGTGGAAGAGCGCGAGCTTTTCGACGTCCGCGCGGAGACCCTCAACCCGGGCTTCGTAGCGCGCTGGGGGGTCAGCGAGGACCAGGTCAACCCGGACGGTGACGTGGCGCTTTCGCAGGAGGCCGTCGATGAGTTTGTGATGCCGCCCTGCGTTGTGTGCGGCTCACTGCTCCTCAAGCCGGACGTGGTCTACTTTGGGGAACCGGTTCCGGCCGCGAAGAAGGATGCGGCCTATGAGATTCTGGCTGGATCGCGCTCCCTGCTGGTGGTGGGCTCCTCGCTGGCCGTGATGAGCGGTTTCCGTTTTGTGCTCGACGCCAAGAAAGCGGGTAAGCGGGTATCCGTGATTAACGGTGGTCCGGGGCGTGGGGATAATCGTGTGGATACGCTGTGGCGGACGCAGGTTGGTCCGGCTTTTGACGAGCTGCTCGACGAGCTGTCCATATAGGGTTCAGGCCCGGCATAAACCAAATGATGAGTGCCGCAACGAGTGCACTGAGTACACCTACGTGAAGTAAGTACTTGACCGGCGTGAACCACCACGCCGCCAGCGTGCCCGCGATGATCAACAACCACAGGGAGGGGATGACGTAGCCGGGTGCCACGGTGGTGTTTTCATACCAATTGAGGTTGGGGAAGCGCCCGCGTGCTTCCGCGCGGATGCGGCGCTGCGGTTTGTGCGTTTGAGCCACGGCGCAGAAAAGGACAAATGCGAGCCCAGCGGCCCCAACGATGAGGTTCCCGGTTGCTCCGCCGAATACGAGAGTGGCTACGGCCACGGCGATGGCGATGCGTTCGCCTACCGTGAGCGGTAGGCCGACTGCTGGATCTACATCGGGGTAAATGTTGCGGAAAGCGTCCACGGAGGGGGTGTTTTCTGTGGTCAAAGAGGGGTACACGGTTGACGCCTGCCTTTTAAGTTAGGTAAGTATAACATGCATTAAGTAAGCCTAGCCTATCTAAATCTCTTCGTTAAGGTGACTCACTCTCATGAAAAGAACCCTTCTTGCATGCCTTGCCTCCGCGTTCTTGGTTGCAGGTCCGGCCGCTGCGCTGACACCCCAAACAGCCCATGCGGCAGAAAACTGCACCTGGAACTGGGGAATTAAGCAATCATTCCGCAACTACATCAAAGGCAACATTGCACATGGTTCGTGGGGCGCAAATGGCATTGGTTTCACAGGTGATGAACGCGGTCAGGGTGCGTTTACCTTCACGCCGACAAAGGCCAGTGTGGAAGGGGACTCGGTGGTGATCCCCTTCAACGGAAACCTCAGTTTCAAGGGGCACAACGGCGTCCTTGACATGAACTTGTCCGACTTCCAAGTCCACGCCTCGGGAAACCGCGCAGAGATCTCGGTGGACTACGTCTCTTACGAGCTCGATAGATCCGCCATGGCCCGAGGCCAGGAAATCCGGGGTGACAATGAAGTCATTGCGATTATTGACCTGCAGAATCCGGTCAAACCCGAGAGCGGCTCGGTCAACCTCACCGGCTCCACCACTTTGACGCAGGGCGGAAATCGCCTCTTCACCGGCTTCTACGAGCCCGGCGAAGCCTTGGATCCTTCCTCGGGAACCGTGGGCCTTGATGGTAGTTGCGCGGCAGGCAAAGGCACCGGCGATGTCCCAACGTCGATCACTGGTAAATTTACCGGCTTCAACAAAGAGGCCATGGCAATCCTGTCCGAGACTAACGACACCATGAATGGCATCACCACGTTCATGGGTAACACCGAGAAATTCTTGAGCCAGCTCAAGTCCTTTTATGGCGATTCCGCTGGTAATTCCGGTGGTACTGCGGCAGGCGGCTCCAACGGGGCATCGCACAGCGCAGCGCAAAAAGGTGGTGACACCAAGAGTACGGGTGCGTCTACAGCTTCCGGAAACGGAAGCCAGTCCGCAGGAACCAAGGCCGAAACGGGAACGCAGGCTGCAGGAGCTGCGGCTGCAGGAAGCGCTGGTCACGGGGACGAGAAGTGCGAGGCCACTGGCGTTACCCAAGCTAGCGCTGCATGGGGTGTAAAGAAGTCCTTCCAGTCCTACATCACTGGCTCGATTGCGCAGGGCCGCTGGGACCTTAACGCAGTGGGTTACGAAAATGAGCGCTTCACCTTTAACGGCAACTCCGGCGCTGTAAACGGGAACGCAGGCAGCATTCAGTACTCCGGCTCGATGCACTTTAGCGGTCACCACGGCAAACTCGATCTTAATATCTCCAATCTCGCGGTCACCTTCAACGGCAACTCCGGGCAGCTGATTGGTGACGTCAGCTCTTCCAACATGGAAGGCGAAAAGAAGGACTTTGGCCGAACCGTAATCGGTGATCTCAGCTTCAGCTCCCTCGACGTGGGAGAAAACTCCCTACAAGGTGAGGCGAGCGTGGCCCTGAGCGAGACCGGCTCCGAGGCTTTTGCTGGTTTCTATGAGCCAGGCACACAGCTGGATCCGCTCTCCATCAGTGCAGACCTAGGAGGCAGCGCAGATTGCGCTGCCGTCACAGGCGGTGGCTCTGGCGCCGCGGGCACCTCCGGCGGATCTAAATCCGGATCTACTGGTGCTGGCGCGGCAGGCAAGAACGCAGACGCAGCATCGCTGACAGGCGGCGAGTCGCAGGGCTACCAGGACGGATCTGGCAACTTCAAGATCAAGTCTGCCGCAGCGCAGGACAAGGGCTTTGAGTGGGGCGACTCCCGCACCTACCTGCTGCTGCTCATCGCCGGACTCGTGATCGCGGGCGGCTCTACTAGCCGCTTGGTCATGCAGAACCCGGCTTAACCAGCTTAAAAAGAGAAAAGACCTAAAACATGAAAAAGTTCTCCTCTATTTTTCTGACGCTGGTGTGCGCGCTGACTCTCGGCGCGTGTGGCGTCCAAGGCGGGTATGAGGACCTCACGAGCGAACTGCCCGCAGCAGATAGCGTGAGCGACCCTCGTTCCTTTACCGGACTAAGTAACGTCAGCGACTTCAAAGACATCGAACCAGTGGCGGATTCCGTGGAACCGCAGCTGCCAGTAGAACTCACGGACGCTGACGGCAACGATGTGACCGTCAATGACGTCTCGCGCATCTTGGCTCTCGACATCTATGGCACCTACACCAAATCGCTGACTGGCTTAGGCCTAGCGGACAACATCGTCGGTCGCACTGTTTCCTCAACCGAACCCAACCTACAGGATCTGCCGGTGGTTACCGAAGGCGGACACAATATCAATGTTGAGGCTGTTCTCTCGCTCGAGCCCACGCTGGTGATTGTCGATCACTCCATCGGGCCGCGCGACGCAATCGATCAGATTCGCGCCGCTGGCGTGACCACTGTGGTCATGGAACCGCAGCGCACCATCGATTCGGTTGGCGAGGACATTGCGAAGCTTGGCGGGGTCGTCGGCCTGCCCGAAGAAGCAAAGGAGCTGGGGGAGAGGTCAATTAAGGAAATCGATGAGGCGAAGGCCGCCATCGCCGAGCTGGTGCCAGACGAGCCCATGCGCATGGCATTCCTCTACGCGCGTGGCAACGGTGGTGTCTTCTTCATCATGGGAGAGGGCACGGGCGCCCGCGACCTCATCGAGGGAGTCGGTGGCGTGGATCTCGGAACCGAAAACCATCTGTCCTACGCCGAACCAGCAAACGCCGAGGCCTTGGCCAAGATCGACCCCGAGGTGATCATCATGATGACCAACGGCTTGGAGTCGACCGGCGGAATCGACGGCCTCATGCAGCGCCCAGGTGTCGCACAGACCACTGCCGGAAAGAAGCAGAGAATCGTCACCATCCCGGATGGGCAATCCTTGGCTTTCGGGCCGATGACGGGGCAGACGCTCATCAAATTGGCGAAGGCAGTTTATGCTCCAGACGCTTAATACAACGCTGAACGCACAGCCTGACGTTTTTGAGAAGCGCCAGCGCAAAAGAACGTGGGTCTTCATCGTCCTGGCGGTGCTGCTGTGTGCCGCTGCGCTGGTCTCCATCGTGTTGGGCCAGTACTACGTGCCTGTGCAGGATCTGTTTCCAATCCTTGCCGGCGGTCCGCACCAAGAGGCCTTGTCCGCCAATGTGGTGTGGGAGATTCGCCTTCCACGAATCGCACTGGGCTTTTTGGTCGGGGCGTCGCTTGGCGTGGCTGGCACCTTGATGCAGGCCGTCTTTGCCAACCCCTTGGCAGAGCCCTCCATCATCGGCGTGACCTCCGGCGCTGGCGTGGGCGCCGCCGTGGTCATCGTCTTCAACGTCTCCTTGCTGGGCACCTTCATCGTGCCTGCCGCAGCTTTTCTCACGGCACTTGCCGTTACCGCGTTGATCTATCAACTCGCTCGCCATGGCGGACGCGTGGCCGTTGTCAACCTGATCCTGACCGGCATCGCTATTAACGCAGTGTGCAATGCGGTCATCTCCTTCATGGTTTATCTGGCGCCCACCGCCAACCGGGAGCAGATCATTTTCTGGCAAATGGGATCCCTCAACGGCGCGCAGTGGAAGCACGTCTGGGTGGTGCTACCAGTGGCTGCATTAGGAGCGTTCGTGGCTTTCCGCTTGGGTGAGCAGCTCGACGCCTTAGCCTTGGGCGAACGCGCGGCGGGGCATATCGGCATCAACGTCCAAAGGTTGCGTATCGCCGCGATCGTTGCTTCTGCGGTGCTGACCGCGGGCGCAGTGTCCTTCGCTGGCCTCATCGGTTTCGTGGGACTCATCGTGCCGCACCTGTTGCGCACCATCGTGGGGCCTGCGAACAAAATCTTGTTACCAGCCTCGGCTCTTGCTGGCGCGGTACTCATCGGGTTTGCCGACGTTGCTGCACGTACGCTGATTCCCTTTGCGGACTTGCCCATCGGAATCTTCACCGCGCTAGTGGGTGGCCCCTGTTTCTTTGTGTTGTTGCGGCGGATGATGCGAAAAGGGATGCACTCGTGATTTCGGTGCGGGGACTTACTGTTGAAATTGGGCACCGCAAGCTTGTCGACGCCGTTTCTTTCGACGCACAACCTGGCGAGGTTACGGGTCTCATCGGGCCGAATGGCGCCGGCAAATCGACGGTATTGGCCGCGGTCGCGGGAGACCTTGAATACTCCGGAAGCGTACAGCTGGCTGAGCTTGACCCCACGGGGCTTTCCCCAAACGAACTGGCCCGTCTGCGGGCGGTGATGCTGCAGGATGTTGGAGTGTCCTTCGAGTTCCTAGTGCGCGACGTGGTTGCGATGGGCCGAAGTCCGTGGGCGGGCACTTCATCTGAGGCTGAGGATGAAGAGATCGTCGCCGCGGCCTTAGCTGCTGCCGACGTCGCGCATCTGGTCGGCCGTGACGTCGTCACGCTGTCGGGCGGTGAGCGGGCACGGGTTGCTTTGGCCCGTGTGCTCGCGCAGCAAACCCCGGTTATCTTGCTCGATGAACCCACCGCTGCCCTGGATATCCACCATCAGGAGCAGGTACTTTCCTTGGCCCAAGCACTGGCTAAGCAAGGCGGAATTGCAGTCCTTGTGGTGCTGCATGACCTCAACGCTGCTGCCGCGTATTGCGATCACATCGTGTGCATGGCGGACGGGAAGGTGGTGGCCCACGGAACCGTGCCGGAGGTCTACGCCGATGCGGTCTTGTCCGAGGTTTATGGATGGGACATCACGGTAGCTGAGATCGATGGCCGGCTGTGCGTGTTGCCGCAGCGCTGTCCGCCCACGGGCATCGACTCACTTATCTCCACATACAAATTGTCCAACATTTAAATCGACCAATACTCAAATCTCAACACTTTGTCTAAGGAAAAATCATGCGAAAACTAGCCCTTGTTGTCGCGCTCTCCAGCTCCCTTCTCTTGGCACCGCAGGCGAGCGCCGAGCAAACATGCGACCCCACCCAAACCTGTGCGGAACCAGCACAGCAACAGACCTCCAGCTTCGCTGAAGCATGGAATTACATCTTGGGCTTTACCGCGCTCGGTGGAATGTTTGCCATCATCGGTCATGCGATCATGAAATCGGGGCTACTTCCCGCAATGCCAGCGCTGCCGAGCATCTAGTTAATGAGCTCAAGGAGCGTGCGTACGATGGCGTGCACACGCTTGTCCAGTGGCATGTCCTCGTGCATGACGACGGCGCGTTTGTCGAAGTCCTGAACGTAGATGTTGCGCACGGTGCCGTCCTTGACCTTGCTGCCGTCTAGGAAGCACGTCTCGGGAGGAACCACCACGGCGTCGTTCTTCGTGGCGATGCACGTGTAGGTCACGCCGGGCTCGAGGTCGCCGTCGACGTTTGTATCGAGGAGGATCTTACTTCCGACGATTTGCTGCATGCCGGCTGGTCCGAACCAACCATCAATGATGGAGCGCATCACCGCTTCTTGGCGTCCGCTGCGCACAAGCCGGCTGACGATTCCGCCCTGCGTCGTGCCGTGGTTGGGGGAGCTTAGGCAGATGAGATGGCGGACCTTTTCGGCGCCGCCATCGATGCGCATCCAGTAACGGGCTAACAGCCCACCCTGAGAGTGGCCGACGAGGATAGCTTTTTCTGCGCCGGTAACGTTGAGGACTGCATCAATGTAGGAGCCCAGTTGTTGAGAAGACTCAGGGATGGGCTGGGTTGCTCGGTTGCCGTAGTCAGGGGCAAAAACTGCCCATCCGTCCTCGCGGAGTTGGGTGCCGAGCAGCTGCCAGATGCCTTTAGTGTCGCAGGTGCCGTGAATGAGGATTACTGGCCAGGGCCGCTCCGGCGTTGGGCGGGCGGACCAATCGTCCTCGAAGATGCCGCGGGGCTTGATGCGTGCGCCGAAGGGGAGGGTGGCTGCGGTGTCCGCTTCTAGGATCTTTTCTCCGGGCGTGGAGTCGGGGCGTGCGTGGAGGCGCGAGGCGATCTCTTGGGAGACGTCCTCGCGCAACGCGATTGCGGTTGCAGGGGTTGCGATTCCATAGCGCGGTGAGTCTTCACTGGGGCGCCAAAACTTCCCGAGTTGCGCGGAGATTGAGTTTCGCAATTCAACGATCGGATCTGGTGCCATGCGTCAAAATTGTACCCTTCATCCATTTATGCACTTCATGGGCAGTTTTATGAAGTAGTTTAAAAAGTTTGGAAAACGCTTGACCATCATCCAAAAGTTTTATAAACTAAGGCTTGCCTAATCACGGGCGGTTACTTGGGAAGATGCGCTCCACTTCTTTACCAGGTGCCGAAGATTAGTCATGGGGAGAGGGCCCGCCAGTGCGCAGCTGGTGGGCCCTCGTTAATTCAATAGCCTTGGGGCAGCTAGCGGTCCCTCCCTCGACGGTTTCCCGGCACCATCGAAGCTGCCTAAATGGTGTACCCGAACTACACTCGCTGGCATGACTGACCTGCAGCATGCCCACTTTGTTGAAGAGGCAGTATGCCGTCTCATCGAGCTCTATGACAGCTCGTGCTCCCTCGCGCGTAAATCCCTCGCGACGGGGGATTTCGATCGTTATAGGCACGTGGTCTATCCCAAAATCACTGTGCACGTGCGCGAATGGCAGCCCATCGACCGTTCCGAACCCTTTGGATACGTGGACCAGGCTGGCCGCTTTTCTGCCGTCATTTCCAAACCTCAGCTCCTGCGTGATTACCTCACGGAGCAGCTATCAAGGCTGACAGAGAACTATCCCTGTGACATTTACGTAGGCCAGTCGAATGAGCTCATCCCACCGGAGTACATCCGTGACGCCGGTCCAGTGCCCGAGAACCGCGGTGAGATACCGCGCCCCACTCTGGACGAGGTCAACGATGCCATCATCGACGGAGAGTGGAAGGCCTTCCACGGCAAGGAAAAGCCGCTTTTCCACTTTGGCCCGCAGCGCTTTGACATCGCGTGCGCGCGCATCGAGCACTACACCGGCATCGAGGTCGACACGGTGCAGAAGTACATCCTGTTCACCAACTACGCCATGCACACCACGGAGTTTGTGAAGTTCGGCCTGCGCGAGCTCACCAAAGAGGATTCCCGCTACACGGCGCTGGTGTTGCCTACTGGGGAGACGATCCACTCGAATGACGCCGTGCTTCTCGACGTCGGCGAGCTCACCCTAACCTCCCGCTATCAGATGCCACGTTTTGACCTCATCACGGCCAGCGGGGACGGAATCACGATGATCAACATTGGCGTTGGCCCATCCAACGCCAAGACAATCACGGACTGCCTTGCTGTCCTGCGCCCCGAGGCGTGGATCATGATCGGGCACTGCGCTGGACTGGACGGCCGCATGCGTATCGGCGACCTCATCCTGGGTAATGCCTATCAGCGCGAGGACCACATTCTCGACCGCAAGGTGGGCGCGGGGAATCCGATTCCCGCTATACCTGAAGTGCAGCGCATGCTGGAGGCCTCCGTGCGGGAGGTCTACGGTGACGATAATCCTTTGATGCGTACCGGCACGGTGCTCTCGACCGACGACCGCAACTGGGAATGGCGCACCTCCCGCGACCTGTGGGAGTGGCTACAGCACTCCACCGCTGTGGCGGTGGATATGGAGTCCTGCACGCTGGCGGGAAACGGTTACCGCTACCGCGTTCCTTATGGCACGCTCCTGTCCGTCTCCGATTTGCCTTTGCATGCCGTCCCCAAGCTGCCTGCACAAGCGCAGGCCTTTTACTCGAACTCTAAGGAAGCGCACGTGATGTGCGCGGTGCGCGCAGTGGAGCAGCTAGCAGGAAATCCCTCCCGTTTGCACACAAGAAAGCTCAGAAGAACTTTGGGCGAGGTTCCTTTCCGATAGACTATACGAAAAGATTCGTCGGTCGAAGGAGCAGGTAAGCCGCATGAGCGTCCCAGAATGGTTTAACTCAGAACGCGAGAACCTCACGTGGGAAACATTCGGCGAGGCAAGTCGAGCGCTCTCCCAACAAGTCATTGATTCTGGGTGGTTCCCTGATCTCATCGTGGGCGTGGCCCGCGGCGGCCTCATCCCAGCAGGCGCCATCGGCTATGCAATCGGCGTCAAAGAAATGGGCGCAATCAACGTGGAGTTCTACACCGACATCGGTGCGACCTTGCCCGAGCCAGTTCTGCTTAACCCGCAGCTGGATATCGAATCCTTGCAGGGCAAGAAGGTTCTGGTGGTCGATGACGTGGCCGATTCTGGAAAGACCCTCGATCTCGTGGTCAACCTGCTGGCGGAAACGGCCGCTGAGGTGAAGTCAGCCGTTATTTACACCAAGCCCACGACCATCTTTGAGCCGGATTTCTCGTGGAAAAAGACAGATGCCTGGATCAATTTTGCGTGGTCGGTTCTGCCTGTTATCACTGTTGACGGTTCTTTTAGGGAAGGGGCCTAGGGGCCGCTAGAGTATGTGCGGTGTCTCAACAACCCGCACCTACTTCTGTTCTCGGCAGTTTTAAATATGCATTTTCTTCGCCAGCGCGCTTTCGTATGGAGGTCTTCGGCGGCCTCGCGGTAGCGCTGGCGCTGATTCCTGAGGTTCTCAGTTTTTCCATCTTGGCGGGGCTCGATCCGCGCGTGGGTTTGTTTGCCTCGGTGATCATGGCAATCTCCATCGCGTTCACCGGCGGACGCCCCGCGATGGTTTCTGCGGCGGCGGGCGCGGTGGCCTTGGTTATTGCGCCGTTGTCGCACAGTCACGGCCTTGACTATGTGGTGGCCACCATCATGCTGGCCGGCATCTTGCAGATCATCTTGGCGATGCTGGGCGTCGCCAAGCTTATGCGTTTCATCCCGCGCTCGGTGATGACCGGATTCGTCAACGCTTTGGGCATCATGATGTTTACCGCGCAGCTGCCGCATCTTAAGCATGTGCCGTGGATGGTATACGTGCTGGTGGCAATGGGGCTGGTGATCATGCTGGTGCTGCCGCGGCTGACCACGGTGATCCCTGCGCCTTTGGTGACCATCCTGGTGGTCACGGTGTTGGCTATTGCTTTCGGGTGGAAGGTCCCGGACGTGGCCGACCAAGGTGAGCTGCCTACGAGCCTGCCGGGATTGTTTATTCCGAACGTGCCGCTGAATCTGGAGACGCTCGAGCTCATCGCTCCTTACGTGGTTGGCGTGGCTCTGGTGGGACTGATGGAATCGCTGCTGACGGCGAAGCTCGTCGACGACATTACGGACACGCACTCCGATAAGACGCGCGAGTCCTTAGGCCAAGGCGTGGGAAACATCTTGTCCGCACTGATTGGTGGAATGGGTGTGTGCGCGATGATTGGCCAGACCATGATCAATGTGAAGGGCGCGCAGGCACGCACGCGCTTGTCGACGGTCCTCGCCGGCGTCTTCCTGCTCATCCTCGTCGTGGTCTTGGGGGAGACCGTCGGCCGCATTCCTATGGCGGCGTTGGTAGCGGTGATGATTATTGTCGCTGGTACGACCGTGGATTGGCATTCGATTAACCCGCGCACGCTGCGGCTTATGCCGCTTTCGGAAACAGTGGTCATGTTGGTAACCGTGGTGGGCACCTTGCTTACCCACAACTTGGCAGTGGGTGTGGTCGCCGGTGTGCTGGCGGCGTCGGTGGCTTTTGCTCGCCGCGTGGCGCATTTCGTGTCGGTGGACTTGGAGGGAAACACCTACTTTGTGCGTGGGCAGCTTTTCTTCGCGTCCTCGAACGATCTGGTTTATGCCTTCGACTACACGTTGCCGGAAGAGCACGTGGTTATTGACCTAAATGGCGCCGAAATTTGGGATGCCTCCACGGTGGCGACGCTGGATTCGGTGCAGGAAAAGTATGCCGACCGCGGGGTCGAGGTGGAATTCCGGGGCTTGGATGGTGCGAGCTTGCAGCGCTTGGAGCGTCTGAGCGGCAAGTTAGACAGGTAGTTCTTTTGGTTGATTTTCTCCTTAAATATTGATTTTTAGGTAACCCTAACTTTAAGTTGGTTTCGGTAAGTTAGGTAAGCATTACTTTTCTAAGGAGAATTTATGACCATTGCGCTGGATCGACCGTTATCGCTGGCTTTGCGCGAGGAGACTGCGCGTGCCCACGAGGCGGCGGAGGGATCGAGCTTTATGCAGCGGCTCATGACGGGAGAGCTAGATGCCAAAGCTGTCGCCGATCTGACCGGTCAGCTGTGGTTTGTGTATGAGACATTGGAGCGAACCGTGCGTGCTGTGGCGGAAACGGCAACCGCGGGCGCTGTGGCCGATCCGCGTTTGGAGCGCCGCGATGCTCTCGAGGTCGATCTGACTCAGCAGCTGGGAGGGGATTGGCGTGATAAGGTTCGCATCTTGCCGGCTACCGCGGCTTATGTGGCCCGCCTTGAGCAGTTGGCTACACCTGAGCATGCGGTTGAGGTTGTGGCGCATCACTATGTGCGCTACCTCGGTGACATTTCCGGCGGCCAGGTTATTGCGGCGCGGTTGGGTGCACTGTATGGGATTGATCCGGATGCGCTTAACTTCTACGACTTCACCGCGATCGGGAAGATTCCTCCTTACCGCAATGGTTACCGACAGCGTATTGATGAGATGCGATTGGCAGAAGCGGAGCGGGCGGCGCTTATCTCTGAGGCCCAGGCGGCCTTTGCGTTTAATGCGGGCATCTTTGCTGAGTTAAATCGGCGCCACTAAAACAGGCCTTGACTTTAAGCTTAGCCTTGCCTAACCTCTGTTAGGTATAGCAAATCTCAGTTTGCATACTCTCATCTACACTCTTTCTGATTCGGAGAACTAAATGAAGCCAATCTCTGTACTCACCGCCACCACTCTCGTGGCCGGTGCTCTCGCAGTACCCACTGCTTCCGCTGCGGAAATTCCTGCCCTCGCTTCCGGTGAGCTCAGCTGGCCCATCAAGGAGTCCTTCATTTCCTACCTGCAAAAGCCTTTTGCGCAGGGTGAGATTAAGACCACTGATGGTGCCGTCTTCGCTGACAATTCTTTCAAGCTTCCAGTGAATGCTTCCGCATCCACGGTTGACGAAAAGGGTAACGGAACCATCGACACTGATGGCTCGCTGCACTTCAAAGCACACCCGGGCATGGGCCCAGATGGCGGCTATGGCCTCGATATGACGTTCAGCGACATCAAGGTGGTGGTTTCCGGCACTGATGCCACCATCACGGCGGACTTGAAGACCACCGGTGCCAAGGGGCCAGGCAGCAAGGAGGCAATTGAAACCGACCTGGATGACGCAGAAATCTCCACCTTTAAGTTGAGCGAAGCAATTGTTCCGGCAGCAGAGAAGACCTACACCACCACAGATGCGCAGACGTCCATCACCAAGGTTGGCTCCGACGCGATGCTGGGCTTCTACGAGCCGGGACCGCTAGAGGACGGAAACACTGACCTCACTGTCACCTATGGCAAGGCGGCTGCTGAGCCAGAAGTGAAGCCAGAGCCGAAGCCAGAGTCGAAACCAGATCCAAAGCCTGACGCGGGTTCTTCCGCGGGTGCAATCGGCGGCATTGTAGCCGCGATTGTTGCGATTCTGGCTGCAGTCGGTGCTGCCTTCTCTGGTGCGATTCCGGGCCTGAAACTGCCGAAGCTGTTCTAGGCAAGGGCGGCGTCGTCAAGCGTGGCTTGGTTGTGTCGCGGTTGTCCTAAGGGGGAATGCAGTGGTGGATATCCTGAGCAAAGTTAGGAGATCCAACCCAAAAAGTTGCCTTGACCGGCATGTTTGCTAAAGCAAACCTTCCTAGCGCGACGGAAATAAATCTGTATTGTTGGTGTTGCACTTAATGAATCGCCCCGGTTTGATAGGCAATTGTACTTTCCGGGGTGTCTTAGAGAAAGGTTCCTGACATGGACGAGAAGCTGCAAACCCTCCTGAACAATCAGGTCAACAACGAGCACGGCGCTGCTCTTATTTACACCCAGCTGGCATACGAGATGGATAACCTCTCCTTCCCAGGTATGCGCGACTGGTTCTACGCGCAGGCAGAAGAGGAGCGCGCGCACGCGCAGAAGTTCGCGCAGCACCTGCTGGACCGCGGCTACCGCGTTGAGCTTTCTGACATCTCAGTTCCTTCCATCAAGGCAGCTACCCCGCTGGATGCTTTCGAGGCGGCTTTCGCACACGAGCAGAAGGTCTCCGAGCAGATTCGCGAGATCGCGCGCACCGCTGATGCGGCCGGCGATCTGGATTCCCGCTCCATGATCAACTGGTTCCTGGAGGAGCAGATCGAGGAGGAGTCCACCGTCAGCGAGATCGTCGACCAGATCAAGCTCGTGGGCAACGATGGCTCTGGCCTCCTGCGCATCGACGCAGAGCTTTCCTCCCGCGGCTAAGCCTTTAGCTCGAGCGGCACGCGCAGCAGGGGATCGAGCGCAATTGCGCGGGTAATCGCCCCCACGATCTCCTGATGCGAGGGGATGAGACGTAGCTGGGCGGACTTTCCGGCTTTTTCTCGTACGACTGCCGCGAAACGTTTCGGCGCAGCAGGGTCATCAAGGAATGCTCCACCGGCGAGCACAACGGTGGTGGGCTCATGTTCCTTGATGAGTTGTGCCGCGACAAGGCCTAGATGGCGAGCGCGTTCATCGAGGATTTCGCGGTGCGCGGAGGTATCGACGTTGTCTAGCTTTTTCTGCACGGCGGCGGTAGTTAAGGTTTCCTCTGGGTGGGGCACCTCTGCGATGGAAGGCAGGGGGATGATCTGGGAGACTTCGTCGCCAGTGGAAAGCGCGGCGCCGATCGAGTCATCCGCAAAAAGAACTAGAACTGGATCAGTATTTCCAAGTTCCGCGGCTTGGGTTTCGGAGCCCAAGATTGCGGGCACGGCGGAGGAAACCACAACGGGCACGCTGAACTGATAGCGCAGGCGCTCTGCGATGTCGACGTCGACCCAGCCCAGGTTTGCGGCGGTGACGCGGCCCGCGGCGTCGACAGTGCCGGAGGTGGTAATGCCCACGGAGACCAGTTTGCGGTCGAGGCCTGCGCTTAGGCGATGGACGCCGGCCATGATGTGCTCGATGAAGTCCTCCTCGCTCAGCTGCGCGACGGGGGTAGGTACGTCATCTTCGCGGATGGTGCGCCCGAGCGTGTCGTAGAAGCCGATGTGGGTCTGCGAGGTACCCACGGCAATTCCGGCCAGGATCCAGTCATTTTCGGCAACTTCGAGCGGAACCGTGGGGCGCCCGCGGCCTTGGGAACGGGTGAGATCGTTTCTTTCCTGGATGAGGCCCGCCTGGAGCAGTGCTGCGGTGGCGCGGGTGATGGTGGGCTGGGAAAGTCCTGTTGCCTCGACGAGCTCACTGCGCGTGATGATGGGGTTTAAACGCACGAGGTGAAGGCACTTAGCCGCTGGGGTGCGCGGGCGAGTGAACACGGGGCCAGGTTTGAGCATAATTAGAAGTATAGATTTTCTAGACCGTATTGTCTAGCAGGTATTCGCAAGATTAGACAACATTGTCTAAGGACTTCTTTCTATAGTGTGGTGTCCATGGATTCAATTGCGGTTTATTGCGGCTCGGCCACCGGTAACTCGGAAGCATATATCGAAGCAGCCCGTCAGCTGGGCGGGCAGCTGGCAGATCGTGGAATCAACTTGGTTTACGGCGGCGGCAACGTGGGGCTCATGGGCGTGGTAGCGGATGCATGTCTGGCAGGAGGCGGAACGGTCACCGGCGTGATCCCCGAACAGCTGGTGGACCTAGAGCTTTCACATCCTGGCCTGACCTCACTTGAAGTGGTGGAGACCATGGCGCAGCGCAAGACCCGCATGGAGGACTTGGCAGATGGCTACGTGTGTCTGCCGGGCGGCGTGGGCACCCTCGAAGAGCTCGCGGAGGTGCTGACCATGCAGCAACTAGGCCACGTCGACGGCCCCGTTGGCTTGGTGGACGTCGCCGGATTCTGGCGTCCTTTCGTGGACATGTACGCGGGCATGTCAGAGGCGGGCTTCGTGCAGCGCCGCTTTGTGGATGCGATCGTGCTTGAGCCAACGCCAGCGCAGGTTCTGGATGCCTTTGCGGGTTGGATTAATCCCGGGATGAAGTGGGATAACAAGTAGCTAACAAGCTGACAACGTTTGGCGCCTAGGTTGGCCCTAGGCTCCAGGTAAAGGATAGACTTCACCCTCATGAGTTCAGAGCCAAACCAGAGCCGCCATCCTTCCCTCTTGGACGCGGCCTGCGATAACTTTGTGCACGATCTTGCGGAGCTAAGCCCTACCGAAGCAACGGCGTGGGGCATCCCGGGATTCGAAGGCGAGCTGCAGGATTTCTCGCCGGAGTACTACGCGGCTATTGCTGACCGCACCCGTGACATGGTCGCTGACGTCGATGCTCTGGATGACACCACTGACGAGTCCGATGATGAAGATGACTTCGACGATGTGGATTACGTGACCGCAGCCGTCTTGCGCGATCGCCTTTGCCTAGAGCTGGACTTGCACCACCACGGCGAGGATATGCGCAGCCTCAACAACATCGCCTCCCCGGTGCAGACCATTCGCGATACTTTGCTGCTGATGCCGCAGGATACCCCTGAGCAGCTTGATGCCATTCGCTCGCGCCTGTCCAAGGTCGGTGGCGCACTAAGCGGATACAAGGATTCCTTGCAGGAGTCGGCGGCACATGGCCTGATTCCGCCGCATCGCCAGATCAACGAAGTCTTCGTCCAGTGTGAGCGGCTTGCCGACGCCGGTTCCATGTTGGAGGGCCTTGGCGTCGAGGGTACTGAGGTCGAGGCGGCAAAGAGCGCTTTTGGGCAGTTCGCTGATTGGCTCTCCAACGAACTACAGCCGCAGGCTTCCACCGAGGATGCGGTGGGCCGTGACCGCTATGAGCGGTTTTCCAAGCTTTTCGTCGGCGATACCGTCGATCTTGATGAGGCCTACGAGTGGGGCCTGGAGCGCGTCCAAGAAATCCGCGCTGAGCAAGAAAAGATCGCGCACGAGTTGTATGGCTCTGAGTGCACCGTGAAGGCCGCGATGCGCAACCTCAACCAAGAGGAGCGTTACGTGCTGGAGGGCACCGATGCGCTCGTGGAATGGATGCAGGGCACGGCGGAGAAAGTCATCAAGGATTTGGATGGCACCGAGTTCGACATTCCGGAGCAGATCCGCGATATCG
The DNA here is from genome assembly GCF_001813815.1 of Corynebacterium sp. HMSC076D02. Classification (NCBI taxonomy): domain Bacteria; kingdom Bacillati; phylum Actinomycetota; class Actinomycetes; order Mycobacteriales; family Corynebacteriaceae; genus Corynebacterium; species Corynebacterium sp. HMSC076D02. Next base: position 19,117 of record NZ_KV814057.1, read on the forward strand.
AATGCTGCATCGATCCTGCCGGTACAGGCGGCATCTTTTATACCCCGCCTGCAGATGATTTCTCGCGTCCAGGCCGCATGTGGTGGTCAGTTCCGGCTGGCCAGGAGCGTTTCCACACCTGGCAGGAGCTGACCACGGTTCACCACGAGGGCGTGCCGGGCCATCATCTGCAGCTGGGTTCTGCGCTGGTCCAAGATGATCTCAACCTGTGGCGCCGTGCGGTGACCTGGAACTCGGGCCACGGCGAAGGCTGGGCGCTTTACGCTGAGGCGCTCATGGCGGAGCTGGGTTATATGGAGGATCCGGGATTCCGCATGGGGCTTCTTGACGCCCAACGCTTCCGCGCCGCCCGCGTTGTGGTGGACATCGGATTGCACTTGGGCAAGAAGCTGCCGGACTGCAGCAACTCTGGCAAGTGGGATAAGGCCCATGTGAAGACCTTCATGCGCGAAAACACCGCGATGGATGACGCGAACCTCAACTTTGAGGTCAACCGCTACCTGGGCTGGCCGGGGCAGGCGCCTTCCTATGCACTGGGCGAGCGCCTATGGCAGCAGACCAGGCAGGAGGCCGTGGAGCAGGGAATGAGCGTGCGGGACTTCCACTCCGAGGCCTTGGCGCTAGGATCTGTTCCTATGTCGATTCTGCGGCAGACCATCTTGAACTAAAGCCTGAGTTTTCAGTCTTAGCCATTTGATAGCAGCGGAGCGCTTGATGGTCACTTACTTTTGGCCATAAGGCGCAAAATATGGGGCAAATAGCCTGCGATAACGAGCACGAAGATGAGGCGGACGATCTGCACCGCGACCACTGCAGGTCCCGCGCCGCCTTCGGAAGATAGCGCAAGAACTGTCTCGAGCGCGCCGGGCGTGGTGGCGAGGTAGGCCTCGAAGTAGGAGATATCCAGCCAGGCCGTCAGCGGCCAGGCGGTAAGCGCGCAGACGCCGATGACGATAATGATGAAGGCGATTGTGGCCGGGAGCTGCTTGGCAAAGGAACGCAGCGCGGGGATGGACAGTCCGCCGCCGCAGACCCAACCGATGGACATGAATGCCATGATCTTGAAGATGGAGTGCGGCTCCAGTGTGTGCCCGGCGGGCAGGAATTGCGCGACGATGACGGTGAGGATGAGCGGGCCCAAGACGGCTGAGGCGGGCAGGTGCGCGAGCTTGCCTAGGCGCTCGCCGAGGACCGCAATAGCTACGGTCAGCGCAATGACCCACCAGGCGCCGCTATCGACGTGGACGGATGCATCCGTGCCACCGGATTCAGTGGTCATGAAGCTGACCATAAAAGGCAGGGAGACCGAAACCGCGAGCAGGCGCAGGTATTGGGTCAGTGCCACATAGCGGTAGTCGGCACCGAGCTCGCTGGCAAGCGCCGGCATGAGGGAGGCGCCGCCGGGCAGCATGGATAAGATGCCGGTTTCCCAGGAGATCTCTTTGGGCTGCGAGCGGTGCAGCAACATTCCGCCTGCCATGCCGACGATGACGGTGATGAGGGACATCGTGATGGCGGCGGGAAGAAAGCCAAGAAGTAGCGAGGCCGGTACCAGCGTGAGGGGGATGGCCGCCATGATGCCGATGAAGCCGCGGGCCACGGCGTAGAAGTGCTTGTTGACGGTGAGTTCTTGCCCGGTGATAAGCGCCATCGCACCGGAGACCACGATGGCTGCCAGGATCCAGGCGGCGGGCACGTGCAGGTAAGTAAAAAGCGCGCCGAGGGCCACAGACCCTGGCGCAATGATGGCCCACTGTGCACGAACAGACATGGCGTCGAGTTTAATAACACGCATGGAGTTGTTGGACCTGGGGTTTAGCGGTTGGGCATTGTTGACGTCAGGAGCTGCGGTAGCGGGATGGATCGATGCCGTCATTGGCGGCGGGGGACTCGTACTAATTCCGCTCATCATGGCGGTGGCGCCGCAACTCGCGCCGGCGACGGCGCTGGCCACGAATAAGGTTGCGGCGGTCTCGGGCACGGCTTCGGCTGCAGTGAAGATGGTGCGCAAGGTTCGGCCACCGGCGGGGGAGCTTATCCGTTTTGGGTTGGTGGCGCTGGGGTGCTCCGGCATCGGTGCGGGCGCTGCGGCGATGATTGATAAGGACGTGATGCGCCCGCTGATTATCGTGTTGATGGTGTGCGCTGGTGCCTTCGTGGCCTTTCGCCCCAGCTTTGGCACGAATGAAAGCGAAGGCATCCGTGGTGGATGGCGCACGTGGGCTGCGTTGGCAGCGGTGGCCTGCATCGCTTTCTATGACGGCATCTTTGGCCCCGGAACCGGCATGTTCCTCATCATGGCGTTTACGGGCATCTTCTCCCAGAACTTCCTCAAGTCAGCGGCGATGGCGAAGGTGGTCAACACCTGCACGAACGTCGGCGCGCTCTGCGTGTTCATCTTGGGAGGGCACGTCATTTGGGCGCTGGCCCTAGTCTTGGCCGTGGCTAACGTCATTGGCGCGCAGCTCGGTGCCCGCACCGTACTAGGCGGCGGCACCAAGCTGATTCGTTTTGCTCTGCTTACCCTCGTGGTGGTAATGAGCATCTACCTGGGCATCCAGCAGTGGGGGCCTACATCCGCTTCTTAGTCTTGGCGGTGGCAGGTGCGGTCCACGGATCCTCGGGCCACGGGTGCTTGGGGTAGCGCCCGCGCATATCGGCGCGCACGCCTTGGTAGGGCCCGGCCCAAAAGCTGGCCAGATCATCGGTGACGGCAAGCGGCCGGCCGGCAGGCGAGAGCAGGTGGAATTGCACGCGGTGGCCGCAATATACGGGGGATTCGGCCAAGCCAAAGCACTCTTGCAGCTTGATGGAGACCACGGGACGCTCGCCACTCCAGTCGATCTTTGCATCCCTGCCGGAAGGAACGGGTAGGCGCTCAGGTGCGAGTTCGTCGAGCTTGCTTGCCTCCGGCCAGGGCAGAAGGCGCTGCAGAGCAGGGTAGACGTCGATAGCGGAGGCAGGCGTGCCTTCTGCAATCTGGTGCAGCTCGGGGCCGAGCCACTCGGCGGGATTCGCCTGCTCCACGTCTGGCCACGGCGTGCCGTAGTTGCGGTAGAGGTGACGGAGGCGATCGCGCAGGTTCTGGGCTTTCTCGCTGAAAGAGAAAAGATCTAGACCCTGCTGGCGGATGCCGGCAGCAAGGGCTTCTTCGGCGGCGGCACCGGTGACGTTGATGGGGGTAGAACTTAGCTCGATCGCGCCGGCGCGGGTTACTTTGCGACCGCGGATTTTCCCGTCCTTTAAGGTCGCAGTTACTTCTTCAGTGGTGCCGATGGCTGCAAGCGCTGCCTCTTCGTCGATGCGGGTAAAGGCGCGGATGATGGCGTTGCCGGCGTTAGAAAGAGACACTTCCGCTACGGCCAGCCATGCGGCACCATTGTCCTCTAATAATCGGGCGCGGGTACCGCTGGCCAGAAGGTAGTCATCGCCCATTCTCTTTGCCACCTGATCGGGGAATGCGGCGGCGACAACGCGGCCGGGATCGATGTCGCCCTTATCCGGCACGAGGCGCGCGAGGCGCTGGACCTCGCGTTTGGCCGGAGTGATGCGGGTGATATCCCCGCGCGGGGAATCGCTCAGCGCCGCCACGGCTGGGGCAGCTTGGGAGCCGTATTTCAAAAGTGCAGCGCCGAGGCGTGGGTCGGTGGGCATGGTCGCGAGCTCCGGGGTGGCGCCAATCGCGGTGAGGGTGCGGTGGGCGTCGGCAAGCGCGCGTGCAGGTGGCTGATCCAGCAACGGGAAGTCCGGGCCGGCGCCCCAGCAATCTAGGAAAAGCGCGGCTTGGGTGAGGTCGGCGCTCAAGATCTCCGGGGTGATGTGCGGGGCAAAGTGCTGGTAATCCTCTTGGGAATAGCAACGGATGACGGTACCCGGGGCCTCACGGCCTGCACGTCCGGCGCGCTGATCCGCGCTCGACTTGGAGGTGGATACGGTAACCAGACCGGACATTCCGCGCTGGGCGTCGCGGCGCGGGGTGCGCGAGAGACCAGCGTCGACCACGGTGCGCACGCCGGGCACCGTCAGGGAGGATTCTGCGATGGATGTCGCGACAACGATGCGATCGGCATCCGTGTACAACGCAGCATCCTGCTCAGCCGTGCTCTGCCTACCGTGGAGCGGATAGGCCTCCGGCAGCATCTCGCAGACCAGTTCCACCTCGCGCACGCCGGGGACAAAGACCAGCGTGGAACCTGTATGTCCCATGGCTTGGCGGGCTACGTGGGAATAAAAATCGCGGTCGCCGGAAGCACGCCCAGGCGCCGGGCGATAGTGAATATCGAGGGGATGAGTGACCGCCTCGGTGACATCAACCGGGGCGTCCATAAGCTGCGAGAAACGCTGCGCATCAACGGTCGCGGACATGGCGACGACGCGGAAATCGTCGCGCAGCTGCGCCAATTCGAGACACATGCCAAGGACCAAGTCCGTGTCGAGCTGGCGTTCGTGAACCTCGTCGATGGCTACTGCGGCAACGCCGGTGAGCTCGGGATCTTTAAGGAGGCGGCGCAGCAGCACGCCCGGGGTGACGAACTCTACGTCCTGACCTTTGCGGGAATCACCGCGTACTGCGTAGCCGATCTGCTGGCCGGACAGCGCTTGGAGGCGGTTGGCTGCCGCGCGGACTGCGACGCGGCGTGGGGCAGTGACGATGACTTTGCCATCCATGTTTGCCAAGGCCGGCGGAACTAGCGTGGTCTTGCCGGTGCCAGGCGGGGCCTGCATCACTATGTTTCCGGTCTTGGGCAGGCTATCGATGGTTTCAGCAACGGGTAGGCCCGCGCCGATGCGTGCGAGATCGAACATCTACTCCAGCCCGAAGCCTTCCACTGGGCCTTCGAGATCTTCGCGCTCGAGGTTGTCTCCATTGAGCTTGCGCACCACGCGGCCGGGCGAGCCCAAAACCAGCGACTTGTCGGGGACATCGCGGGTGACTAAGGTGCCTGCACCGATGACGCAATCCTCACCGATGGTGACGCCCGGCATGACGGTGACGTTGGCCCCGAACCAGGTGTTGCGGCCCACGGTGATCGGTTTGGCAATCTCCCAACCGCCCTCGCGCATCTCGTGGTCATTGACCGGATGGCCCACGGTGATAAGGGAGCAATTGGGCCCAATCATCACGTGATCGGCGAGCGTGACCTTGGCCTGGGCCAAGATGGTGGCACCAAAATTGATGAAGACATGCTCACCTATGAAGAGGTTGCAACCGAACTCCACGTTGGCCGGCCCGAACCAGCCCGGCACATGGGATTCCTCCGGAAGCAGCTCCCGCAGAATTTCCCGTGCTTTGCCTTGATCGGTGTTACCTAACTCGTTGAACTGCTTGATCAAGCGGAAAGTACGAGCGTGCTCCGCGCGTACTTGTTCCGTCTGCCCCGGCAGGTGCCAGTGCCCGCCGGACATTTTTTCCCAGGTGCCGAATTGCTCGAGGTTCATGGGGATTTAGTCTAGTCGCGTGAAAGGGACGTCTTGTGCGCTGCGGACGGACATGTACTCTTGGGCCATGTTTTTCGACGTCTCTCGGCCCGCCGTCCAGGTCGCGCCGGGCGTGGCGCATCTGCCAGGATGGTTGTCCGTGAGCAGCCAAGAAGTGTTGGTTTCTGCTGTTCGTGAGGTGGCGCGGGCTTATGCGGGCACGCCGATGGCGATGTATCGCCCACGTTTGAAGTCGGGGCAGATGAGCGTGCATCAGCTGCATTTGGGCAGGTTCTGGCATTACGAGACCTATCGTTACGTGGACAATATTGAGGGGACTCGAGTGCCGCCGATGCTGGAATCGTTGCGGGAGCTGGCGTTTCTGGCACTGCGCGCGGCTGCCGAGGTCGCGTCCGAGTTAGCGCCGTGGGCTGAGAGCTTCGTTCCTGAGATGGCGTTGGTGAATTACTATCCACCGGGCTCGGGGATGGGCATGCACGTCGATGATTTCGAGGAATCCTTGGCGCCGGTGATTTCTCTATCCATTGGTGATGAAGCGCTGTTTCGGATGGGCAATACGGAAAACCGCAATAAGCCCTGGGATGACGTTCTGCTTGGTTCAGGGGATCTGATTGTCTTTGGCGGACCGAAGCGGCTGGCCTATCACGGTGTGGTGCGGGTTAATGACGCAACGTTGCCAGAAGGATGTGGTCTGCGGGAAGGGCGAATCAATATCACTATTCGTCAAGTTGACGCGCGTGCTAGTCTTTGTTGTTGACTAATCAACAAAATGAAAGAGGGTTATTCCCATGGCAAAGATTGGTATCGTTCTCGGCTCTACTCGCGACGATCGTGCAGGCGAGGCAATCGCAAACTGGGTTGGTGACTTGGCTAAAGGCCGCAACACCGGCGTTGAATACGAAGTAATTGATCTCAAGGCATTCAACGTTCCGATCATGACCACCTCCGTCATCCCGATGGCGGCGAACAAGAGCTACGACGACGCCAACGTTCAGGCTTGGTCCGATGCCATCGATTCTTGCGATGGCTACGTCTTTGTCACCCCTGAGTACAACCACTCCGTGCCGGGTCCGTTCAAGAACGCCTTCGATTCCTTGGGCGCCGAGTGGGTAAACAAGTCCATCGCTTTCGTGGGTTACAGCTTCTCCGGCGGCATTCGCGCAGTTGAGGCATGGCGCCTGGCAGTGGCTAACTTCTCCATGAAGCAGCTGCGCACTCAGGTAGAGGTCAACCTCATCACCGACATGAACGAGGGCGCCTTCGCGCCAGCTGACTTCAAGATCGGCCTCGTTGATAACATGCTGGCTGAGCTTGAGGATTCCATCGCGAGCTAGAAACCGATCCTTCCGCGGTCAATATCTCGCGGGAAGTCTGCGTGCTCGACGGTGCGCTGGGTGGCTTCGCTTCCAGCGCACCTTTACATCGACACGATGACCATCAAGCCATGTACGCAGAGTTAATTACTGCAAACCGAACTGGTCCCAAGCCGCAGGAGCCAGGTTCTGGTAGACGTGCTTGTGCTCCTGGTACTCGGCAAGGCCGGTCGGGCCGAGCTCGCGGCCGTTGCCGGACTGCTTGTAGCCGCCCCACTCGGCCTGCGGCAGGTATGGGTGGAAGTCATTGATCCAGATGGTGCCGTGGCGCATAGCGCGTGCCATGCGCTCAGCCTTGCCGGCGTCGCTAGTAAATACGGCGCCTGCCAGGCCGTACTCGGTGTCGTTCGCGGTAGCGATGGCTTCTTCTTCAGTGGTGAAGGTCTCCACGGTGACAACCGGGCCGAAGGCCTCGTCGTGGACGCATTCCATGTCCTTGGTGGCGCCATCGATGATGGTCGGCAGGTAGTACATGCCCTTGCCCAGGTCCGTGTTGCCGGTGCCGTGCTGGCCACTGGTGTCCTCACTGGTAGCGGCACGGCCGCCGGTGAGAATTTTTGCGCCCTGCTCGCGGGCCTTGTCCACGTAGGCGGCAACCTTCTCGCGGTGCTGCTCAGAAATTAGTGGGCCGGTCTCCGCCTTATCGTCGGTTGGGCCGCCGATCTTGATGTTGTTGGTGCGCGCCACCAGTGCCTCGATGAACTTATCGTGCAGGGATTCTTCCACGATGATGCGGGAGCCTGCGGAGCAGACCTGGCCGGAGTGGAAGAAAGCGCCGTTGAGGGCGTTATCTACAGCGACGTCGAAGTCCGCGTCGGCGAAGATGACGTTCGGGTTCTTGCCACCGAGTTCCAGCGCGGTGCGCTTGACGGTCTCCGCAGCGTTCTTTGCGATGATCTTGCCGGTGACCAGGCCGCCGGTGAAGGAGACCATATCGACGTCAGGATGCTGGGACAGTGGGTTGCCGCAGTTGGCACCGGCGCCGGTGATGAGGTTGCCTACGCCGTCTGGCAATCCGCATTCCTTGAGGGCGGCCATGAGCAGCATCGCGGTGTGCGGGGTGAGTTCCGCCTGTTTGAGGACGAAGGTATTGCCGGCGGCCAGGGCCGGGCCGACCTTCCAGGAGACCTGCAGTAGCGGGTAGTTCCACGGGGTAATCAGTCCGCAGACGCCAACGGGCTCGGCGTCGATGCGCGATCGCAGGTTGGGATCCTGCGGGTCGACTACGCGGCCGGCCTGGTGCTGGGCCAGGGTGCCGAAGTACTCAAAGGCGTTGGCGATGTCATCCATATCGCCCAAGGACTCTTCATAGCGCTTGCCGGTATCAGCGGACTCGGCGGAAGCGAAAAGTTCCTTGTGCTCGCGGATGAAATTGGCCACGCGGATGACCAGCTTGCCGCGCTCGGCGGCCGGGGTATTAGCCCACTCGCCCTTGTCGAAGGTTTCACGGGCAACCTTGATGGCGCGCTCGGTGTCCTCGTCGGATGCCTCGGAGACTAAACCGACGGTGGAACCATCGGCCGGGCAAACGATGGTGCGGGTGTCGCCGCTTTGGGCGGCTTCCCACTTACCGTTGATGAACAGGGACTTCGGGGCGCCATCAGCATGCACGCCCTTCAGCAGGTCGGTCTGGGTGGGGTCGAACAAAGTGTTCTGGGTGCTCAAGTGAAAAGCAACCTTTCTCTCATAGAGGTAGTTGTAGTGGCCAGCTTAGCTATCTTCGCGCCAGGTGCGCTCAGGCTCGGCGCCATCAGAGACATCGGAGTCACCCGGCTGGGTCTGCTGCATGTAGAGGAAGGCCAGGTGGCGCTCGTAGAGGTCCAGCACGTTATTGATGATTTGGTTCTCGGAATAGCCGTAGACGTCATAGCCCAGCGAACCGGTCATATCGTAGACCTCGAGGCGGTAGTACTCGTCGCCTTCGCCCGCGCTGAAATCGGGGCGCTCGGCCGCTACCGGGAAAAGCTGGTAGCGGAACATGCGCTCATTGTGCAGCTTTACTTCTAGGTCGAGCTGGGGCAGTTCGACGTCGGGAAGCTCACTGGTGAGCAAGATGGCGTCGTAACCGCGGGTACGCATGTGTGTTGCCACCTGCTGGAGGGCGTAGGTAGCGGTTTCGCGCAGGTAGGTATCCATCTCCTGCTTGGAAGGGAAGGTATTGGCCCGGTCGAGGCGGTTCTTCCAGAGGTCGGCATTGGCCGGTTCGCGCTCGGTACGGGAGGAAATCACTCCGTGCATAGCGGTGGTGCGGGCCTCGCGCTGGACGTTTTCTAGGCGCAGGGACTTCCACAGGGAGAACATAATGAGGTAGACCACGAAGGCGAAAGGCAGGCCCATGACCACGGTGGCGGACTGGACTGTGGTGATGCCATCGATCTGCAAAAGCGCCAGGGTTAGTGCGCCCACGGTGACGGACCAGAAGATGCGCATCCACTTCGGGCCGTCCTGGCGGCTATCCGTAATCTTCGAGGTGAAGTTGGACATCACCAGCGCACCAGAGTCGGCTGAGGTGATGTAGAGCAGCAGACCGATGAACGTGGTCAAGAAGATGACGATGGATGCGCCGGGGAACTCGGCCAGCATGTCGTAGAAGCCTTGCTCCGGTGTATTGATTGCGGCTTCGGCAAAGTCGGGGTATTCGCCGGAACGAACCATGTCCAAAGCGGTGTTGCCGAAGAAGGACATCCACATCAGGATGAACAGGAAGGGGAAGGTCAGCACGCCGAAGATGAACTGCCGCAGGGTGCGGCCGCGGGAAATACGGGCGAGGAACAGGCCGACGAAGGTAGCCCAGGCAATCCACCATGCCCAGAAGAAGAGGGTCCAGGACTGCATCCAAGTATCTACGTTGGCTTGGTCTTCGGCGAAGGCGAAGGTCTCCATGGTCCAAGATGGGAACTTCGAGACGTAGTCACCGATATTGGTCACGATGGCATCGAAGAGGTAGGCGGTCTTGCCAAAGACCACGACGTAGACCATCAGCGCGATGGCCAAATAGACGTTCAGCTCAGAGAGGAAGCGAATGCCCTTATCCACACCGGATACAGCCGACAGTGTGGCAATGGCCACCGCAATAATGATGAGAGCGGACTGCAGGCCAAGGCCCTGCTCGATGCCGAAGATGAGGTGGAAGCCGTAGGACAGCTGCACCACACCGATGCCCAGGGAGGCGGTCACACCGAAGACGGTGCCCAGCATGGCAGCGATATCGACTGCATCACCAACTGGGCCGTGTACGCGCTTGCCGATGAGCGGATACAGCGCGGAGCGGATAGCCAGTGGCATGTTGAGGCGGTAGGCAAAGTAGCCAAAGGCCATGCCCATCAGTGCATAAAGCGCCCAACCGGTGATGCCGTAGTGGAACATCGCCCACACCACGGCCTCCTTGGCGGCCTCCATGTTTTCGCCTTCCCCGACCGGTGGGGTGACGTACATGGTCACGGGTTCTGCGACGGCGAAGAACATGAGGTCCACGCCGATGCCGGCGGCAAAGAGCATGGACGCCCAGGAGAAGGTGTTGAATTTCGGCCGCGAGTGGTCCGGGCCGAGGCGGATATTGCCGGCATTGGAAAAGGCAATATAGAGCACGAAGACCACGGCGATGGTGGCGGTGAGGACATAGAACCAGCCGAGGTTGTGGCCGATCCAGCCGGTGACGCTGGCGAGGGTTTCCGCCGCGGAATCGCGGCCGAGCCCGGCATAGAGCGCCATGGCAATAATGAGGACGCCGGAGATGATAAATACCGGCCAGTTTGTCTTGGGAGCAGGGACCTGATCCGCGCCTACGGCATC
>NZ_KV814057.1:29820-62678 GCF_001813815.1 Corynebacterium sp. HMSC076D02
AGGGACCTGATCCGCGCCTACGGCATCGCCGGTTTCAGCCTTGTAGCTGCCGACGAGGGCACGAACTTGGTAGCGTGGGCTGCGCTTCTTGGGCTCTCCAGAGGGGGTTGCGAGAGAGGTGTTTTTACCCCCTTCTTGGGGGACTTTACTTGAAGTGTGAGACTCCTCAGGATCGTGAGGGTCAAAGTTAGCCATCTACTTCTCCTAATGTTGGTTGGTTTGGGCTGAATCTTTCGCACGGGTGCCCCAAAATGCTCACAAGATCGCAGGGAGAGAAAGGTGAGTGAAATGAATCATATTCGGGCAACCTATGTGCAAAGACTTCGGATTTCATCTCCAGAGACATCCATCCGGACAAGGTAAATATACATTAAGATGGGCAAACTTCTAGAGGGATGTGTACTCTGAAGGTAGTGCCCGCACATGAGGCGATGTGAATAAATACAGACTTTTGTATAAACTACAATTTTTTCACTTCCGGTGGGACAATCTTGACGTGTGAAATATTTCACAGAAAGAAGGGGATTTATGGGTTTTATGGACAAGCTGACCAAGAAGCGTTCCGCTAAAAAGGTCACCGATGAAGTAAGCGACGTAGTCGTCGTTGGCGGTGGCTCCGCAGGCTCCGTCATCGCCGAACGCCTGACCGAAGACAAGAACACTCGTGTGCTGGTCCTTGAGGCTGGACGCAACGATTCCCTCTGGGATCTCTTCGTCCACATGCCTTCCGCATTCTCTTTCCCGATTGGTGCAAAGAACTACGACTGGATGTACGAATCCGAGCCGGAGCCAGAGATGAATGGCCGCCGCATCTACCACGCCCGCGGCAAGCTGCTGGGTGGCTCTTCCTCCGTCAACGGCATGATTTACCAGCGTGGTAACCCGATGGACTACGAGAAGTGGGCCAAGAACCCGGGCATGGAAAACTGGGACTTCGCGCACTGCCTGCCATACTTCAACCGCATGGAAACCGCCGCCGCGGCAGAAGATAACGATCCGCGCCGCGGCCACGACGGCCCGCTCTACCTTTCCCGCGGCCCGGCAACCAGCGAGCTCTTCCAGGCCCTGTTCAAGTCCGTGCAGCAGGCCGGCTACCACCTGACCAACGACGTTAACGGTTACCGCCAGGAAGGCTTTGCTCCTTTCGACCGCAACATCAAGCACGGCAAGCGCTGGTCCGCCGCGCGTGCATACCTGCACCCGAACCTAGACCGCGAGAACCTCGAGGTTCGTACCCGCGCGTTTACCACCAAGGTCCTCTTCGAAGGTCAGAAGGCCATCGGCGTGGAATACGAGTGGAAGGGCGGCGTCCACCGCGTATTCGCTGATAAGATCGTCCTTTCCGCTGGCGCCATCAACACCCCGCAGCTGCTGCAGGTCTCCGGTGTCGGTGACGAGGAGTTGCTGCGCAAACACGGAATCGACGTCGTCAAGCACCTGCCGGGCGTCGGCGAGAACCTGCAGGACCACCTCGAGGTCTACATCCAGTACGAGACCACCAAGTCCACCGCTTCTTCCCAGCCTTACCTGGACAAGTGGCGCTGGCCATTCATGGGCCTGCAGTGGATTCTCACCAAGAAGGGCCCGGTTGCAACCTCCCACTTCGAGGGCGGCGGATTCGTTCGTTCCAACGAGAACGAGGAATACCCGAACCTGATGTTCCACTTCCTGCCGATGGCAGTGCGCTACGACGGCCAGAAGGCCGACGTCAAGCATGGCTTCCAGTGGCACGTTGGCCCGATGTTCTCCGATACCAAGGGCCATGTCCGCATCAAGAGCGCCGATATCCACGAAAAGCCGGAGATTCTCTTCAACTACCTGAAGACCGACCAGGATCGCCGCGAGTGGGTCGAGGCAGTGCGCGTTGCGCGTTCTCTGCTGGACACCGAAGCCATGGCTGAGGTGGGCGCCCGCGAGTTCAGCCCGGGCCCTGACGTGCAGACCGACGAGGAGATCCTCGAATGGGTACGCAACGACGGTGAGACCGCACTGCACCCGTCGTGCACCACCAAGATGGGCTCCAAGGATGACCCAATGGCGGTTGTGGACCCAGAAACCATGCAGGTCTGGGGCATTGAGGGCCTCTACATCGCTGATGCTGGCGTCTTCCCGTCCGTGACCAACGGCAACATCTACTCGCCAACGATGATGGTGGGCGAGAAGGCCGCCGATCTGATTGCCGGAAAGAAGCCTTTGGCACCGCTTAACGACGTAACCTGGTACAAGGCCGGCGAGGACATGCCGCTGTACGCCCCGGGCGAGGCAGTGCGCGATCACAAGCAGGCCGTGAAGGGTGCTTACTAAGAAGTAACAAAGGGGTCGAATGTCCGGAGCTGCTCTAGTCACGCTGCTAGGAGTGTGGGTGGCGATGATCGTCGCTCCCGGCCCTGATGTAGTGCAGGTCATCCGCGTCGCCCCGCGCTCCACGCGTGCCGGAATCATGTGCGCGCTGGGCATCTGCACCGGCATCGTCGTCTGGCTCACCGCCTCCCTGGCAGGGCTATCTGCTCTTATCGCCGCTCGCCCCAGCCTGCTCGGTTTGCTGCAGCTGGTGGGCGGGGGCTTCCTTCTCTGGATGGCCTATGGCTCTATCCGCTCGGGCCTGACGCAACGGCGCTCTGCCCTTAACTCTGCCCGCAGTACTTCACAGGACTCAGCGGAAAGCGCGGGAAGCTTCGATGAGGAGCACATCGAGCAGGCAGTGAGCACTGGCGACGTCGAGGACATCACCGCTGGCCGCGCCTACAAGCTGGGCATGCTCACCAACCTTTCCAACCCGAAGGCGCTTGTCTTCTTTGGTGCCGTCTTTGCCCAGTTCATTCGCCCTGACATGGGGCTTGAATGGACCGTGTTCATCGCCATCATCCTGACTGTGGTCTCCGTGGCGTGGTTTTCTACCTTCGCGCTCATCGTCCGCGCGGCGGCGCGTTTCCTCACGAAGTATTCGGCCCATCTGGATATCGGCTCGGGCCTTATCTTCGGCGCCTTGGGCTGCGTGATGATTTATGAGGGAATCCTCGCGCTGGTTAGGTAAACCTAAATCGCGTACAGTGTCCGGCATGAGCAATTCCACCGCACGCGTTTCAACCGATCGCCCGACACGCTACGGCAAGCAGCTGGCATCGCATTTCTCTGCCAAGATTGACGCCCACTGGGACCCAGAAACCGAAACCGGCCGCTGCGTCTTCGAGCGCAAAAACACCCGCGGCACCCTCGACCTTGCTGTTGAGCCCAACATCCTCCTCCTCAACGTCGAGGCAGACTCAGAAAGCATCGAGTCCGTCGAGCACGTTGTGGCCCGCCACCTCGTGGGCTTTGGCAAGAAAGACGACTTGAAGGTCGAGTTCACTCGCGCCGACGGCACACCGGGCGTGCACTTCGGCGTCGCTGATCTTCCCCCAGAACGCAGGTAGTCTAGGGCTCATGATTTTCACCACCACCAACAACGTCGATGGTCACGAAATCACCGAGTACATTCGCGTCATTGCGGGTGAGACGGTGACCGGTATTAACTTCCTCAAGGACTTAGGCGCCTCCTTCCGCAGCTTCACTGGCGGCCGCTCCGCTGGCTATGAGGAAGAGGCAGTCAAGGCCCGCGAGGCTGCCCTTAACGAGCTGTGGAACCGCGGCCAGGAGCTGGGCGCCGACGCCGTCGTGGGCATCAGCTTTGATTACTCGCCTATGGGCCAGGCCAACGACATGCTGATGGTCACCGCCACCGGCACCGCAGTCAAGATTTGCCCGACCTCATAGTGCGCCAGCCATTGAAGGCAGCCCTGTGCATTCTTGCCGGGGCTGCCACTACATGTTTTGCCACCGGGTGCTCCACCACGGATGAGCCGGGGAGGGGCCCGCATAGTGTGCCTACGCATATGGTCACGGCGTCGGAAAGCGCGCCCCTGCCTGCCAGCGGATCCACCGAAACCGGCCACTATCGCACCATCGAGCTGCCCAGCGGCAGAAGCTTCATCGCGCACGTACCCGATAACTATGACGCAGCGCAGCCCGCGCCGGTGGTCATGGTCTTTCATGGATATAACAGCGATCCCGCGACCATCTTCCAGGACACTGAGCTCTATGAGGCCAACGCCATCACGCTTTTTCCGGCGGGTATTGGGGAGGCTTGGGCGCCTGCACCTTATGCGCAGACTTCCTTGGGGGAAGACTTCGCTTTGGTCGATGACACCTTGGCCTGGGTTAAACAGAATTACAACACCGATGGCCGCGTCTTTGCCGCAGGCTTTTCCAATGGCGGCGGTTTCGTGCGCGCCCTAGCCTGCAACCGGCAGTTGGACGGCGCCGCCACGGTTTCCGCGGCGAACTACGACGCCGTGGATGAAAACTGTGAAGGAAAGCCCACCCCTTATTTTGCGGTGCACGGCACTGCCGACGTCGTTATTAATTACGGAGGCGGCACCGCCCACGGTGGCCACTACCGCGGTGTGGAGGAGACCATGGCGGAAATCGCCGAGGACAATGCCTGCGATCCTTTCCCCGCCGAGCACCGGGAAGACGCAGTCACCCGCTTTACGTGGGGTTCCTGCGCGGTGCCCACCGTGAATTACAAAATTAAAGGCGGCACGCACACCTGGAACGGTGGCGTAACGGATCGCAGCGGGCTTGTCCCGCACGATTGGGCAACCAACTCCATTTTGGACTTCTTCAAGGTTGAGTATCCCGGCAAGGTGCCTTCTCGGTAAGCTATGCCGCATGTTAGAAGTCTCAATCAAGGGCGATTCCATTAAGCTCGGCCAGTTCATCAAGCTGGCCTCCCTCGTGGGTACCGGCGGTGAAGCAAAGGAGCTCATCGCGCAAGGCGAGGTCCAGGTCAATGGGGAAGTGGTGACCCAGCGCGGCGCCACCTTGTACCCAGGGGATGAGGTCAGTATCGATGGCACTTCTGCGCGCGTGGCCGCCGCAGATGACGACGATGATGACTACTTTGACGAAGCCACCGCAGACGATGACTTTGATCCGGAGAAGTGGAGGAACATGTAATGCCCGCTTTCGAAGCAGAAGTAGGCATGCCCTACTGGATCGACCTGACCACCTCCGAGCCACGCAAGTCCGTGAACTTCTACGAGCAGGTGCTGGGCTGGGAAGTAGATTCCGGTAACGAGTACCGCGTGGGCCGCGTGCAGGGCCTGCCGATTGCCGGCTTCATTCCGCAGCCAGAGCAGGCTTCCATACCGGATACGTGGGTGACCTACTTTTTAAGCAAGGACATCGACGGCGATTGTGCGCGTGCGGAGCAGCTTGGCGGCCGGGTGTTGGCGCCGGCAACGCAGGTGGAGCTGGGCCATATGGCGCTGCTTGTCGACGTCGCAGGTGGCATGTTTGGCCTCATTCAACCGGCGGGCGCGGACCAGTTCGTGGCCGGCGGCGAACCGGGCACGCCGGTCTGGCACGAACTGACTGCCACTACCAGCTACCAGCAGGCCTTGGACTTCTACGGCGAGCTGTTTAACTGGGAGGTCCGTGGCGGCGATGCTTATGCCACAGCGGAGGAAGATGGCGCGCCTTTCGCCGGCTTCTGGAACGCCGAAGGCCAGTTCCCGCCGCAGGTGCCAAGCTTCTGGCAGACCTACCTCGGCGTGCGTGATCTCGAGGCGGCTGCTGCCAAGGCAGTAGAGCTTGGCGGTGAGGTAATCCGCGAGCCGTGGGATTCGCCTTTCGGGCGCCTGTGCCTGCTGGCTGATTCCACCGGCGCTACGGTCACTCTGGCCGAGGTCGAGGACGCGCCGGAGGAAGAGCCGCGCGAGTCAGATGACGTGCTCAACCTCGACTTTTAGATGAAAAACAGGGTAGAGGAAGTAGCGGAGGTCGTTCGGCGCATTCCGGCCGGCAACGTCTCTACCTACGGGGAAGTGGGCAAGGTAGCGGGCGTGGGTGCTCGCTACGTCGGCTGGGTCATGAAGAAAGCCGAGTCCGTGCCGTGGTGGCGCGTGGTGCGCGCCGACGGCACCTCGCACGCGCCTGAGCGCTCAATCCCACGCTGGGAAGCCGAAGGAATTACTCATAAAGACGGCCGCGTGAACATGCGCCGCCATGGATTAGATGCCCGCGACTTGGAAGGGCTGATCGATTGAGAGCTTGGTTCTTCCTCTTGCTGGCTGCGGTGCCAGCATGCATCACGCTGTATGTGGTGTCCTCCCGCGCGAACTTGTTGCCGCGATAGACCAGGTAGATGTTCAGTGGGTAGAGCACCAGCCCCACCAGCACGTATTGAACCGGCATCAGCGTGGTGTTCTCCGGCAGGTAGTTCCAGCAAAAGTGCAGGCCAAAGGCTAGCAAAAGGAAGCCAAAGATGGAGCCCAGGCGCCACCACACTGTCTTGTTCGCGCTGAATAACGCCCAGCCTATTCCCCAACCCGCCAGCGCGGTGAGCAAGACGTGCAGCGCCGGACCCGCGATGAGGCGCAGACCCCACATCTGAAACATTCCGGTCCAGTCAGAAAGCGGGTGCATCGTGCCGCCGACGACGCTGTACAACACGTTCTCGAGGGTCTCAAAGCCTAAGCCCACGGTGGCGCCCACGACCCAGCCGTGCCACGGCCGGTTGAGCTGACGGAATGACAAAAGAATGAAGAAGACTCCGGTGGCCTTGGAAATCTCCTCTGGGTAGGCACCCGCCCACGACATCGTGGCGGCCTGCCACCCGAAGGATGACGCCAGCGTCATCAGCGGAGTAGAGGAGAGCAAAGCCATGCCCACCGCGGTGCCGCCACCCCACAGGAGCGCCGCCCAGACCCATCCGCGCGCCGGGAACATGGGGCTTAGGCGAAGCAAAAAGAGGACGAGGGCCACGTAGGCGCCGCCGATGAGCACGCTGGGTACCACCAAAGCAGGAGTAATCAGCAGGTAGCTGATTAGGTTAGCCATGATGCTCACCATGCCCAGAGCCAGTAGTACCCACAGCGAGTTGCGGAAGAGTTTGCTCATGATGCCACTACTCCCGTCTCCGCTTTCACCGGCAGCTCGCGGTGCCCAAAGGCCTGCCAGATGAGTTCCGCGGCGTGGGTGAAATCGCCGCCGGTGAGCACCACGATGTAGTCAAAGTCGGTAAAGTCGCCCTCTCCGTCGCGGGAGAGGACGATTGCGTCGGCGGGGGCGTCGTAAAGCGCGAGTGCATCGCCCTCCCTGTGGATCTTTGCCGTGGAAACTTCGCCGTAAGCATAGCCGCGGACGGCGCGATGCATCGCCACCTCTTCGTCGACACCGTCGAGGCCCTCAGTGCTGACCACCTGCACGAGCGTCGCACCGCAGTCCCAGGCTTGGTTCGCCATGGTCTCCGAATTAGGCGTGCAACGCAGACCCGGGACCTCAATGGTCCAGGTTTCATCCTCGCTGAAACCTGTTGTCGCAGAATCAAGGACCACCTCCTCGGTCTTCGGCTCGGGCGGGGTCACCGTTGCTGCGATAAGCGTGGGGATGACGAGCACTACCAGCACGAAGCTAACGACCGCGAGAAAATATCCGCGGAGTTGTGATGGTGGGAACCGATAAGTTGGCATAGTCCACACCTTAACCGGATTGATTCGCCTAGAGTGGCTGGCATGAAAGATCTCTACCAATTTGTCAATGGACCTTGGCTTAACTCCCACGTCATCCCCGATGATCGTGGCGTTGATGGCACCTTCCACAACCTGCGTGACGAGGCGGAAGAGCTCGTGCACGAGATTGTTAAAAATGACACTGGGCGCCCAGGAGCGCTCTACGCATCGCACCTTGATACCGAGGGCGTAAATGGTGCAGGCATGGCGCCAATTGACGCCGACCTCGACCACCTCACCGCAGCCGACCCTCAAGAGCTGGCGCAGCGCCTCGGCGAACTCGAGCGCGAGGGAGTCGGCGCCCCGGTGACCTTCTGGGTGGAAAAGGATTCCGGCTCCGAGGAAGCCGTGGCCTACGTCATCCAGTCTGGCCTGGGCCTGCCGGACGAGGCTTATTACCGCGAGGAAGCGCATGCGGAGACGCTGGCTGCATATGAAAAGCACGTGGCGCAGATGCTGGGCTTCCTGGATCCTGCCCGCCTGTTCGGCTTGGGCGCCGACGTTGCCGCCACGCGCATCGTGGGTTTGGAGAAGGAGCTGGCTGCCGGTCATTGGGATGTCGTTTCCACGCGCGATGCCGTTAAGACTTATAACCCGATGCCTTTCGAGGAGCTGCCGGAGTTGGCACGCGCCATCCTTTCAGGTGGCGGCCTGGAAGCACAGCGTGTTGTGAATATGATGCCTTCCTACCTCGAGCACTTCGAGACGCTTTTCACCGCGGACCGCATGGCAGATTGGCAGCTGTGGGCCACCTGGCACATCCTGCTTTCCCGCGCGCCGTACCTGCCGGAGGAAGTCGGCGCGAAGAACTTCGAGTTCTACGGCACCCGCCTTTCAGGTGCTACCACTCAGCGTGACCGCTGGAAGCGCGCCGTGGGCCTAGCGGAGTCCCTGGTGGGCCAGGAGATTGGCAAGGTCTTTGTGGACCAGCACTTCCCGCCGGCATCTAAGGCGGAGATGGACACCCTGGTTGATTACTTAACCGCTGCCTACCGCGAGCGCATCTCCCAGCTCGAGTGGATGACGCCCGCTACCCGCGGGCGTGCCTTGGAGAAGCTTGCCCAGTTCAAGGCCAAGATTGGCTACCCGGATAAGTGGCGCGACTACTCCGATCTTTCCTTCAGTGCGTCGGGCAAGGACCTGATTGCGAACGTGCGCGCTGGCAACGCGTGGGCACACGACTTCGAGCTGCGCAAGATTGGCAAGCCGGCGGACCGTGACGAATGGTTCTCCACCCCGCAGACGGTCAACGCTTTCTACAACCCGGTGGTCAATGACATCACTTTCCCAGCCGCCATCCTGCGCGCGCCGTTCTTCGTGCCTTCTGCTGAAGGCGGCGACGTTGCAGAGAACTTCGGCGCAATCGGCGCGGTCATCGGCCACGAGATCGGCCACGGTTTCGATGACCAGGGCTCGCAGTACGATGGCCAGGGCAACCTGAACTCCTGGTGGACCGAAGAGGACCGCACGGCATTTGAAAAGCTCACCGCGAAGTTGGTGGAGCAGTTCAACGGCCGCGTGCCTTCCGTTCTGGAAGGTACTGATTCCGCGGGCGTTAACGGCAGCTTCACCCTGGGTGAGAACATCGGTGACCTGGGTGGACTGGGCATCGCAGTGGTGGCTTACAAGAACTACTGCGCGGACAACGGCCTCGACGTCGCCGGCCAGGTGGCCCCTTTCGAGGTAGAGGACGCATCTCCTGCGCTTTACGACGCCGAGTACAACGGCCTGCAGCGCCTCTTCCTGTCCTGGGCGCGCGTTTGGCGCACCGCAATCCGCCCGGAGATGGCCACCCAGTACTTGGCCATCGATCCGCACTCCCCGGCGGAGTTCCGTTGCAACCTCATCGCGGCGAATGTGGCGGAGTTCTACGAGGCCTTCGAGGTAGAGAAGGATTCTCCGTTCTACCTGGCCGAGGAAGACCGCGTCACAATCTGGTAAGACGCGCCGCGAGGTAGTCGGTTCCGGTCTCGGAGTCGACTACTCGTAGTTGCCCAGCCTCCGGTGGGGTGACGGTAAGGGTGGGCAAGAACTCGATTTCGCCAGGTAGTCCGCCGGTGCCATAGGCGTGGAAGCGCTGTGGGCCGGTGGAGTATGCGGCGGAGGTTTCCTCGTTTTGTACAAGATGGACCCATTGCGTGATGGCGACTGGGTCGTCTTTGGCGCGGGCTACCGAGCGCTTTCCGAGCACGGAGTGGTCCATGGCGCACAGTGGTTTGTCGGTGGCATTGTCGGCGGCGCGGTAGGTGACGGGGAATTGGACGATGTTGCCGGCGTAATCGTGGCCGAGGAGGACCTCGATGCCAACTTCGTCATCAGGATCTACTGCGCGGTAGCTTCCAATGATCTCGTCGATGTGGGCGTACTTAGCTGCGATTTCGGCTTTAGTGGGGGATAGTTCGGCGGTGGGGTGGAGTTTGGCTACCTTCGTCATGGCAGCCATGGTAGCGGTAACCTCGAATGCATGACTTCGATTGAGCAGTGGCAGATTGGTGGCCAGGACCGCCAGTTGAGCGAGGAAGAGCAGCTGGAACAGCTCTACACCTACATGCAGATCCACTACCCACTGCCGGATTTCCGTCCGCCGTGGGCTGGCGGCGGCTCGCCGGATGCTGACCGCTACTGCGCGCTTTTACCGGATCGCATCACGCAGGCTTCCATGATGGTCTTGGGCACTGCAGTTGACCACGCGTTGCCGGGCACCAGGTTCACTGATGGAATCACGCAGCGTGACCATGAGGTTGGCGCCATCTTCGAGCCCACTGCGCCGAATGGCAAGTGGGCAGTTTCCCTCCACTCCGGCGGCTGGTGGCGCGGTGACGGCAACGCGCTGGAGATGCAGTGGCGCCCCGAAGTCGCCGCCGCAGCACAGTTGTCCGGCACCACCATCATCGACGTAGATTACCCGCTAGCGCCTGAGCACACCGTGGCGGACATGGTGGAATCCGTCAACAAGGCCATCGCTTATGCCTGCGAACAAGGTGCGGCTTCCGTGACCGTGTGGGGCTACTCCTCGGGCGGCGCCTTGGCTGCACTCGTACCTGCCGATGCGCTCATCCTTACTTTCCCTGACTTCGCTGCGCTTTCCAATCTCCCCGAGGAGCTGCGCGCCGGCTACGAGCTGCCAAACGAGTACCCGCGCACACTCGTCCAGACTGCGGTGCAAGACGAAATCGCCGAGCGAGTCACCATCCCTGCCGCCGAGACCGCCGATTACGTCTCCACTCACCGCATCTCAACTCCGGCAGTGGCCCGCCAGCGCATCATGGACACCGCGGACTTCCTGCGCTCCGTCTAAGCCGCCTGGTTTTAGCGTTTAGCGGTTTGGTCCCATTGGTTGGATCCCCTTGGGGGTAAAGCTACCCAATGGGGCATCCCGCACGGCTTCGCTACTCGTAAAGGGACCATTAGAGGGGGACCCAACCAGGGAAACCAAACCGAATTGAGGGCAACCTGACCACTGCCGGCAAAAGTTCCCGCGATTCGAAAGGATCACAAGAAAACTTTATCGGGAACTATTGCTAATAGCGTCGCGACTATTCACCCATGAGTATTTCCAATCATGGTGCGATGTCGCGCTTACACAAGACAGCCGGTGTTCTCATAGCGCCGTTCCTCATCGTTGCAGCGCTGAGCGGGTTCTTCTACGCCTTGGCCCCCAGCATCGAGTCGGTGGTGTACAAGAATGAGATCGCGGCGTCAGGAAGCGGTGAAGCACACAGCCTCGACGAGCAGATCGCAGCAGCCCAGAAGGTCTATCCGGATCTCGCAGTAAGCAAGGTGCAGGCCTTCGACGACAGCGAGAAGAACACCCGCGTGCTCTTCGCGGATGACGCACTGAAATCCTCCAGCTACGCCCACGCAGTGTTCGTGGACCCCGCCACGCTCGAAATCAAGGGTGACCTCGTGCAGTATGGCTCCTCTCGCGCATTGCCGTTGCGCAGCTGGCTCTCCGAGGGGCACCGCCGCCTCTGGCTTGGCGACGCCGGCCGCATCTACTCCGAGCTCGCCGCCTCATGGCTGGGCGCACTGGCGATCATGGGCATCTACCTGTGGTTCAAGCGGCGTCGGAAAGCGGGCAAGATGCTCACCCTGCACTCCAAGATCGGCGCGTGGCTGTTGCCCGGCTTCGTGTTCCTCACCATCACTGGCCTGACCTGGTCCTTGGTTGCTGGTGAAAACATCTCTACCCTGCGCGAGAAGATGGACTGGATGCAGCCCAAGCCCGCAGCAACTGCCGCCGCGGACCCGCATGCCGAGCATCACCATATGGACATGACGGGGGACATGAACGTGATGGGCGGCGCAGACGCGTTGGCGGCCGCGCGTTCGGCAGGGTTGACCGGCATCCTCGACATGACGCCGCCTTCCGCGGAGACGCCAGCGTGGACCGTCACTGAGGCACGCCAAGACTACAAGCTGAGCTACGATGCCATCGCTGTCGACCCGCACACTGGCGAAGTGGTGGACCGCGTGGACTTTAAGGACTGGCCGCTCATGGCCAAGGTGGTCCCATGGCTCATCCAGCTGCATATGGGCACCTTGTTCGGAATCTACAACCAGGTTGCGCTCGCGCTTCTCGCGCTAGGCCTGTTGGCGGTCAGCGTCATGGGCCTGTGGATGTGGTTTAGTCGCCCGAAGCGCTCGCTCCAGCACCTGAAGCTCTCGCCAGCGCTGGTCGTGGGCGCGGTGCTGTATTCCATCATCGCTCCGCTCTTCGGCGCATCCCTGGTGCTGTTCTTCCTTGTGGATTGGGCAGTGCAGCGCGCTAAGAAGGCGAAACAGACCGAGCCACGCGAAACCCAAGAAGGGGAAAGCATCAAGCAACCTGTCTAGGACGATTGCCATAAAGTAACGAGAGGGAGGACCACCTGGTCCTCCCTCTCTCGTACTCGCTGGGTCCTACTTCTCGCTGGGTGCTTTTTCACGCTGGGTGCGATAGCACCCAGCGTTATTTCTCCTCAGAGCCCTCCGGGCGAATCTTCATCTCGGATTCCTTCCAGAGTCCGGAGCGCGAAACGATCTCATGATCGATGTTCGCCTCGGCAGGTGCCTCGCCCTTGGAGTTGGTGCGCAGCTCGTACTTTTCGATTGCGCCCCAGTCTCGAGCCCAATCATTGTTGAGGTAGCTCGGGATCTCGTAGGAGTAGTTGACTGCCTCAGCCGTGGCCATCGCGCCACCGCCCGAGAAGGACTGGAAGTCAGTCAAGGACGTCTGCGCCGCTGCATCCGGCAGGATGCGGTATTCCGGAATCTCCGTCACGCCCGCATAGTGGTCGAATGTGCGCTGGCATGGGAACTGCAGAGCCACAGACCAGTCCAGCAGCGCCGGGGTCTGCGAATCGAACTGCGAGTTGATGGTCGCCAGCTCCGGCACGCGCGGCGGAGTGAAGGCGAGCCATTCGTCCTCGTCAGTGGAATCATCCACGGCCACCAGGCGGACCACGTTGGCCTCAGCTGGCAGCTTGTCCAGCGGGATGCGCAGGTTGCGCCACTTCGGGGTAGCGCCGACGTCGGAAAGCTCTGCTTCGCCCTTGTTGGTGGCCTTGCCGTCCTTGTAGGTGGCGTACTCCAGCTTGAGCTCCATGCCGTCCTGCTCGATGCCGTTGACATCGTGGTGGTAGATGTTGCCCGCCGCAGAAACAGCCAAAATCGGCGCGTTTTCCTTGGCCTCAGGCAGGTTGTACCACTGGGTCGTTACGGTAGAGGTAGAACGCTGCTTTTCATCGTAGGAGCCCAAAACCGGTACCTTGTTGTAATCCAGGTTGAAAGGCAAGTGACGGGTCGAGCCGTTTACGCCCTTGGTCCCACGCACGCCGCCGCTTTGCTCATTGGCGGACTTTTCGCTGCTTTCCTCCGACTGCGCGGCATCGGCAGAGTCAGCATTTTCTGCCTTCTCGGTTGAGGTATTCGCAATTGCGCCAACCGACGCCGAGTTCAGGTTCTCCGGCTCGATGGATTCCGGAATGTTATCGGGGCCAAAGCCGAAGGAATCTTCGCTTGGGTCCTCCAGCGAGTCCTTGAGCTCGCCTTCAACCGGGCTGAGGAAGGAGCCGTTGGTGTTGGTCTCGACCATCGTGGCGTCGGCAAGCGAGCACTGGTTGCCCTTCAGCGAGGCCAAGTTGCCCTTGCCCACGGAGTAGGAATCCTGCTGCGAAGCATAAGCCTTAGCGAAGGATGCACACGAGAAGGCCACAATCAGCGCGCAGGCCAAAGCCAGCGGCGCGGACATAATGCCTGACCAGCGCGAGACTTTGGCGGCGGCCTGTGCCTTGAACTCCTCGAGGCGGCCTTCCTCTTCTGCTTGGGCCTTGCGGTAACTGTGGAACATCGCCTGGACGACGCCGACGGCAAGGACCACCAAGCCAATAAACAGCAGCACGGTGTTGGCCTCAATGGCCTTGAGCTGAACCGTGCGATCCCACCACGGGATGCCGAAGGAGGAGACGTACCACCAGGCATTCCAGCCAGCCATGGAGATAGCCAGCAGGAAGATGACCGATGCGAGGGCGAAGGTGCGCGCGCGTGGCGAGCGCATTGCGATCTGGGAGAGGACAACCGCGCCCAATGCCGCAATCACGCCCGCGACGCCGGCGTAGATACCGAAGTGGTGGGTCCACTTGGTTGGGGTGAACATCAAGAAGAAGGTGCTAAGCCCAATGATGAGCAGCAGGCGCTGGGTTGGGCCGACCGCTGCGCCGACGACGCGGCGATCCTTGATGAAGGCATAGATGATTAGCGCCAAGCAGAAGATCATGGTGAACATGGCGAAGCGGCGGGTCATCGAGCCGTCCACGGACTGCTGGAAGAGCGTGGTGTAGCGCACGTACTCCGAGTACCACGGCAGCGAAGGGCCGACCTCAGAGCGCACGCGGGTGGACTCCATGACCGAAGCCAGCGTCTGATCACCAAAGGCTGCGACCATGATGGCGGTGCCGGAAGCGAGGAAAGGCGCAATCATGGCGAGCCAGCCCACGTGCGGGGCGCGCTTGGCCATGAAGGCAAATAGCTTCGGCAGTGATACTAAGAACACGCCGACGGCGAAGAGGCCGGTAGGGCCAGCGCCCAGCGTTAAGGTTGCGGCGATGGTGCCCACGGCTGCTGGCAGCAGGCGGCGGGCGGCAATAGAGCGTTCGAAGGAAGCCCAGGTCACCATGACACCGAGAGCCACGATCGGCTCTGGGCGGATGCCGTTGTTATATGGCAGCCAGAATGCCAAGAACATAAAGGCGGCGGTCCAGTGCGCCACGCGGCGGCCATTAACTAGGTCACCAAAGCGCGGCAGAATCTCGCGCGAGAGAATGAACCAGACGATGAATGCGGAGATGAGCGCAGGCAGACGCACGAACATTGACGTACTGGAAATCTCCGACAAGAAGGCCACGAGGTCGTAGTACGGGGAGCCGAACGGGGCCTCGGGAACGCCGTACCAGCGGTAGTAGTTCGCCATATAGGAGGCGTGACCGGAAACGCGGCCCATCGTCAGGATGAAGCCGTCATCCGAGGTATTTGCGCCGAAGATATGCCAGAAGACGAGGACGGCAGCAACCACGCCGTCGAGCGGGCGGATCTGCTTCCAGGTGGCAGGCATAAAGCCCAGCTTGCGCCCGTCTAGACGGTCAATGCGCCACAGGCAGATAAGGCTCAGGATGGTCATGGCTACGCCCAGCCACATCGCAATCTTCTTTAGCAAAGAAGGCGAGGAGGTAAAGCGCGAGTTGATATCGACGTGGACGTTTAGCCCTTCGTCGACAAGCTTTGCGGCATCCTTATCTTCTAGCTCGGTGTAGACGCCGGTGACCTGCGGACGAACGTCGTCCTTCGTGGTCTCGGAATGCTTATCCACGCTGACCGTGGTGCCGGAGCCGGAGGAGTCGATCTTGAGCACGGCGTCGTCAGGCAGTGCGGCTACTTCCTTGGGGGTAAGGGCAAGCAGCACCTCGTCCAAGGAGACGACGGACAGGCCTTGGTCGCTCACGCGGACGAACATGCCGCGGTTGGAGGCCTTGGTGGATTCCGGCGGGATGGTGCCGTAGAGCAGGTCCTGATCATTGTGGAGCTGGTCTGCGGCGCTCAGCGGGATCTCGGCCTTGATGTCCTCCGGCGCCACCGAAATCAGCGGGGCGTTTATGGACTGCAGCGAATTATTCTGCGGCCAATCAAAAGAGGACTGGGTTTGGTTCACCGGAAGTAGCGGGGTCGCTACAAAACAGATGAAGCCAATCAGGCCGGCAATAATGGCGGTTAGCCGCAGCGAACGCGGGGCGTCCGCTATGGCTAAGCGGGTATTTTCGGTACTAGGAAGGCTAACTGACACGGCGATCAGTTTACGGCACGGCCCCTAGAGTTAGTGAGAACGCACCGCCACCACGAATGGGCCAACCTGCTTGGTATCCCAGCCTTCCTCGAAGACATCTGGGTTGAAGAAGACCGCACGGTAACGCACGTTGGGCTGATTGGGATAGATATCCTCAGCCAGGTGGATCTTGAAGCCATCGCCCGGCTCTTCGAGGCTGCCGCGGAAGATGACAACATCGGGACCATTCCACTTCGCGGAATCGATCGCCTTCTGGAACTCGGCCGGCGTTTGCTCCCAGGAGTCCTTGCCCCAGGCTTCGATCTGCGCGTTGCGGGCGCTGAACTCACCCAGTGGGTTGGCGTAGTGGCTGGTAAAGGCGTTGAAACCCCAGTATGGGTGATAAGCCATAAACAGCTTCTCGTCCGTCATGACCGTGGTCGCATTCGGCGCGTAGCCGTGCGAGTCGATGAACTCACGGATCTTCAGGTAGTCCTGAGAGGAATCACTGGCAAAGCGGTCGGCGCGCTCGCCGTTGCCGTCGGTATCGGTATAAGCGTGGTCGAGGGCATCCTCGTTGGCTTCCGGGATGTGCTGCGCGTAGTAGATTCCGCCGAATACCAAGAAGATGGCGAACACCGCGGTGATGCGCTTGTTGGTGGTCTCACTAAAGCGCGCCGGGTACAACGTGGGAATGCCCAGCAGGCGGATTTCTGCCAGACAAAGAACGCCGGCGGTGGCGAAAGCAGCACGATGATGCTCTCCAGGCGGAAGCCCAGCAGGGTGGAGCCGGCCAGGGTGACCACCATGGACATCACGACCCAGAGGTAGGTACCCAAGGTGGCGATGACGAGGGCGCGTACTGCGGCGTCTTCCAGGCGCATGGCCATGTAGATAAGGCCGATGAGGCAGAGCGCGCCGATGATGCTGAAGGAGAGGAAAGGCACCGGAATTTGGGTTCCTTCCTCCGGCAGGTAATGCTGAGCGGCGGACTCCAGTGGCGCCTCTGCGCGGAAGGTGGCGAGCAGATAAGGCGTCCAGGCAACGGCGGCGATGGCCAGCGAGCCGACGCCGATGACCACCAGGTGCATGAGGGGGCGCAGGGAGCGCTCGTAGATTGCGGTGGCGATAGCAACCAACGAGACCACGGTCAGTGCGATGGCGCCGGTGAACAAGGTGTAGAAGCAGGCGGAGAAACCCAGGTACAGGGCCACGCCCAAGGTAGAAAGCCAGGAGCCGTTGAAGGCGCGGGCAGCCAGCACAGCTACTGCCGGAACGCCCATGGCGATGACCGCGGAATAAGGCTCCTCAGCGTTGACCGTGAGCGTGACGGCGGTGGTCACGAGCGCGATTGCGGTGGCAACTGGAAGCGAGCCCACCAAGCGCTGCCAGAGCGGAACGAGCAGGCAGCCACACATCGAGATAGAAATCAGCGCCCACGGCTGGAAGACCTCCCAACCAGGCATGTGCAAAAGGTTGGCCACGCGGCCGCCGAGCCAGAACCAGCCCATGGGATAGAAGGTGGGAAGGCCCTCGTAGTTCATGTCGGCGTAGCCCATCTGATCCGTGGTGCGGGTCAGGAACTGGGTGCGGAAGACCTGGTCCACCTGCACTCCGTCCAGCCACAGCTTGGAGGCGGAAAGCGGCAGACCGATGGCAGAAAGCACTAGCAAGGCAGGCGAGAGATAGCACGCCGCGTAGGTCAGCCACGTGCGCCACTTAGGCCGTGTGAAAGCAGGACGGTGGGTGTCATAAATCCACTTCACGCAGAGCACGCCGACCAGCAAGAGGGTCAAAACAATGCCGACCGTGCACAGTGCACGGGTGACCATGGAGGTACTAAAAGCTGGCAGGGAGACCGTCTTGAAGGCATAAAAACCGAGGAGAGCGACGACCGCCCCGCCAAGGGCAGCCGCCGCTATGCCCAGCAGAGCCGACTTAGTTGAAAGCTCGTCGGCGTTGTAATCCGTGGCACGGGTGTGTTCAGTGTGCATGGAGTGCATGGTTGCTGGGCTAGTCATGCACACTAGTTTCCCACATTCGGGAGGATTGCTGGAATTAGAAAGGCAGCTTTCGGAAGATGGATTGTGGGATGAACTTGAAGGCCAAGGAGACGTACTCGAACAGTGGGTGCACGTAGATGGACTGCGTGCCGTTCAAGATTGCCTTGACGGTGGCCTTGGCAACATCGTCAACGTTGACGGTCAGCGGTGCCTCGCCAGCGTTTGCGGACATCTTGGTGCGCACCTGGCCCGGACGAACCACGAGGACGTTGGCGCCGGAGCCGCGCAGTGCCTCACCCAGGTTGATGAAGAAGCCATCCACGCCGGCCTTGGAAGCGCCGTAGACAAAGTTGGAGCGGCGCACGCGCATACCCGCCACGGAGGACATGGCGACGATGGTGCCGTGGCCCTGCTCCTTGAACTTCTGGCCCAACAGCACGCCCAGGGAGACCGGGGCGGTGAAGTTGGTCTGTGCGGAAGCGACGGCCTTGGCCTGGTCCTGCCAGAGTTCTTCCTGGTCACCCAGGGTGCCGAAGGCGACGATGGCAACGTCGACGTCGCCGCGGTTCCATGCCTGCTTGACGACGTCCGGGTGGGCCTCGAAGTCAGTTGCGTCAAAGTCGATGACCTCGACGTCAGCACCGCGGGAGGTCAAAGCGGCGGTGGCATCGGCGATGCGCGGGGACTGTGCGCGGGCAGCGAGGGTGACCTTGGCCGGGCCACGCTCCAAGAATTCCTCGACGATGCCGAGGCCGATTTCGGAGGTGCCGCCAAGGAGAAGGATGTGTTGTGCTTGGCCTACTGCATTGAGCATGTGGGTTATTCCTTAAAAATCTTCTGCGTTGTGTTCGGTGCGGACGTTTAGCGCAGCTCGAGGCGGCGGGACATGTCGGATGCGAAGACGCCGGTTGGGTCGATGGCGTTGCGGGTGGCAAGCCAGCCCTCCATGCCCGGGTACATCTTGTGGAAGTTCTCCGCAGAGGTACGGGATTCCTTGGCCAGGTAGAGGCGGCCGCCGAATTCCATGACGCGCTTGTCCAGATCATCAAGGAAGGCGCCGAGGCCTGGCTTGATTGGGAAGTCCACGCAGACGTTCCAGCCCGGCATTGGGTAGGACAGTGGTGCCTTGTTGCCTGGGCCGAAGAGCTTGAACACGTTCAGTGCGGAGTAGTGGCCGGACTTTTGCATGTCACGGATGATCTCCTTGAAAGGCTCAACTGCTTCGGTCGGTACCACGAACTGGTACTGCAGGAAGCCGTTGGAACCGTAGCCGCGGTTCCACTCGCCGATGAGATCCAGCGGCTGGTAGAACTGCGTCAGGTTCTTGATCTTGTTACGAGCCGGCGCGCCCATGAGGTAGTAAGCCTCGCCGATGGCCATCAGGGAGAGCTTGTTCATGGTGAAGTTCGGGAAGATATCCGGCACCGTCATCAGCTGTGGAGCGTTGAACTTCAGCGGATCCTTCGCCAGCTTTGGTGCGAGCTCTTCGAGCTGCGCCAGGGTGGCCAGGCTGCCGCGGGAGATGGTGGAGCGGCCGAGCTTTGGCTCTGGGGAGATGACGTCGAACCAAGCAGAGGAGTAGGTGTAGTTGTGCTCGGAGCCATCCGAGTGGAAGGCTACGGTCTCATCCAGGTTCTCGGTGCGGTCAGTGTCCGCGATGAAGTAGGCGGTCTCGGTCTTGGTCATGCGGATCTGCGCGCGCAGGATGATGCCGGTCAGGCCCATGCCGCCGACGGTGGCCCAGAAGAGCTCTCCGTCTGGATCATCCTTGGAACCGTTAGGCTCCAAGTGGAGTACGCGGCCGTCTGCCACGAGCAGCTCCATGGAGGTGACGTGGTTGCCAAAGGAACCGGCGGAGTGGTGGTTCTTGCCGTGGATATCCGGGCCGATTGCGCCGCCGATGGTGACCTGGCGGGTGCCTGGCAGAACCGGGACCCACAGGCCGTATGGCAGGGCGGCCTTCATCAGCTGATCCAGGGTTACGCCACCGTCTACGTCGACGATTGCGGTTTCCGGATCGATGGAGTGGATCTTGTTTAGCGGCTGCATGTCGATGACCAGGCCGCCGCCGTTTTGAGCAGGGTCACCGTAGGAACGGCCCATTCCGCGGGCGATGACGCCGCGGCGCAGGTGTGCTGGTTTGTCGGAGTTATCTTCTGCTACCTGTGCGACGGCCTTCTTGATGACCTCGACGTCTTCGGTGGACAGTACGTGGGCAGTCGTCGGCGCGGTGCGGCCCCAGCCGTGCAGGGACTTTTCGGTGGTATGTAGTTCCATCTCTTACTCTTTACTCGACGTGATATGTCGTTCCTAGCCTACTCACCAACACGGACACGTGACGTGTGTGACGTTAGTGATATTTGGAACATGTTCGGGCATCGGCCGTGCCCGAATGTGTTGATTTGGCCTTCTAAAACAGATCTAATACAGATCCATGAGCTCGCGGATCTCTGCTGGGAGCTGCTCCTGGGAGGTAATCTCCGGGCCCTTGTAGGAACGCAGAATCTCATAGACCCGACGGCGCGAAGTGGAATCGAGGATAGGCAGCTCCTCAGCCATCAGGCGCGTCATAAACCCATCGAGCGGGAGATTGGTGTGCTCGGTGGCCAGGAAGTGGCCGTTGTACTTGTCGTCTTCAGCGCGTTCGTCTTGGGCTGCGCGCTGGGCAGGGGTTAGGTGCTCTTTCTTTGAGGAGTACATGCGCTTTAGCTTAGTGCCGCATAAAGTAATCCCCATGACTGAGCAAGACTCCGCACAAGAAACCGAGCGCGTCGACCGCTACGCACTCGATGACACCCTGTCTGGCCGCATAACGCAATCGCTGGCTTTGGGCCTTATGACCTCCTATCCAGATTGGATCAAGAATAAGAAGGCACTCGTCGCCGCTTATATCGGCTCGTTTCTGGGCTTCGGCGCGCTGGTTGCGGTGACCAATGCACAGAGCGAGCAGGAAGAACAGCAGCCGGTGCAGGCACAAGAACAAGAGATGGACGTGAAGGCCTGGGCAGCATTTGTTGCCGTGGTACTGGTTCTCATCGCCGGTGGTTTCATCAACGTCAAGGTTGCGCAGGCCATGGTCAAGCCCCTGCGCAAGCGCGGTGTGCAGAAGCCATGGACCACTCTGGGGGCCATCGGCGCGGGCCTGCTTTTTGTGGTGAGCGAGCTGGAAGCACGCGACATCGCCAAGCGCGCGGCGTAGCCTCACGCGCTTACCTCCACAACTTTGACCCGCAACTTTGCGTATGGTGGGGCCCATGAGCCTCGGGGTCACAGATTTGAGTACGGCACGCGCCAAGCGTGACAACTCTATCGTGACCCTGCGCCGCGAGCCCCTCACCGTCATCTGCCAGGTTTCCAACGTGAGCGCGGACGTCGAAGTCCACCGCCAAATCGGGTTTTCTGACGCCCTTACCTTTGAGCAACTCCACCACGTGCTCGAAGTCTGCTTCGGGCTTCCCGATGAAGATTCGCCGTGGCACTTCTTTGAACACCATGAAGCCCGCGGGGCCCGCATCGATCCCAAGCATCAAGTCTCCGAGTTTTTGTGGCGTGAGGGCGTGCAGCTGGACTATGCCTGGGGGTTGTGGGACTTTAGCCTGGTTGTGGTTGACATTTACCCGCGCGATTCCGGTACCCCTGAATCATTGTGTGTAGGCGGATCGGGCGCCTTCACGCAGCCTTTCGATCTTACTGCCATCAATGCGCAATTAACTGGCCAAGAGACCATCGATGAAGTGCTCAACATCGTGACCCCGCCGGTGCGTGCGCTCATCCAGCGCAGCAAGCTTTTTGATTTCGTGCCGCTGCTGCAGGCGCTCGATTTAGAGCGCAGTGATTCAAACGCGCCTTTATCAGTCCTAGATTCTTTGCCGCGGGAAGTTACCGCAGAAGGCCAGGACTCGTTTTGGTCCATGGTCTTAGCGCTGACCTGCATGGGCGGGCGGGAGCTTAGCAATTCCGTGGCAGAGTCCACGATGGATGCCTTGGGTTGGGTCTCTGATGAAGGCAAGCTCTTAACAGGCGAGGAAATACGCGAGTTGTGTAGCGCTTCGCTTTCTGTGCTTGCAAGCGTGGGCGCCTATGGGGATGAGGCACTAGCACCGGTGGATCGTCTTGACATTTACCGTGCCCTACTGCGCAGGTAGGCTTTTTAGCCGTGACTGATAAAAATCCTTCTGACGCGGCGCCCCGCGACGTCGAGGTGCGCCGCACCTCGCTGGCGACGCAGCTTTTCCGTTTCGTATTCGTGGGTGTGTTCACAGCGGCAATTGACTACGGACTTACTTTGTTGCTGACCCATTTGGCCTGCACCGTTCTGCGGCAAAGGCAATCGGTTGGGTCTTTGGCACCATCGCTGCGTACGTTGCCAATGCGCGTTGGACTTTCGGCGCGCAGGTCTCCGGCCGTACTGCGGGTGCCGTGGCGGCGTTGTATGCCTCGACCTTTGCGGTACAGAACTTTCTGTACTGGGTGCTCAACGAGCCGCTGATTTCTATGGGCTTTGAGGGAGCAGTCAAAGACACCATCGCGTTTGTCATCGCGCAGGGTGTGGCTACAGTAACCAACTTTGCCATTCAGCGCATCTTCATCTTTAAGGGAGATTAATGGTGACCAGCGCAGAGAAACTCTCACGCTCGAATTCCCTGCAGGCGCAGGGAACCAAGTTTGTTATTACGGGCGTAATCTCTGCGATCGTTGATGCTGGCCTAACGTGGCTTCTGCAGCTGGGCTTGGGGCTGCTTGATAAAGATGGCGCCCGCACCGTTGGCTTTATCTTTGGCACGCTCGTGGCGTACTTGCTCAATCGCCGTTGGACGTTCAACGCCAAAGCCTCCAAACGCCGCCTTGTGGCAGTGGCGGCGACGTACGCCCTGACTTATTTGGTCAACATGGTGATCTACCGCCGGGCTTTTAACTTCTTTGACGAGGACCTGGCTTGGTCATCCACGTTGGCGCTGGTCGCGGCGTATGTCCTTGCGCAGGGCACGGCCACCATCATCAACTTCTTCGTGCAGCGCTGGGTGATCTTCCGCCGCACCCGGAAATCCTTCGTGGTGGAGGATTAGTTAGGGGCGGCGGAAGTCTTCCTTGCGGCCCTGGTTATGCAGGCGAAGCCACTCTATAAAGCCTTGTGGATCGCGTTTTTGGACGAGGAAGAACCAACCAAAGCGCGCGAATTCTTGGGGCAGGAGCTTGCGCATGCCGCGCTGCCAGAGCAGATAGCCGCGGTTGCGGTAGGTAAAGAACCTCTTGAACTCGCCGTCTGGGTACTGGGTGTGCATCTTGCCGCCAAGAATCGGCTTGAACTCGTCGGAGCCATCCGGGTGTAGGTAGCTGGTGGTCAGCGCGGTGCCGAACTTGAGGCCCGAGCCTGCTAGGCGGCGGTGGTATTCCACCTCGTCGCCACGGATGAAGAGGCGATAATCTGGTACACCGATTATCTGCATGGCTTCCGCCGAAATCAGCGCGCCGTTGAAAAGCGATGCAATGCCTGGCAGGAAGTCTCCCTCGAGCTCGCTCATGTAGCGGCGCCACACGAGGCCCTGGCGCAGCGGGAAGGCCAGACGGGCTGGTTCGTTGATGTTGCACACGGCAGGGGAGACCTCGTGCAAGCCGTTGGCTTCCGCCACGCGGTAGAGCTCTGCGAGCACGTTTTTATCGGCGGGGCGGCCGTCGTCGTCGGCGCACCACACGGCGTCGGCGCCCAACGAAAGAGCCGTGAGGAAGCCAAGGGCGAAGCCGCCCGCGCCGCCCAGGTTTGTCTGGGAAGGAACGTAGACGGCGCGGTCACCGGCAATCTCATTGACCAATTCCTCGACTGCGGTCTCGGCCCCATTGTCCACCACGATGATCCACTGCACAGGGTGGGTTTGGTGCGCTACCTGCTCCAATGAGGCGCGAAGCAGTTCCACGCGCTGGTGGGTGACGATTACGGCGGCCGTCGAACCGGCGGCGTTCAAGGTGGCAGTCATGAGCTCTATTCTGCCACCCGTGGCGCCGGGGATAGGCTTTGGACATGGAATTAGAACAGATGTGGCCGCCGTTTGCTGTGCGGATTGATGCCAGTGGCTTTACGACGACACCGGCTACACCATCGAAGTAGAAGGCGTAACCGGTGAGTTAAAGAAGATGCTTGGGGCTTAGTCGTCTTCGTTGTCGAAGCGGCGGCGCAAGTCCTTGACGTATTCGCCTACCTCGGGGCCTTCGTATTGGCCCACGACTTCAGAGACCTCGCCGGCAGAGCGGACGGTGCCGTGGTCAATCCACAGCGCAGTGTTGCACAGCTGGGCCAGGAAGTCATTGGAGTGGGAAGCAAAGACGAGGATGCCGGAGCGCTTAACCAGCTCCTGCAGGCGCACGCGGGCCTTGGCCATGAAGGCGGCGTCGACTGCGCCGATGCCCTCATCGAGCAGCAGGATTTCCGGCTCGATGGAGGTAACCACGCCGAGCGCCAAGCGTACGCGCATACCGGTGGAGTAGGTGCGCAGCGGCATGGCGAGGTAGTCACCCAGTTCAGAGAACTCGGCGATCTCATCCATCTTGTTTTTCATCTGCTTGATGGTCTGGCCCAAGAATAGGCCGCGGATGATGATGTTGTCGTAGCCGGAGACCTCTGGGTCCATGCCCACGCCCAAGTCGAAGACGGGGGCGACGCGGCCGCGAACGTCGGCAGTGCCGCGCGTGGGCTCGTAGATGCCAGAAAGCAGACGCAGCAGCGTGGACTTGCCGGCGCCGTTGTGGCCCACGAGACCTACGCGGTCACCTTCACGGAGGTGAAGGTTGATGTCTTTGAGGGCCTCAACCACGACGGTTTTGTCGGAGTTTTGGCCAATCGCACCGCCGGCTGAGGAAAGTACGGCCTTCTTTAAGGAGCGGGACTTGGCATCAAAGATGGGAAAGTCCACGCAAGCGTTATAAGTATCGATAGAAACCATTGTTGAAGATCCTTTCGTGCAGCTTGCGCTATACCCAGTAGCTCACGCGGAAACGCCATTGGCGCATGGCTAGGCCGGCGACGAGGAGGCCCACGACGGTACACGCGATGACGATAAGCCAGTGGTAGCCCGCGACGGGCTCACCGATCATGGGGGCACGCACGATCTCCATGTAGTGATACAGCGGGTTGATCTCTGCGATGCGAGCGCGGTTGCCCACGGCACCGCCTTGCTCCTTCAAAGTGTTGGTCATCCAGACAATCGGCGTGACGTAGAACAGCAGCTGCGTGAGTGCCTCGAGCAGTGGCGCAATGTCGCGATAGCGGGTTGCCACGATGCCGAAGAACATTGCTACCCACACGCCGTTGACCAGTAGGAGGCCAAGTGCCGGGATGAAGAGGAAGAACTCCCAACCCAGGTGACGCGGGAAGATAAGGATGAGCAGCAACCAGATGATGAGGTTGTGGCCCAAGAATAGCGTCTGGCGCCACACCAGGCGGTAGACGTGCACCGATAGGGGAGCCGGGAGCTGTTTGATGAGGCCCTCGTTGTCAATGAAGACGGTGGAGCCTTCCTTGATTGCGCCCGAGATGAAGTTCCACATGATAAGGCCCACGGTGACGTGAGGCAGGAACTCCGCGACTGGAATCTGGAAGAGCATGGAGTACAAAAGACCCAGTGCTGCTGCCATCACACCGGTGGCGATGGTGATCCAGAAAGGTCCTAGAACCGAGCGGCGGTAGCGTTGCTTGATGTCCTGAATGCCCAGCATGAACCACAATTCGCGCTGTTTGGCGCCTTGGATAAGATCGGCAAAAGCCGACTTCATGGTCATGGACTGGGAGGCCGGTACCGCGCTTTCCTCCGGGGTGGAGGTCATGCGGGCGATGTCGGCGCGCAGTTGGTTGTTATCTTGCACGTCAAAACACCCTAGCGCGCGTGCTGGACAAACGGGTATCTACACGCCGTCTGTACTGGGGGAATGGCTGTAACCTGCAAAAATTCCTTTTTAGGAAACCAAACCCAAAGCCGTATAGAGTAGGGAGTCGACTGCCCCACAGCGGCCCCTACAAACGTTGCGTTTGGGTACCAATGAAAGGCGTAGAGGAAGGTTTTATACATGCCATTAGGCTTGCCAGCACGGTATGACGTCGCCAGTGTGCGAGGTCTTTACACTGGCCTATCGGACGGGTGGACCTACCTCAACGCGAATGCTGCGCCGCAGATCTCTGAACGAGTAGCGGCCGGCGTGGCTCGCTCGTTCCGTATGTCCCCAGCAGTGGCCCCGCAGGAAGATGCCACGGGCGCGCACTCCGCGAATAGCGCGCCGGGCCGGTTGGAGGGCTCTGCGCATTACGACGCCGCGCGCATGGCGATTGCGGATCTTGTTGGCTCGAAGGCCAGCCGCGTGGTCTTAGGCCCTTCGCTGCCGGCTTTGTACCAGACCTTGGCGCGCAGCCTGCGCCCGATGTTGCGTCATAATTCTTCGGTGGTTCTGTCCAAGTTGGATCCGCCGGCGCTGTACTCCGCGTTGTCGGAGCTTGATGCAGAAGTGCGTTGGGCACAGCCGGATCTGGGCACGGGTGAGCTGCCGGCTTTCCAGTACGCCGAGCTTGTCGACGGCTCGACACGCCTGGTCTCCTTCTCCGCAGCGCATGAGCTTTTGGGCACGGTAACGCCCACGACGGAGATTATTGAGAAGATTCGTTCGCGCTCGCGCGCGTGGACGCTTGTCGACGTCTCCGCGCTCGCGCCTTATCGTCCCCTGGACTTTGATGAACTCGGCGCGGACATCATCGGCATTGATATCGGAATGCTCGGCGGCCCGCAGTTAGCGGCCCTAGTATTCCGTGATGAAGCGATGTTCCGCCGCGTCGATGCGCATAGCCCGGTGAAGGCTTCTAATTCTGCGGAAAAACTAGAGACCCCGGTATCTACCGGCCTGGCCGGTGGCGTTGGCCCTCTAGTTGATCACTTGGCAGCGTTGGCTGGCGGTGAAGCTGGTTCGCGCCGTGTGCGCGTGCACAAGTCAATGGAGGCGCTGAATGAGTACTTGGGCGATCTGACCAATGACATGTACGCCTACTTGGAGACCTTGCCGGCCGTCCACATCTTGGGCGTGACGGGTGAGGCCGCCGCCGGCGCTTCAAAGGACCGCCTGCCGCGGCTTACCTTCGCGGTGCAGAACGTACCGGCAGAGACGGTGCACCGCCGCCTCATCGACAACGGCCTGGTCACGACGTTGGCGCTGCGCACCCCGCTTCTTACGGAGATGGGCGCCGACGAAATCGGCGGCGCCGTTACCGTGGCCTTGGGCCCGTTCAACACCCGCCACGATATTGAACACCTCACGCGCGTGGTGGCGTCTTTGGCCTAAGCCAGTAGCTTAGACCAAAGACGTTTAAGACACCGTCAGCACCAGTTTGCCGGTGACGGCGCCGGAGTTTAGTGCCTCGTGCGCAGCGGCGGCCTCGGCCAGCGGGTAAGTGGCGTGGAGATGGTGCTTGACGGTGCCATCTTCCAGCCATGGCCACACGTTGGCGACGGTGTCTGCCACGATTGCGGCTTTGTCCTCAATGCTGCGGGAGCGCAGCGTCGTGCCCTGCAAGGTGAGGCGCTTTGCTAGAACGATGCCCATGTTGAGCTCTTCCTTCGTGCCGCCTTGCAAGCCGATGGTGACCATGTGGCCGTCGGTAGCCAGCGCCTTCAGGTTCTGTTTGAGGTACTTCGCGCCAATGATGTCGAGGATGACATCGCATTGGTTCTTTAGCTCTTCGGCGAAGTCTTGTTCCTTGTAATTAATAAGGATGTCTGCGCCGTAGCTCTTGCAGGTCTCCAGCTTTTCCGCGGAGCCGGCCGTCACCGCAACGGTTGCGCCCAGCGCCTTGGCCACCTGGATGGCGAACAAGCCGATGCCGCCCGCACCTCCATGAATGAGAATGGTTTGCCCAGCATGCAGGTTCGCTTCCATGGCGAGGTTGGACCATACGGTGCAGGCCACCTCGATGACTGAGGCGGTATCGGTAAGCGAAAAGCCCTTCGGAATGGGCAGCAGCTGGCCCGCTGGTACCGCGACATATTCGGCGTAACCACCGCCGGCAAGCAGCGCGCCAACCTGGGTGCCTTCTTTGCACTCGGTGCCATTTGCATCCACGATTTCACCGGCCACCTCTAGGCCGATGGTCTCGGAATCGCCTGCTGGTGGCGGATAGTGTCCGCGCGCTTGCAAGAGGTCGGCGCGGTTTACACCCGCGGCATGGACCTTTACTAGAACTTCTCCGGGGTGGAGCAGCGGCTTTTCGACGGCACCTAGCTCCAGCGCGCCGGGATCTTCAGGGTTGGTCTGCACGATAGCTTTCATGCCCACCCAGCTTAACGAAAACTCCGAGGCCGAATATGATCTGCATCGCTAGGTTTAGTAGGCTTAGTGGGTCGCAAGACAAGGAGACGTGGCAGAGCGGCCGAATGCACTGGTCTTGAAAACCAGCGTGGGTCAAACCACCGCGGGTTCAAATCCCGCCGTCTCCGCCGTGTGAAGTCTCGAGACATCGTTCCTTTGGATGGTGTCTCGAGATTTTTGTTTCCTTCAAACGCCCTTCGCATTGCCAGGCGTGGTTTCATGTACCGATATATGTAAATAGCGGCCAGAAACCTGGTGATTCAGGCACGCTATATACACACAGAGGTACATACGCCGTGGACTGTCTTCGGTGTCCTTAATATGGGGCGCCTACGCGGTATTCTGCTCCAGCCATGCGTTGATGCCGCCGCGCAGGGAGTAGACCTGCGTGTAACCGCGCTCGCGCAGTGCGGCTACGGCTTGGGCGGAGCGGATGCCGCCGGCGCAGTGGATCACGGCGGGTTCGTCGTGGCCGAGCCGGGGATTCTCACCCGCCAGGATGCGGTCCAAAAGGAAGTGCTCGGAGCCGGGAATGGAATGCTCCGCGCGTTCTTCCTCGGTGCGCACATCGATGATGCGGTAGCCGGAGGGGACGGTGCGTACTTCGGGGGCGTCGGCAGGCTGCGTGGGCGTTGCGCCGCCGGCAACCACCGGAATGTACTCCCAAGTGCAGGTCAGCGCATCGAAGTATCCAATCTTTCCGGTCAGCAGCGTGCCCGTACCCGTGAGGTACTTGAGTGCCTCCAATGCCATGGCAGAACCTACCGTGCCCACCACGGGGCCCAGCACGCCGGCTTGGGAACACGAAGGCACCGAGCCAGGGGCAGGTGCCGTGGGAAAGACGTCCTCGTAGACCGGACCGTGCCCAGACCAGAAGACGGAAAGCTGCGCATCGAATCCCAAAATCGACGCCCACACGTGCGGAATACCCAGCTCGTGGCACGCCCAAGAGCACAGGTAGCGGGCTTCAAAATTATCGGTGCCGTCCAAGAGAACGTCGGCTTCAGCCAAGTGCGCAAGCGCCGTGGCGGAGCTTAGGCGCGGGTACTGCAGTACCTGTACCTCCGGGTTGAGCTGATGGATCGTCTCCGCGGCCGACGCAGTCTTCGGCCCACCAATATCGTCCATCCCGTGGATGACTTGGCGTTGCAGATTGGATAGGGAGACCACGTCGTCGTCGAAAAGTAGGATGCGCCCCACACCTGCACCCGCGAGGTAGAGCAGGGCAGGCGAGCCAAGCCCGCCGGCACCGATGACCGCCACCGTTGCATTAGCTAGCTTGGCCTGGCCCTCTGTACCCCACAGGGCCTCTTGGCGTGCGTAGCGCCTACTCATTCCAAGCCCACCCAATTGCTAAAACCATCCGCGTAACGCTGTTCTTTCCAAATCGGCACCTCTGCCTTCACGCGGTTGGCGCACTCTTCCGCAGCCGCGAAAGCGTCCCCGCGGTGGGCCGCGGCAGCGATCACCACGAACGCTGCCTCGCCCACGCGCAGATCACCGGTGCGGTGTGCGCACCACAGGCGGGTATTCGGATGCGCGGCGATGACTTCTTGCGCCACGCGGGAGATCTCGGATTCGGCAGTGGGGTGCGCGGTATAGCGCAAAAGCTCCACGCCGCCGCGCCCGCCATCATGGTTGCGCACGATGCCGTCGAAGGTGACCACGGCACCCATCGCCGGGGTGGAAATATCGGGCTTTTCAATGGGCGAGCTCGTCATCATCGCCCCGATCACCTTTCCGGTATCGGCGCTAACAAAGGCGGGATCAGTGCTCATGCCTTCCTTCCAATTGATCGACGATGTGCGGCAGCAAAGGTTCCAAAACCTTACAACCATCCTTCACCCCGCCCGTGGAACCGGGCAGCGCCATGGCGAAGGTGTGCGCGTTGACGCCGGCGACGGTACGCGAGAGCGCGGCAGTGGGCACGCTTGCCGACGCCGCGTAAAAAGCGTGCGCTATCCCCGGCAGCTCCCGTGCCAGATGCGCGGAGACGGCCTCCACCGTGGCGTCGTCAGGCGAAATGCCCGTGCCGCCGGAAGTTAAAATGACGCTGGGCTGGGCGGCGAAGACCTTATCGAGGGCCTCGGCGATTTCGGCATCGGGTACCACGAGCGCATCCGGGGTATCAAAGCCCATCCGCCGCAGAAAATCCACCGCGATGGGCCCGGAACGATCTTCGTAGATGCCCGCCGCCGCGCGGGTGGAGGCAACCACTACTACTGCACGTCGCGCCATTAGAACGGGATGACCTCAACGACATCGCCCGGCTGCAGCTGTGCGCCGGCCGGGATGCGGATGAGGGCGTTGGCGCTCATGGCCTGCGAAATCAGGTGCGAACCAGTGCCGGCGAAGAGCTCGGCCGTGGCGATACCGTTTTCATAGTCGATGATGCCGCGACGGAACTGGTCGCGGCCTTCCAAGCCGGTGACTGGAACGGTGACCTGCGCGGTGTGTGCGGCCCTGGCGCGACCCAGTGTGGGGCCTACGTAGATGCGGAAGCTGACCAGCGTGGAGACGGGGTTGCCGGGCAGGCAGATAACCGGGACGCTGCCGAGCTTGGACAGTCCCTGCGGTCCGCCGGGCTGCTGTGCCACGTGGCCGAACCAGCCGTCTTCTTCGAAGACCTGGCGCACGACTTCGAACTTGCCGTGGGATACGCCGCCGGAGGTGACGATGGCGTCGGGCTGGTAAACGCGGACCACGCCTTCCAGATCGGAGCGCAGAATGCCTGGGTCATCGTTGGTGCGTACAAAGGCGACGATCTCAATGCCGTACTCGCGGCAGAGAGCAGCGATCATCGGCGCATTCGCATCGGGGATGCTGGCCGCACCTTGGCCGCCGATCTCCGCGCCACCCGTGGCGACCACGATGCGTGCTGGGGCATAGACCTCGACTTCAGTGATGCCTTGGGAGGCCAACGTGCCGATGATGGCTGGGGCCAGCCGTGTGCCTTCCTCCACCAGCACCTTGCCAGCCGCGATGTCGGATCCGGCCTCGCGGATGAACTGGCCCGCCGGAGCTGCCGGAATGGTGACTTTTTCCCCCCTCGCGCGGGAACTGCGGTGGCTCGCATTGCTCCACCGGGACGATGGTCACGGTGTCCTCTGGAACCTTGGCGCCAGTCATGATTGGGGTCGCGATGCCATCCTGTGCCGCGCTGGGCACAGCACCAGCAGCTACCGTCTGGCCGACGGTGAAGGTGCCGCCTTCCGTCGTGGTGATGGCGTAGCCGTCCATCTGCGAGTTATTAAAGCGCGGCATGTCATAAGCTGCGGCGATGGTGCGCGCGAGGATCAAGCCATCGACCTCCAGCAGTGAGCGCGTCACCACCGTTGGCGCAGGTAGTGCCCCACGGATAGCTGCTAGGTGTTCTTCGTAACTGCGCATGCTGGCGTGCCTCTCTTTATGTGCCTGGTTAACCTCTTCAATTTTAACGGCACTTTCAATGCAAAAACTGGCATAGTGGCAGACATGGTTGAAATTCACTATTTCGCCGCCGCCCGCGCAGCGGCAGGTGTAAGCCACGAACAGATTGCAGCTCCTGCAACGCTTGGCGAGCTGCTGGACACCGTGGCCGCAGAGCGCAGTGGCACCACCGAGGCCGGCATGAACTTGGGCGAGGTACTAGACCGCTGCACCTTCCTGGTGGATGGCAAAAACGCCGAACGCGCCGCCTCCCTCACGGGTGCGACGCGTGTTGACGTGTTGCCGCCTTTTGCAGGCGGGTAGGGCTGGTGGTCTAGTGTCCTGTATCGGCCCTCAGGGCATTTACGTCCGACAACAAACTCTGCCGAGTATCAACTAGCCTCCAACAAAGTTGGTCTGGTCTGTTCCTAGGCGTTTAGCACTTCAAGGAGCTGATTCCGGTATTGCATTGTGAGGGTGTCTGTTTCAGTACAACTAGGGGGAGCAGTTTACTTACTTCTGTGGTGTGCAAACATAAGGGGGGTTCATTCCTGGGACAGGATTTTGCCAAAGGATGATTCCCTGGTCATTCCAGTCGCATAAAGCTCCTGCTGCAACAAGGGCCCCTAGTCCTACTGCAACCCATCCAGCAACTGAAGCTGCGAGTCCTTCTGCAATGATTTCTTTTGTCACCGCGCCAGCGGCGCCTCCGGCAGTGAAAATTTTAGTAGCTTTAGAAACCACATTGTGACTCAGATAAACTTTTACGACTGGCCCCCAGTGGGACACCTTTGTTTCATTTCCGTATGTGGTAAAAGTAGGGTGTCCAGCCGGGTCGACGGCTGAATTATTCTGTTGAATAAATTCATCGATCCTGGTAGCGCCGTCTTTATTTGCTGAGCGAACATCCGCGGGGATAACCGCAGTGGCGAGTCCTTTTTCGTCATACTTGATATATTGGCCGAGCTTCTCGAAAGCTTCACGATCTGCTTCAGATCGGTATTCGACATAGGTTTTATCGGACTCTTCCACTGGCAATTTCGATGTGGATGCTTTCGTTGTTTGATTATGCGTTGCTTCAGTAGCGGGAGCAGTGTCTGCCTGTGCCAATGGTGTTGCGCCAATTGCAAGACCGAGCATCACAGTCGACAAGAGGACTCCTGGATTGCGCAAAGATTTCATGGAAGTGAACCTTTCTGGTTGATAGACGAGTTCCACAATGCTGGCTAATGGACCTGACCCCTGTTTGGTAGACACCTGATA
>NZ_KV814058.1:0-595 GCF_001813815.1 Corynebacterium sp. HMSC076D02
TGCCGTTTCGGCGTAGTTGGTAGGGGCAATCCGCGTAGTTGGTCGGGGTTTTCCGGATAGATGGTAGGGCTCTCTGTTTTCGGTCATTGTATAGGTGGCGTTGGCACAACTTGTGCCGGC
This sequence comes from Corynebacterium sp. HMSC076D02, assembly GCF_001813815.1. Classification (NCBI taxonomy): domain Bacteria; kingdom Bacillati; phylum Actinomycetota; class Actinomycetes; order Mycobacteriales; family Corynebacteriaceae; genus Corynebacterium; species Corynebacterium sp. HMSC076D02. Next base: position 121 of record NZ_KV814058.1, read on the forward strand.
GCGTCATCACCTTTCATGACCTTAAGGGGGGCCTTTCATGGCCAACTTCAAAGACATCATGGCGATGTGTTTGGACGGGGGAAGCTATGCTGCCATCTCTGCGGCGTTGGGATGTTCCAACCGGGATATTGCCAAAACCAAGACACTGATTGCGGACCTGAGCATCACCAAGGAGTCGTTTGCTCAGCTGGATCCATCATTCTTCGACGAGCACTTCAGCGACCATCGCGGGGCCCGTCGCAAGCGCTACGACCAGCCAGACTTCGAAAAGCTCGCCAAGCGACTAGCCAATAACAAGCACTTGACCCGCCACAAGCTCTGGCTGGACTACGTTGCTGCACCTGTCGGTGAAGGCGAGTCGAAGTATCAGTACTCCCAGTTTTGCGAACGCCTGCGCACCCACATCCGCACCACTGGAATGACCTCGATTATCGAACACGAGCCAGGCCAGGAACTCTATGTCGATTGGGCCGGC
>NZ_KV814059.1:0-310 GCF_001813815.1 Corynebacterium sp. HMSC076D02
GCATGTGGTCTGCGAGCGCATAACCTGCAAGTTTCCGTGAATACGTGTCAATGACTGTGGCCAAATACATGTTCTTGCCACCCTTACAGGGCAGGTAGGTAATGTCGCCAACATAGACGCGGTTCGGCTCGTTGGCTGTGAATTTACGGCCTACTAAGTCCGGCATGACACGGTGGCCAGGCTTACGCCTGGTAGTGACACATCGGCGGCGCTTGGTAAAGCCTTTAAGTCCCATGGATTTCATGATGCGTGCGACCTTCTTGTGATTTATCGGGTCGAAATCCGTATCACTGTTGAGGCTTGCAGCGAT
>NZ_KV814060.1:0-1732 GCF_001813815.1 Corynebacterium sp. HMSC076D02
AAATATGCGCACCTGTATTGGTAAATATGCGCAGTCTGATTTGGGCATAAAGAAAGCGCCCGAGTGGGGCGCTTAACGGTTGCTGGGGATTAGTCGAGTTGGGGCTTTGGTGGACGCTGTCGAATAGAGGTGGCGGTCTTGGTGACCATGACTCCGTTGGCGTCGGCGGTGATGCCGGCGTTAGGCCAAACAGTCAAAATGTCGTGAATGGCTTTCTTGACATCGGTGCGGAAGTTTACCCAATCTTGACCTTTGGTGAGTTTTTTGGTGGCGAAGTTTGCGGCCATCATTTCCCACGTGAAGGTGTAGGCGTCGCGGTTGTTTTTCGCCAGCCAATACTGCTTGAGAGTCAGCCAGATGTAGATGTCCATTGAGCGGGGTTTGGTGAGTTCTCGTAGGACGTTGAGGTCGATTGGGATGGGGGATTCTGCGATGTGCTTGAAGAACTTTTCGGTTAGCGCTAGCTCTGACTCAATGAAGCTTCCCTGGTTGGGGTCTCGGGGGTCGAACCAGAGGTTCCAGCCGTCCAAGATTTGGGTGTTGCTGCCTTGAGCGTGCACTCCGTCATCGCTTTCGACGGTAATGGTAGAACCTGCGATACGAAGGATTTGTTCGCGAATGTTTTTCAGGTTGCCTGTTGCTCCGCCAGTTCCGCGGCCTAGAACGCCGATTGCTTTGAGGAAATGGTTCATCGAGTGGCCGAGCGGGATGCGGCGCGCTTCCTGCTCGTCGATTTTCCCTTCTTTGAGGCGTCCAGCGTTTTCTACTGCTCGGGTAATGACGTAGGCCATGATGAGGCGCGGATACTTGCCGTAGGGGAGACCTCTGCGAGAGTAGACCGAGATTATCCCTTGTGCAGTTTCTACGACGCGCTCATTGTTTTCTGCTTTGCGGTAGGGGAAGAGTGCTTGGACGAAGAGTTTGGAGGTGTAGCCGACGTCTTGGGCTTGGAGGAGTTCTTGTGCGGCGTCGTGTTCTTGCCTGCGGGCTAGTTCTTTGACTGCTTCGAGCTTGGCGCGGCGCTCGTCTGGGGTGTGTGGGGGCTGCATGGTGCCGTGGTCTCCTTTTGGATTATCGACACCGCCCGTGTTGTGCTTTGCTCACTGTCCGTGGGGAAGTGGTAAAGTCTTACCCGACACGGTCGGTGTCGTTTTCTTTTTTGGGCCCCCGCTAGAGCGCCAACTCTATGATGCGGGGGTTTCCTCATGTTTTGAGGAATGTGCGCGCCCTGGACTTGAACCGAGGGTGTGTGCCGCTCGCGCTGCGCACCCCACGGGTGTGGGGCGCGTCTTTTTATTTTCTCCGCCTATTAAATCACATCAGTGTGACTTACTGGGAGATTTAGTAATGGTGGCGGCTGTTGCCAAGAAGCCTTATTGGCCGTTTGCTTTGATGAAGCTTGCTCGGAACCTAAGGTATTAGTGGAGTCACTGTTGTTCTTCGGGCTCGTCTTTTAGCCCGTTGAGCATTATTTGGTTAAACAAGTTGTTGATTGTCTTCTCTTCGAAGTCTGCAGCCACTTGATTCCAATGGAATTCTTCTAGTTTGGGAAGCATGGCTGTAATAGCCATTTTTAAGTAGAAACCTCGACTACGTCCTGTCCTATCGCAGAGAGTGTCGAGTCGTTCAATGATTTCATCTGGCATCCGTACAGACACCACACGTCCGGAAGGGTGGGGTGCTTGTTTCATATGCAGTATCCTCTCCTTGGCAGCAATGGTAAACATTGTTT
>NZ_KV814061.1:0-2152 GCF_001813815.1 Corynebacterium sp. HMSC076D02
AAAGTGCAGCCGTTCGGTTGTGATTGAGCCTGCTACTAGGAGGATTGGGATCGTGGTGGCGGCGAGAACGAAAAAGTCGTGCATAACTAAGAGATTTTAGCCCGATGGTGTTTGCGGGGGTTCGATTCCTCCGCCGGGTGCTGGGGCCAGCGTGTCCTGTTTATTCGTCACAGTGACGCATTCCGGTAGGGGTGCGGTGTGGGGCGAAGTGTTGATTGGAAACTGAATAGAGAGCCCATCCCGGCAGAAAACGGTAGCCGGGCCGTGTCCTAGTAGGGACTACTTGGTGTAGCGAGCATGTGTCTTAGATTGCGATGACCTATACCGCCGACAGGCAGGAACCTTCCCGCAGCGTAGCGGCCTAGGGGAGAGGCAATACCTACATAAACGGGCACGAAAAATACGACGTCGTGAATGAGTTACTCCCTGGGTGCGAGTCCCAGGCACGGCACTAGGGGTGTCAAAGGGCTATCCAATGTGCGGACACTACGCGGCCTAAAGGTATTAACCCGGCCATTCGTTCGCGGCCTTGGTCTTCCAGCAGGGCCGCGCCGGGCACTGATCAACCTGCACCCCTTCACACATACGAAAAGGACCCCGCAGCCTACCAAGCATGTGCGGGGTCCCAATTCTCGACTCTCGAAAGGAGAACACCATGAATCCTAGCAAACAGGCCCGAACGTACTCTGTGGCCGAAACATCCGAAATCCTTGGGGTAAGTACCCGCTCGCTTTACCGCCATGTGAAAAGCGGTGCGGCTGCGCACTTGCACCCGATCACTGTTGGTGACCGCGTTGTCTTCCCACGCCGCGTCATCGACGCGCTGACTGAACCAGCAGGTGCCGCATGAGCCACCTCAAAGACTACGGGTTAGGGGCCGTGTTTGGTGCCGCACTGTTTCTCGGAATCCTTATCGAAGGAGGCGTGCTATGACCTCCCAGCTTTCGACGACGACGCGTGAGGATCTTCTCGCCGTTGCGCGGGGTAAGCGGATCCGCAATAAGTCCCGCCTGCATGAACTCGAACGCCTCGGGCTCGTGGCTCTGACGACTGTGAACCATGAGCTTCGCGTTCGCGAGATCACCAGCGAGGGCATGGCGGCGCTTACTGCGATGGGGAAGGAGGGGCGATGGATGCCGCGCAAATTCTAAACACGCTGGTGTGGGCGGCGCTTACCCTTGTCTGCTTGCTGAACTTTCTGCTCATCCGCCGCGTATCACGTGATCTTGACGCCCTGTGGGACTACCTCGGGCGACAACACCGAATCATGGCGAACTTGATAGCCCCAAGCGAAGAACCGAGCGCCGAAAAGACGCCGAAGCCTACCGTGCAGGCGGGCCACTTTGACGAGCTTTTAGACAAACTCAACCAGCAGAAAGGCCGCCGCACATGACATGCATGACGCCTATCCGTCTTGAAAGCAAATCCATTTTGGTTGAGGAATTCAACTTTTTGCGCAGCTGTGGCGACCCGGTCGCTGCTTCCATCTTCCACCTCGCCAAGGTCTACGGCCTGACTTATTCGACTGTTGAGACCTACCTCAACCGCAATCGAAAGAAACTTCATTATGACATCACGTATTCTCGCTAGCCCACCCAAGCCCGGCACGCCGGAGTGGGCGAAAATTGTTACCGCGTCGAAAGCGCCGGCGCTGCTCGGCGTCTCGCGTTTCACCTCGCAGTATGCCGCGTGGCACCAGCTCGCCGGTCTGATTGACGTTGACATGATGGACCCGGATCGCGCCGCGTGGGGACACATTGCCGAGGCCTCCCTGGCTGACTGGTGGCTGCATAAGAATCCCGGCTGGCAGTTAAACGTTGCCCGCCGCGGCACGCGGGAAATCGCTTACACCAACGACGATCTCCCATTCCCGAACCTCGCTACTATTGACCGGCGCGCGCTGAACCGCAAGAAGGGAATGAGCAGCCCCGACCGCTTCCACATCGTGGAGTGTAAGACCGCGATGACGCTGGATGATTGGGGCCGCCCGGGTGAGGAAAACGCGGTGCCGGCTGATTATTTCACCCAGGTGCTGTACCAGATGGGTGTGAGCGGTATTCACCAGGCGTCGATTGTGGTGTTGGGGCCTTTCTCGGAGCCGGAGATTCACGAGATTGAATGGCGTGAGGATCTCTTCGCCGCGCTGGTTGAC
>NZ_KV814062.1:0-238 GCF_001813815.1 Corynebacterium sp. HMSC076D02
GGCGAGGATCTCGGTCAGGGTGCCGGCGACTGGGGATGGGATTTCGGTGTCGACCTTGTCGGTGGAGACCTCGAGGAGTGGTTCGTCGACCTCGACCGTGTCACCTACGGACTTCAGCCACTGGGTAATGGTGCCCTCGGTGACGGACTCGCCGAGCTCTGGCATAGCTACGTCGGTTGCAGAGCCGGAAGCAGCCGGTGCAGAAGCCTCTTCCTTCTTCTCTTCAGCCTTCGGCTCT
>NZ_KV814063.1:0-372 GCF_001813815.1 Corynebacterium sp. HMSC076D02
CGGCGGGCCGTTCATGACGGTCAACGAGGCGCGCTCACGCCAGAACATGCCGGCGGTTCCGGAAGGCGACCGTCTCATCCAGCCGCTCAACCTCGGGTTGAGGGGTGGTGAGGATGATTCTGGTGACCAGGAGGTGGTTGATCCGCCGGATGACCAATCAGCTTTACCTGAAGGGGAAGAAGAATGACAGTAAAGAGCGTCATCGCTGAGGTTAAAGCCCTCGGCGATGGAGAAAAGGCCGAGTTTGAGGCGTACGCGTCTGTATTCGGTAACCGTGACAGTTACGGGGACGTCGTGCAGAAGGGGGCTTTTGCGGCCTCGTTGAAGGCATGGGACGAAAAGGGTGCTCCGATTCCGCTGTTGTGGGGCCAC
>NZ_KV814064.1:0-485 GCF_001813815.1 Corynebacterium sp. HMSC076D02
TCGATGGAGAATTCTGCAGAGATTCCACCCTCTGTTTCCTGTTTAGCTTGCCAGCCCTTTTGCAGGGACTCGACGGTATTTGCTTCGCCTGGTTTAGAGATAGCTGTAAACCTTGAGCGGCCGTAATGATATTCACGGTTCTTATCGGTGTACTCATTGAGGACGAGGAATCGGTCAGCGGAAAGTTCCGCTAGAAGTTCGCCGCCGCCCTTGATTGCTTCGGCAATAGCTGGGCCAATGCCAGGAATACCGGCAACAAGCGCAGCAACCGCAGATTTAATGCCGATTTTCGCCGCTTTGTTTACAAGGTCTGGTGATTTTCCACCGACGAGGAAGCGGTGGTCGGTAGATTTGCGAATTTTGATGTGTGGGGCGTCGAGTAGGGTGTATACAACCCATGGACTTCTTCCGTCACTGTTACGAATATTGACGTCGGCAAACTCAGTCACCGAAGTGATGTAATCATCACTGCTGATAGTCCGTTT
>NZ_KV814065.1:0-74435 GCF_001813815.1 Corynebacterium sp. HMSC076D02
AGGCCCGATGTCTGCGCCCCAGCAGTAGGATGGAAGCCATGTCAGATACTTCTAAGCCTCGAATTTTTAGCATGCGGTGGGAGCAGATCCATTCCGCCTATATCGCCAAGGCGGAACGTAAGGACCGTACTCGCGCTGAGGTAGATGAAGTTATTTCCTGGTTCACGGGATACGATGTCCCAGGCATGGCTGCGGCAGGGGAACTTACTGTTAAGCAGTTCTTCGAGCAAGCATCAGAGATGAATCCGCATCGCTTTCTTATCAACGGCAGTATCTGCGGCGTGAACGTTCAGGAGGTGCAAGACCCAGTGATGCAGAAAATTCGCCAGCTCGACAAGTTGATTGACGAACTGGCGAAGGGTAAGGCTTTGGAGAAGATCAAGCGCTCAGACGCTTAACTGCCTCTTTGATTACGGCAGGGCGCTTACAGAACGCGAAACGGACTTTGTAGCGCCATGGTTCGGGGTTATCGGCAAAGGCAGCAAGCGGGATGGCAGCAACCCCGTGTGTCTCGGGGAGCTTTGTACAGAATTCAACTCCGTCCATGCCAGAGGAGCTCACGTCGGCGACTAAATAGTAAGTGCCTTGAGTCTCGTGGACTTGGTAGCCGGCCTTACTTAGGCCATCAACTAGGATGTCGCGGCATTCGGCCAGTTCTTCCACCATGGCTTTCTGCCAGTCCCGCTCATATACCAGTGCGTGGGCCACTGCGGCTTGGAAAGGCGTGGCAGATACAAATGTCATGAACTGCTTTGCTTTTATCACTCCGTCTAGAAGGTCTGGGTGTGCGAATGCCCAGCCCGTCTTCCAGCCGGTGGCGTTAAAGGACTTAGCCGCCGAGCCGACCTTGACCGTACGGGTTTCCATGCCCGGGATGCGCATGATGTCCACGTGCGTGGCAGAGCCGAAGGTGAGGTCCTCGTAGACCTCGTCGGAAAGCACGAGCAAGTCATGCTCCACGCAGATATCGCGGAGGCCCTCTAGTGCTGCGCGGCTAAATACTGAACCGGTGGGGTTATGCGGAGAATTGACGATCACCATCGCGGTCTTATCCGTCACAGCGGCGCGCACAGAATCGACGTCGAGGTCCCAGCTTTCTCCGGAAGGCTTGAGCGGGACGGGGACACGGGTGGCGTCGGCAAGCGCAATGGCGGCGGCATATGCGTCGTAGTAAGGCTCCAGCACAATGACCTCTTGGCCCGGCTCCACGAGTCCCAGCACGGTCGCGGTGATGGCCTCCGTTGCGCCCGCGGTGACCACGATTGCCTTGCGTGCAACGCAGTATTGGTATGCCAAGGCGTCGATAAGCTCAGGGCGCCCGCGCAGGGGAGCGTATTGATTATTTCCCGTCGCAATCTGCTCCTGCGCGATCTCCAGCATGCGCTCTGGCCCATCAGAGTCCGGGAAGCCTTGTCCCAGATTGATGGCGTCATTATCGATTGCCAGCTGGGTCATGGTGGCGAAGATGGTCTCGCCAAATTGCTGCAGACGTTTAACCGTCATTAGAGCACCAAGAGATCGTAACGGGTGGCCTTCACATCATTGAGGCGCTTGCGGGCGCGGTCGAGCTTTTGCCACTGGTCTTCTGGGATTGCCTTACGCGCCATAGTGACGACCTCAGCGTCCGGCGTGCCCCATGCAATTGGCATCGGGGTGACCTGCTGCCAGTGTTCTTTATCGCTACTGTTGCGCTGACCGGAAACTGCGGCAACCGGCAGCTTTGTGCCCACAGTCCGCTTGACACCTGGCACGGAAGTAACGGTGCGCAGGCAAGCTGCCCAACGCGGCGGAAGCCCGGGATCAACGTTGGTGTTCACTAGCGCCATCAGCACCATGTCACGTTCGTTGACCTCAGCTACCACTGCTGGTGCCAGCGGGTAGGAATCATAGAGGTGCTGTGCGGTGCCAACCTGGCGCGCGGCTGCAACGCCCACGATGGCCACGAGGATGCCGAAGAGCAACATACCGAGGCCAATGGTAAATCCCCAGTCCGCATTCACAGTCATGTAGACCGCAGCGGCACCGATGATGAGCAGCAAGCCCATGATGAGGCCGGAGTTGCGCAGACGCGCGGAATCGCGCAGGAGTTCATCGTTCTTCTTGGCGTAGGTCTCGTCGACCTGAAACTTGAAAATCTTCATCAGGTCATAAGTCTACTTCGTCGACGAGACGGTACGCGTATCCCTGTTCCGCCAAGAAGCGCTGGCGGTGGAGCGCATAGTCCGCATCCACGGAATCACGGGTGACGAGCGTGTAAAACTTTGCTTCCTTACCGTCTTCCTTCGGGCGCAAGAGGCGTCCTAGGCGCTGGGCTTCTTCCTGCCGCGAGCCGAAGGTGCCGGAGACCTGAATAGCTAGGGCAGCTTCGGGAAGATCAATGGAAAAGTTTGCCACCTTGGAGACCACGAGTGTTTGCACCTCGCCGTCGCGGAAAGCTTGGAAGAGCTTTTCACGCTTGGAGTTCGAGGTCTTGCCGTCGATTACTGGCGCGCCCAAGTGTGAGCCGAGTTCTTCCAGTTGCTCCACGTAACCGCCAATGATGAGTGCTTGCTGGCCAGCATGCTTGGCCAAAATCTTATCCACGGCACGGTGCTTTGCGCTTGACGACGCCGCGATTCGGTAGTGATCCCGCGCCTGCGCCGTGGCATAGAGCATCCGCTCCTCGGCGTCCATGTCAACGCGTACTTCGATGCACTCCGCCGTGGCGATGTAGCCGGCGGCTTCGAGCTCCTTCCACGGGGCGTCGTAGCGCTTGGGGCCGATGAGGGAGAAGACGTCTCCCTCCATCCCGTCCTCGCGGATGAGCGTGGCGGTAAGGCCCAAGCGGCGTCGCGATTGGAGATCCGAAGTCATGCGGAACACGGGAGCAGGAAGCAGGTGGACCTCGTCGTAGATGATTAGACCCCAGTCGCGGGAGTCGAAGAGCTCAAGGGCGCGGTATTCGCCCTTCGTCTTGCGGGTTACCACCTGATAGGTGGCGATTGTGATCGGTTTGATCTCTTTCTTTTCACCGGAGTATTCGCCAACCTCGTTCTCGGTCAACGAGGTACGCCGCAGCAGCTCGTTGCGCCACTGGCGTCCGGCCACTGTATTGGTAGCCAGGATCAACGTGGTGGCTTGGGCCTTGGCCATCGCCGCCGCGCCCACGATGGTCTTGCCGGCGCCACAGGGCAGCACGACCACGCCGGAGCCGCCGGACCAGAAGGATTCTGCGGCATAGGATTGGTAATCGCGCAGCGCCCAGCCTTCCTCCACCAAAGAGATGGGGTGGGACTCGCCGTCGACGTAACCGGCAAGATCCTCGGCCGGCCAGTTGGCCTTGAGCAGCTCCTGCTTGAGGCGGCCGCGCTGCGAAGGCGGCACGGCGAAGGTGTTGCCGTCGATGCGAGCGCCCAGCAGCTGGCTGACCTTCTTGTGCCGCGCGAGTTCTTCGAGGATCGGAACCTCGGCAGATTCCAAGATGAGGCCGTGCGCCGGATGCGAGTGGAGGTGCACGCGGCCGTAGCGCGACATGGTCTCCGCGACGTCGATAAGCAGCGCCTGCGGAACCGGGAAACGCGAATAACGCTCGAGCACGTCGACCACCTGCTCGGCGTCGTGGCCCGCGGCGCGGGCATTCCACAGCGCCAGCGGCGTGATGCGATAAGTGTGAACGTGCTCTGGCGCGCGCTCTAGTTCTGCAAAGGGCGAAAGCGCGATGCGGGCTGCGGCAGCGTCTTCGTGGTCGACCTCCAAGAGCACCGTCTTGTCAGATTGTACGATGAGCGGTCCGGGCATCTACTTGCTCCTTTGTGCAGGCTCGCCAATGGTAGAAAGCCAAAAGTATAGCCCCGATCGCCCTGCTGGCGCTAAGCGAGTTCCACGGCAGTGATGCGGTGCAAAGGGAAGCGGATGGTGGAACCATCGGTGCCGGTGGCATCGACCTGACCTCCGGCGACGGACAGCGGCTTTACGGTCCTGGACTTAGAATTGCCGTTCTTATCCGCATAGGTGATCTTGACGGGGCGCCCGCCGCGGGCAGCAGCGTGAAGAACGTCGAGGCTGGATTCGTCCGCTGCGGTGGGCGCGGGTGATTCGGTATCAAGCAGAGCCTTTGCGACGCTCGTCGGATCCGGGCGAGTGGGGCCAGCCTTGCGAGGTGCCGGAGTAGGTAGTGCATAGGGCTCGAGCGCCATATTCAAGGAAGCACCTGTTTCATCTTCGCCGGCGGGAGCAAGTCCGTGGGCGCGCAGTTTCTCCAGCAGCTCACCGACGCGCACTTGCGATATTGCGACGGTAGGAGCGATGCGGCGCAGTTCTGGCACCGCCCGCACCGCCATTTCGAGAAGGGCGGGATCTTCACTGCGGAGGTACGCCAGCGCAGGGCCGGAGCGCAGCGTGCCGTGGCGCCTATCGACGTCGCGGATGAGAAACTCGAGGGTCTGAGGCACCTCGCTGTGGGCGGCGAAGAAGTCGGTGATCTCTTGCGCCGTCATGCCTACGTCCAAGCCGCGGCGCAGAGTGGACTCGCTAATACGGTAGACGCTGGCTAGGCCTGGCGATTCCAAGTCCGCGAGATCTCCCAACCGGCGATGCGCGCTGGCCTCTAGCGGTCCGGGAACCAAGACCGTGAGATCGCCCTGGATGATGAAGTAGTTCACTTCTTCCGGGGTAAGGGTATGCGTGGCCGCAGGATCCAGCAGCACCTGGGTGGCTTGGCCTAGTGCAATGGCTCCGATCCATTCAGCTTCGGCAACGAGGGCATCGATGGTGGAGGACTTAGTGTGCGTTGTAAAAAGCGGGGCGCGGAAGCGCAGCTCTTCGGAAAACTCCTCTTTGCTAAGTGGGACGGAGGCGTGGGCATAGATGTCCATTACCGTGCGGCGGTGGCGGGCCAAATGCTCAGAGACGCTCTCGGCGGAAAGCAGGCGGCCTTCGGCCCAAGGTTGCCAGGTAGAGGATTGCCAGGCATCGAGGAGCAGGCTCCACTTCTCAGACAGGCCGGAATCTAGCCATTCCTGTGCGCCTTGGGTAGGCGCTAAGAAGTTGCCCTCCAAGCCCTTCGGTTCGCCGCGGCTTAGGAGACGAGCGGAAAAGCCGAGGCAAACCAGGCGGCGCAGCTCCAGCTCTGTGATACCGAGTTCCTTGGCGAGTTGGGCCTGCGGGCGAACGCCTACAGTCTTGTCTTTCAAAAGCTCGATGGGTCGAGCACCGACAAGATCGATGAGTCTTTCCAGCTCGCGAACTACTTGCAGCCCAGCGGCGGCGCCTGCTTCCCCCGTCTTCTTCTCTAGTGGCGGGGTGCCGGCACGGCCGCTTGGGCGCAGCGGAATGAGCTCGGGGCTGTGTCCCTCTAGCGCGCGACGGGCGGCGCGCGGCAGGCGCACGGTGCGGGAATCGACGCGGGTGAGAATGCCCTTGGCTAAAAGGCGGGGGATTGGGCGCGTGGGATCAGCATCGGGAGCTGCGTCGCGAGTAGCGCCCACTCCGCCAGAGGCGGCCAGGGTTTGCAGAATCCGTGCCTCATCCTCGGGCAGTGCCGCGATCTCCTCGGGGTTGGTGGTGCTCTGATGCAGCAGCGACCACCCGGTGGGAAGCGCCTGCATGAGCCCTGGGGCAAGGCATACGCCCTGTGCTTCCACTTCGAATGCGAGGCCCCGCTCGAGCAGCCGTGCGGTTGGCTCTGGGGCCAAAATCTCTACGGGTTCCAGTTCGCCGCCCCGCAAAGCGATGTCCTCGGCAGTAGCAAGCAACTCGGCATCGCACTGCGCGAGTGCGCGCGCTAGGGAAGTGGTCAGGCTAAGGCGCGTTGCCAACGGGGCGATTCCCGGGGGTAGCGGTGAGAGCACATCGCTGCGATAGCCAAGCAGCGTCGAAAGCTGCTCTTGGTCAAGATCTGCAAGCCACGTGCGGAATTGGACCGTCGCGGAGGAAGTGCTGTGAGGTGGGGTCATGGTGGCGAATAAGTTTAGTGGGTTATTGAGTTACTTTTTGGGCCGGGGTTTGGAATAATAAGGCCTATGTCGAATAAGAAGAATGGCTTCGTATCCCCGGCTTGGCCGAAGAATGAAAATCGCGAGCACGCAATTACCGAAATCTACGCGCCGTTCGCTGGTGCATCCAGCCCGTTCGGTGACGATCTGATCCTGCCAATGCCGGCGGAGAAGCTCAACTACGTGCACCCATACACCCGCGTTAACCGCTAAAAGCTCTTACTTAGAAGAAAAGCTTTTAGCCTAACGCAGGCCTAGCCCCACCGCGCGCCCTTCAGCGGCCGCCTTGTGGTGGGGCCATTTTTCGTACGCTAAGAAAGCCAAAAGCTCCCAGCCAGAAGGAACTGGAAAGTTCCACCTAGAGCTGGGAGCTTTAAACGCGAATCTGCGCAGCTTTAGTTTGAAAAGCCTTAGAGGTTTTCGATGAGCTGAGCGATCGGATCGATGAACTGGCGGTTCGCGGAGTAGAACGCGTCGAAGTTGTGGCGGTTTGCCTTGTACTGGTTTGCAAACTCAGCCGGGATAGCCAGGCCGTACTTAGCTGCGGTGTCCTCGACCATCTTGTAGAGAGCGTCAACAGCCAGCTCGTCGGAAGGCTGTGCAGCTGCCTGCTGAACTGGAGCCGGTGCTGGAGCCGGAGCCGGAGCGGCGTCACGCGGGGTTGGCGCGGAGTTCAGGCCCAAGGAAGCGGAGCAAGCGGGCCATGCGCCCCAGCCCTGGGAAGCCAGGATCTTTTCAGCGACAGCGATCTGCTGCTCGCGAGTTGCCTGGTTTGCGGTCGGTGCGTACTGACCGCCACCGAATGCGGACCAGGTCTGGCCGGAGAACTGCAGACCGCCGTAGTAGCCGTTGCCGGTGTTGATTGCCCAGTTTCCGCCGGACTCACACTGTGCGAGGCGGTCCCAGTCGGAATCCGGAGCAGCGGATGCGGTCGGTGCCATGATGGCTGCAGCGGCGCCGACGGCGACGGTGGAAGCTGCGAACTTGGTAGCGAACGAGTTGTTCTTAGCGGAGTGGCGTCCCATTAAAAGTATTCCTCTTCTCTAGATTTCTCGCGCCCACGTTGTGCTCAGTCCGGCAAAAGTAATTGCTTTAAAGTTGTCTTGCACAAATATCGGCCGCCACGGGGAAGCCCGGACTGCGTGTGGGGGCGAGACTTCCTCGCTGGCGGCCAAGTGCCTTCCTCAAACAGTAACGGTTTATAACGAAATAGTCACGTAGCTGACTCGGTATGGCGTCTTTCCTCTGAGAGCGCATCGCATTTCCGCAGGTCGTGACGAAAATGTGAATTAGATCACCGATGTAACGTGTGTTGTTTATGTGACAGCAACTTTAATTGCTGTGTTATAGGAGTTAGAATAATTCTCTTTATTCCCGAGTAAGAAAGCGAGTAGGGGCGTGCCAATCGGCAAAGTTAAGTGGTTTGATGCTGACAAGGGCTTCGGCTTTGTGAGCAACCCCGGCGATGAGGATGTCTACGTCGGCCGCAACGTGCTGCCCGAGGGCGTCGACGAGCTGGTCCAAGGCCAGCGGATCGACTTTGATTTCGCGGCAGGCCGCCGCGGTCCACAGGCACTGCGTGTCAAGGTCTTGGACAAGCCGCGCCGCCGTACTCCTTCCCGTAAGCCGGACGAGCTGTCGAGCATGCTCTCCGATGTAATGACGCTGCTGGAAACCCAGGTGCAGCCGGTGCTGGCGCAGGGGCGCTACCCAGAGCGCAAGACTGGCCGTCAGGTCGCTGAAATCCTGCGTGCCATCGCCAAGGATTTGGATAGCTAAAAATCAAGCAAAAGCGCGAGCCCAACTTCGTCTCCCCTTGTAGGAATCTAGAAGTTGGGCTCGCGCTTTTTTTGCAGGCTGCGTTTATTTGGAAGCAGCCTTGCTCGGCTCGGTGGACTTATCAGGTGCAGCGGTCTTTGTGGCCTCGGCAAGCTCCTTGTCAGACATCGTGGAAAGGGACCACACGGTGCTAAACGGAGCCTCCTCGCCCTTGCCATCGGTGCCAATCATCAGCGAGGAAATCTCGACCACCATCAGGCGCGGACGCTTGCCTGTAGAAGCCTTGATGGGGTCAACAGAACCCGGAACGTCCACGGTGGAAGAATCGCCGGCGCCGTGAATCTGCTCGTCGTTAGCCGCCGGGTCATCGTAGATGGAAAGGATGCGCCACTCGTGGTTGGAGATCTCTTCTGGGATCTCTAGATGCAGGGTGTCATCCTTGCCCACGGTGAGGTTTGGAGCCTCGCCCTCAGGGCATTCGGTGCCCAGCTCGCAGACCATATAAGGTGCAACGTCGAGACTCTTCTCACCCACGCTGGCCTTGACGGTGATGTCCTGCGGCTCAGGACCTGGGCGGCTATTCCACCAATTCTGGAATAAGACCACGGAGACCACAATGACTGCCACGGCGATAATCAGCGCCAAAAGCTGCAGCAGTGACTTCTTCCTTGCTTCCTTACGGGTTGCCATGGCAAAGAATCCTACTCGAAGGTCACGCGATACAAATCAACCCACCGCTTACCAGTAATCCAGAATTCTTCCGTTCCTGGAATATGGGCGATGCCATTGAGTACATCGTTTTGGGTTTGCGGCCCAGATTTATTCAGTCCTGCAGCATCAATAACCGCGGTGACCTCGCCGCTTGTGGGATCAATGCGCAAAATATCCTCGCTCATCCACACATTCGCAAAGACCTGGCCGTCCACGCACTCCAACTCATTAATCTCTTCTACCGCCTGGCCCTCCAGGGTAACGGGGGTCCGCGGTGCAGTCTCTTCGAAAGTTTGGGCATCAAGATGTCGCAGCTCGTTGCTTCCATCAGACATGATGAGCTCAGATTTATCCTAGCCCGTGGCACACAATCCCCAGCCCTCGCCTTCATAGTGAGCGCGGCCGGTCTCTTCTAAGGTCACGGGATCCCGCTTGATGGCCTCGCCCGCCTTCCACGTCAACTGCCAAATCGCATCCTGGGTTTGCGTGATGCCCTCACCGAACAAAGAAGGAGGTAGTGACACTTCCTGCTCGGGTGCCTTCGCGCCGGGTTCCAGGCGCAGTAACCGGGATTGCCCGTATAGTCCTGTTCCCACCAACAGCATGCCCTCGGGATCAACTTCGAGGCCCTGGGTAAAAGAATCGGGGAGCATGGCAGTGTGCTCCTTGATGGAAACGGATAGACGCTCAACTTTGCGTGGCACGTTTGTTCTTTCTTGAGCCGGCGAATCGCCCTCTGAACTGCTGCAACCGGCAAGCAGGCCGATTGCGCTAAGCGCGCTTAAAACGGCGGTGGAAGTCAAAGCGAGAGAAGATTTAGAAGAACCCATGGAAGTCATTGTGCACGATGTCATGGATAATGTAGTGCGTGACTAAGCAGAATGAGCCAACGAACCCACGTCTTAACAAGACCGCCGTGCGCATCGCTCGCGCTGCAGTGGAAGAAGTAGGAGAGGGCGGCGTCGGCAAGCACCGCGGAGTCACAGGGCTAGGCCGAAACGTCGCAACCCATCGCTTTGAAGCAGATATGCCAGGCTACCCAGGCTGGGAATGGCAAGCGGTTGTGGCCTGCGCGGAGGGCTCGCGTTTTATCACCGTTAACGAGGTAGCGCTGGTGCCGGGGCAACAGGCACTGCAAGCCCCGGAGTGGGTGCCGTATAACGAGCGCGTGCGTCCGGGGGATTTGGGCCCGGGCGATCTGATGCCGCCTGCGCCTTACGACGAACGCTTGGAAGACGGCAAGCTTTCCGCAAAAGGCTTAGACGAGGCGAAAAAGAGGTGGCGCACTGGCTCCTTTGGCCCTAATACCGAGATGGCCGCGCAAGCGCCGCTGCAGTGTAAGACCTGTGCTTTCTATTTGGAGCTGATGAATAATTTTGGTGTGTGCGCTAACGAATTTTCGGCCGATGGCCGTGTAGTGCACGCAAGTTACGGATGCGGCGCGCATTCGGAGACAAAAATCCGGGAAGAAGGATCCGTGACCGAAACCGCTTTTGATGACGAAAAACCTATCTACTAGCGCTTTCGTGGTTTGCTTTCTGGAGTCGCAAATACTTTACTAAGGCCAGTAAAACTCAATCCTCCTGGCACTAGGTAAAGGGGCTGTCTCAAAAGCGATGAACGCTGCTCTCGATCGTTATTTCAAAATCTCTGAACGCGGTTCCACAATCGGAACTGAGGTTCGCGCCGGCGTGGTCTCGTTCTTCGCGATGGCCTACATCATTCTTCTCAACCCGCTCATCCTCGGCACCTCGCCCGATGCTGCGGGCCATACCTTGGGCATTCCGCAGGTCGCCGCAGCTACCGCGTTAATCGCCGGCATCATGACCATTGCCTTCGGCGCGATTGCGCGCTATCCATTCGCCATGGCGGCGGGCCTGGGTATGAATACCTTTGTTGCCGTCACCATGGTCTCCACAAAGGGCTTGGAGTGGAAAGACGCCATGGGTCTGGTGGTACTCGAAGGCATCATCATTGTCTTGCTCGCCATCTCGGGCTTCCGTCAAGCGGTCTTCGATGCCATTCCGGCCTCGATGAAGGCTGCGATGGGCGTGGGAATCGGCATGTTCATCGCCATCATCGGCTTCGTTGATGGCGGTTTTGTAACGCGTGTCCCCGATGCAGCGCACACCACGGTTCCGGTGGGCCTTGGCATCAATGGCTCTGTTTCCACCTGGCCGGCGTTCGTCTTCGTCCTAGGCCTTTTGCTTTGTTCCTTCATGGTTATCCGCAAGGTCCGCGGCGGCCTGTTCCTGGGCATCGTCATCACCACCGTCATCGCAATGATTCTGCAGGCCATCTTCGGCTCTGAGGACTGGGGCATGGCAACACCAGAGATTCCTGGTTCCTTCGGCGGTCTGCCGGATCTGTCCATCGTGGGCGAGGTCAGCCTCGTGGGTGCTTTTACCAAGCTCGGCGTCGTGGCCACCGTACTTCTTATCTTCACCCTGCTGCTGACGAACTTCTTCGACGCCATGGGCACCATGAATGGCTTGGGCAAGCAGGCGGGTCTGGTCGATGAGAATGACAACCTGCCAGACATGCGCACCGCACTGGTGGTAGAAGGCGCCGGCGCCATCGCCGGCGGTCTGGGCTCGGTTTCCTCCAACACCGTCTTTGCGGATTCCGCAGCCGGCATTGGCGACGGCGCGAAGACCGGCCTGGCCAACATCACTACGGGTGTCATCTTCCTGCTCGCGATGTTTTTGACTCCGCTCTATGAGATCGTTCCTATCGAAGCGGCCGCTCCGGTTTTGGTCATCGTCGGCGTAATGATGGCAAGCCAGCTCAAGGACATCGAATGGACCAAGATGGAAGTTGCCATCCCGGCCTTCCTCACCATCGTGGTCATGCCGTTTACCTACTCCATTGCAAACGGCATCGGCGTGGGCTTCATCGCCTTCGCCCTGATGTCTGCGTTTGCCGGTAAGGCAAAGCAGGTGCACTGGCTCATGTGGCTCATCGCCGCGCTCTTCGTGGTCTACTTCGGCATGGCTCCGCTGACCAACGCGCTAAGCTAGCGTGCATGCGTGAAGTAATTGCTGACCCTTTAGACCCTCGCCTTGATGACGTCCGTGACTTGAATAAGTCGGACAAGAAAGGCGAGGGGCTTGTCATTGCCGAAGGTCATCTGGTGGTCTCCCGCCTGGCTGACTCGCGTTTCCCGCTGCGCTGCGTCGTAGGTTTTGGCGCAAAGCTGGATGCCTACGTGGAAGAGTATGGGGATCCAGGTTGCCCGATGTACGAGGTCTCGCGAGAAACTCTCGCGGCCGTCGCCGGCTTTGATATGCACCGTGGGCTGGTGGCTGCCGCAGACCGCGCGCCAGAGCCGAGCTTGGATGAGATCTTGAAGACGGCAAGCACCGTGGTGGTGCTTGAGGGCGTGGGTGACCACGAAAATATCGGCGCCATCTTCCGCAATGCGGCGGGCATGGACGTTGACGCCGTGCTGTTGGGCTCGGGCGCAGCAGACCCGCTCTATCGTCGCTCGGTGCGCGTTTCCATGGGCCATGTGCTGCGTTTGCCTTTTGCCCATCTGGACGGCGGATACACCACGTGGCAGCGTTCTCTGCAGGCGCTTCGCGACGCCGACTTCCGCCTCGTTTCCTTGACCCCGCACCCAGAAGCCGTTCATCTCGCGGAGGCGCTCAGGGGCGCAACTAAGGCTGCTCTGCTCGTGGGCGCAGAAGGCCCCGGCCTTACCGAACATGCGATGAAGGCCACCGATGTGCGCGCACGCATACCGATGGCCCCAGGTACAGATTCGCTCAACGTGGCTACCTCAGCGGCCATCGCTTTTTATGAGCGCCAGCGCTCCCGAATTGACTTCGAGGTCTGACGCACGTAGCTGCTGATTAGCCCGCCGAGGCGTTTGGCGGTTTCGAGGATTTCCTCGCCAGTGGACTCTGGTTCTTGGTCGTGGGCCTCGTAATCGTCGTAGTCGTTGAAGCCGAGCTTGGACACGGAAGCAGAGGCGATGGTGCCGAGGCTGCGCTCCGGCTTCTTTGGCGCGACCTTGGGCTCGGGCCGTCCGTCGGTGGCATAACCCACGACGTCGAGGTCGGGGCCTTGGTCATTTACTTCCACGCCGAGCCAATAAGACTGCGCTGCTTCGGTGATGCCCTGTGGTTCGAAAGGCAGAGAGATACCGCCGACCGGTTCGTATTTTTCGCCGGCCCAGAACGGCGCCTCAAAGGGCTCTGGTAGGCCGGAGTCTTCCTGCAGGTTAAAGCGCGTACCGCACAGGCAGCGCTTGAGCTCACCGGCCGTCCAGTGCGCAAAACCGGCATAGCCGGTGCTTTCCTGCGAGACGAAGGCATAGATTTCGAGCGCGGGAACCGCCTTCAAGAGTTGCTCTGGAAGGCGCGAGAGCACCATGGATTCTTCCTCGATGACCGTCTGAACCACGGTAACGCCAGGGTATCCGCCGATGTAGTACTCGCTATCGCCAGCCTGGGCAGAGCGATTGAGAGGAAATTGCCCGATGGGGGTTACGGGCAGGTTGGGATTGAGTTGTGCCAAGAATTTCCGGCCAAAGCCGCGATCGGCCTTTGGCTCCTCCCGCAGCACAGCAGCGGGATCTTCGACAGTGACGTACCAGAGAGTGAGAACAGGTTTAGGGTTCACGGTAAAAACTCGCTTAATTACTTTTCTTGGCTGTCAATCCACTCGCGTTCACTCGCGCGGACGCTTGGTGTTAGAGCGCACCCCGAGCAGGACATCTTCCCAGTGCGGGGTTGTAGCGCGGCGACGGCGGCTCTTTGGCTTTGGCTCCGGCGAAGGGTTCTGCAGGAACTCTTCATCGGTGCTTTCTGCCTTCGACTTATCCGACGCAGATTCGGTAGCTGTGGAGGCCTTTGAACCAGAAGCCTGAGTTTCAGCGGCGCCAGCAGGGCGGGCCGCGCCGGTAGCGCCGGAGTCTGCATCGGCGGAGTCCGCTTCGACATCAGCAGGTTGCGGATCCGGTACGACCGTCGGGGCAGTGAAGTCGGTGATATTGGTGACTGCGCTCGGCGTCTCGCCGTCTATGGCTTTGTCATAGCGCTCGCCGCGGCCGACGGAGGTCAGGGAACGCACTGGCTGTACGAAGTCAGGGTCGGTGAGATCGGCGGCAACGGAGTTACGGGCCTCCACGGTAGCCGGCGAGGACATGGACTGCTTGAAGGTCCACTCCGCCTCGTTCTCAGACAAGCCAGCCTTCCACGTGATGCGAAGGATCCACGGTTCGCCCTGATGGCGGTAGGCATCCCAGTTCGACTCCGAGAGGGAGTGGCCGCGTGCGGCAAAGGCCGTGGCGAGAATCTCCCAGAGAGTCAGCTTGGCCGGGCCGTCTTCGCGGATGGGGTGGGCCTGCTTGGCGACGTCGGCAATGCGGGCGCGCTCCAGCAGTACCGGGTGTGCGAAAGGCTCGATGCGGGATTCGGGGGCGCCAATTTCCTCGGCGATCTCTGCGGCAGATGCGCCAGCGCGGATGCGGGCCTGAATTTCCGCCGGGCGCAGGCTGATTGCGTGCGGGCGGGAGTCGCCGTGGTCACGCATGCCAGAGCGCGGCTGCGAAATAGGCGCCGGAGTGGTTGTGGTCAGCTGTGGCGCAGCGGGCGCAGTGGAGTCAGTGGACTCAGCCGCGGTGGATGCCGCGTTGTCATCCTTCTTTGCTTCCGCGACGCGCTGTTCGTGTTCGCCAGCGGAGGCGGTGCTTGCAGCCGAGTCTGCGTCGCTGGATGCTACAGAATTCACAGAATCTGCAGTATCCGTAGAGTCATCTGCTTCCGCCGCGAACGGGAGCCTGGAGACATTGCCCCATGCGTCATCCTCTGACTTAGGTGCGCCTAGAATCTCGCGGAGATCGTCGGTGACGGCCAGGAAAAACTCTTCGCCTTCTTCGGTTTCCATGACCAAAGAAGTAGTGGTTGAGTCGCTTTTTGCGAGGAAGAGCTCGCGCATTGAGGGGCGCTCCTTTTGCTTGTCGACGGATTCGGACAACGGATTTGGATACTGACAGTTTATTTAAAACCGCATCTAGGCATTGCGACTAGTGCAATCGATTCACACCCCAACGGGGCGCGTGTGATGAAATCCACTTTAACCCAGAAAAGCCCCGCGCCTTATGAAGAACGCAGGGCATGTTGGCTGGAAAAGCCCTGTCAGTTGCTCTTAGCGCCTATCCAGAAGGTAGTCGATTGCTTGCGTGAGCTTGGCGACGTCGTCTGGCTCAATCGCGGGGAACATACCAATTCGCAGTTGGTTGCGCCCCAGCTTGCGATAAGGCTCGACATCCACGATGCCGTTCGCTCGCAAGGCCTTGGCTAAGGCCGTAGCATCCACGGTCTCGTCAAAGTCGATGGTTGCCACGACTAACGAGCGGCCAGCGGGCTCGGCGACGAAAGGCTTGGCCTCTTTTCGCGATGCGGCCCAGTCATAAACAATGGTGGAGGAAGCGGTGGTGCGCGTAACCATACCGTCGAGCCCGCCGTTGTCGTTCATCCAGCGGACCTGATTTTCCAGCATCAGAAGAGTAGACACGGCTGGAGTGTTATAGGTCTGGTTCTTGCGCGAGTTATCCACGGCGGTCTGCAGGTTCAGGAAAGCCGGGATATAACGTTGTGCAGCATTAAGCTTTGCGATGCGTTCAATCGCAGCAGGGGAGACCGCCGCGAGCCAGAGCCCACCTTCGGATGCGAAGCACTTCTGCGGCGAGAAATAGTAGACGTCAGCCTCGTCCATCGTGACGGGCAATCCGCCAGCGCCCGACGTCGCATCGATGACAACGAGTTGCTCCGGATTATTTGGCTGTGGGCGCAGCACCTCAACCATCGCGCCCGTCGAGGTCTCATTGTGTGCCCACGCCACAACGTCCGCATCGCCGAAATCCACCGTGCGCGGGTCGGGAGCGGTGCCGGCGGGGAAGTCGTAAACGATGGGCGCTGTGAGCCACGGTGCACCAATACTTGCCTTGGCAAACTTCGAAGAGAACTCTCCGTAGGTCAAATGCGCGGACTTATTTTCGATGAGGCCGAACGTCGCGGCGTCCCAAAAGGCGGTGGCGCCGCCGGCCGAAAGGATAATCTCATAGCCGTCTGGAAGCTTGAATAGTTCTCGCAATCCCTCACGAATCGAACCCACCACGTTTTTCACGGCGGGCTGGCGATGAGAAGTGCCGATTATGGATTTAGCCCCCGCAGTAATTGCCTCAATTTGGGCGGGGCGTACCTTGGAAGGGCCGCATCCGAAGCGACCGTCCGTAGGGAGTAGATCTGCAGGTAAAGTTGGTTCTGTGTGGAGCATGAGGCACAGTCTAACCTAATTTCGGTCATCCTATTGGTAAACGTTAAAAGTTTAGGATGTTGGCAGCGTCACAAATTTTGATAAAGTGTGAAGAGATTTAAAACGTAATGCCGGTTTGGAGCCGGTGTTTTAAGTGTTGAGAAAGGATCAACAAGTGGCTTCTGAAGACAACAAGGTTGTTCTCCACTACCCAGGTGGCGAGTACGAGATGGATATCAAGCAGTCCACCGAAGGTGACTCTGGCTTTGATATTGGCAAGCTTCGCAATGAGACTGGCCTCGTAACCTTTGACCCCGGCTACGCCGCTACCGGCTCCACCGAGTCCAAGATCACCTTCATTAACGGTGAGGAAGGCATCCTGCGCCACCGCGGCTACGACATCGCGGATCTGGCAAACAACGCCACCTTCAACGAGGTTTCCTACCTCCTTATCAAGGGCGAGCTGCCAAACCAGGAGCAGCTGAGCGCTTTTAACGATGAAATTCGCCACCACACCCTGCTGGATGAGGACTTCAAGGCGCAGTTCAACATCTTCCCGCGCAATGCGCACCCGATGGCGGTTCTGGCATCCTCCGTTAACATTCTCTCCACCTACTATCAGGACCAGCTCAACCCGTTGGATGAGGAGCAGCTGGACAAGGCAACCGTCCGCCTGCTGGCTAAGGTTCCGATGCTGGCTGCATACGCTTACCGCGCGTCCCAGGGCAAGCCTTACATGTACCCGGACAACAACCTGAACGCACGCGAGAACTTCCTGCGCATGATGTTCGGTTACCCAACCGAGGAGTACAACGTCGACCCAGTCGTCGCAAAGGCTCTGGACAAGCTGCTCATCCTGCACGCAGACCACGAGCAGAACTGCTCCACCTCTACCGTCCGCATGATCGGTTCCGCACAGGCAAACCTCTTCGTTGCTATCGCCGGCGGTATCAACGCTCTGTCCGGCCCGCTACACGGTGGCGCAAACCAGGCCGTTCTCGAGATGCTCGATGAAATCCAGAAGAACAACGGCGGCGACGCAACTGACTTCATGAACCGCGTGAAGAACAAGGAAAAGGGCGTCCGTCTGATGGGCTTCGGCCACCGCGTGTACAAGAACTACGACCCACGCGCAGCCATCGTCAAGGAGACCGCACACGAGATTCTCGAGCACCTCGGCGGCGACCCAATGCTGGATCTGGCAATGGAGCTCGAGAAGATCGCTCTCGAGGACGAGTACTTCGTTTCCCGCAAGCTGTACCCGAACGTCGACTTCTACACCGGCCTCATCTACCGCGCCATGGGCTTCCCAACGGACTTCTTCACCGTCCTGTTTGCCATCGGCCGCCTGCCAGGCTGGATCGCTCAGTACCGCGAGCAGCTGGAGCTGAACACCAAGATCAACCGTCCGCGTCAGATTTACACCGGCGAGACCTTGCGCACCGTTTCCCCGCGCGCTGAGCGTGCATAATAGGCCCTTTGAATTGCATGGCTTTAGTCACGAAATGATGACAAATCAAGTCATTGCGTAGACCAAATAAAGCCGAATCGCAGATGAACCCTTATACTGGGAACACTGCGATTCGGCTTTTTGTCGTTCGTGCAGGCCTAGTTCTCGGCCTAAAAGCGGGACAACTAGGCGCCGAATCGATATCACAAACGTTTCCCAAGGAGGATTTTCCCCAATGGATAAGCCCGTAATTGAGGCTCATACTGAGCCGGCCCCGACTGAGCTAGTTATCGAGGACATCATCGTCGGCGACGGCGCAGAGGCACAGCCGGGTGGCTTTGTTGAGGTTCACTACGTGGGCGTCTCGTATGAGGACAACCAGGAATTCGACTCTTCCTGGGGTCGCGGACAGTCCATCGAGTTTCCGCTGACTGGCCTCATTGCAGGTTGGCAGGAAGGTATCCCGGGCATGAAGGTGGGCGGCCGTCGTAAGCTCATCATCCCTCCGGAGAAGGCATACGGCCCAGCTGGCGGAGCGCATCCACTTGCTGGACGCACCTTGGTCTTCGTTATCGACCTGCTGCGTGCGTAAATAACGTTTCTTTTGGCTCCACCTTTTGCCCCCGTATTGCTAGGGCAGAAGGTGGAGTTTCTTTTTGTGGGCACAAGAACTTGAATTTTTCGGCGTCACGCGTGGCGAAACTCGTGCACAATGGAACCATGAGTGTCCCATTTATCTCTTTTAATGATGATCGCGAGATGCCACAGCTTGGTCTGGGCACCTACAAGATGACGGGTCAGGAATGTATCACGGCAGTACGTGAAGCCATCGAGCTCGGCTACCGCCATTTCGATACTGCCACCTTGTATGAGAACGAGGCAGAGCTAGGCCAGGCCCTAAATGATGCGATGCGCGCCGGTGACGTCACCCGTGATGAGCTCTTCATCACCTCCAAGGTCTGGCATGACAGCCACGGGGCGAAGGGGGCAGACGCAGCATTTACTGAATCGCTGAAGAAGCTGCAGCTGGACTACCTAGACCTCTACCTGATCCACTGGCCGTGGCCACAGGCTGGACTCTATGTGGAGACCTTTGAGGAGATGGCTCGTCTGCAGGGCATGGGGCAGATCGCTTCCATCGGCGTGGCTAACTTCTACGAGGAAACGCTGCAGGAGATCATCGCGCGAACGGGTATCGTTCCAGTGTTGAACCAGGTGGAGCTGCATCCGGGGTTTACCCAGCCGGAGTTGCGAGAATTCCATGATGAACATGGCATTGTTACAGAGGCATGGTCGCCGCTGGCGAGGGGAGAGGTCCTTAACAATGCGGAGATCAAGAATGTGGCGCAGCGCCTTGAGGCAACCCCGGGACAGGTAGTAATCGCCTATCTTCTAGCCAAGGGGATTTCCGTAATCCCGAAATCCACCAAGCGTGAGCGCCTAGAGGAGAACTTGGCGGCCGCGCAGCTGGAGCTTAGCCACGATGACATTGCGGCAATCGATGCCCTCGATAACGGCGCGGCTGGGCGCTTGTACAAGGACCCGCGTGAGTTTCCGGGCTAAACGCTAAAGGCGGCCTTTCGGCCCTCAGAAAACGGCCTAGAGGCGGCAGGGAACGGCGTTGTTCTCTGCCGCCTTTTCTTGCCATATGGCCTTTCGCAATGTTTGCAAACTCGAGCGTTGAAAGATATGGGGGTACTTTTCACGCTTTAAAAAGTGCAGTAAGCAATGGGGTTAGGGGGTAGCTAAGGCTTGCTAATCAAAAATCGATTGGCAAGCTTTACAACCTCGCAATGTGAATTGGGTAACTTACTCGTAAGGCGAAACGTGATTCATCACACTATCTCTATCTCGTGTGGTTCATTAATCACTTTCGTGTGGAATCTTAAGAACCCAAGGAGAGCGACATGACTAGCGCACCTACCTCGATGCTCGAGCGCCGCGAACCGACAGCGCAGGACTTCATCGAGATGCGCGATAGCCCGCAGTTTAAGCAGTTACGCGGTGCATATCGTAACTTCACTTTCCCGATGACCATTGCCTTCTTCCTGTGGTACGTCATCTACGTGTTGGCTGCCGTCTTTGCGCCTGGATTCATGGGCACCGAAATTGGCGGTGGGTGGAACGTGGGGCTCGTATTCGGGCTCGCCCAATTTGTCACCACGTTCGCGATTACGTGGATCTACGTCAAGTACGCCAACAAGAAAATTGAGCCGCGTTCAGCAGCTATTCGTGAGGCATTGGAGGGATAGATTATGCTGACTTTCAACCTAGCTGCCGAGGCCGCGCAAGAAGGCTCCGGAAACCCGGTGCTCAACATCGCCGTTTTTGGCGCGTTTCTTGTCATCACCATGTGGGTGGTTTTAAGGGCAGGAAAGACCACGAAGAAGGCCTCGGACTTCTACACCGGTGGTGGCACCTTCTCTGGCCGCCAGAACGGTTTGGCCATTTCCGGCGACTACCTTTCTGCCGCGTCCTTCCTCGGTATCGTCGGCGCGGTCGCTCTCAACGGATATGACGGATTCTTGTATTCTGTCGGCTTCTTCGTGGCCTGGCTGGTGGCGTTGATGCTGGTTGCCGAGCCGATGCGTAACGTTGGTCGCTTCACCATGGCAGACGTGTTGTCCTTCCGTTTGAAGCAGCGCCCGGTACGCGTGGCGGCGTCCATCTCTACGCTTTTTGTCTCGCTGTTCTACCTGATTGCGCAGATGGCCGGCGCAGGCTCCCTGGTGTCGGTGCTTTTGGATATCCATGACTTCACCTGGCAGGCGGTCGTGGTTGGCATCGTGGGTGTTTTGATGATCGTCTACGTTCTGGTGGGCGGTATGAAGGGCACTACTTATGTGCAGATGATCAAGGCGGTCCTCTTGGTCACCGGCGTCGTGGCGATGTGCATCATGACCTTCATTGCGGTGAAGGGCGGCTTTAGCACCTTGTTCTCCGACGCCGTCGATATGCATGCGGGCTCGGATTACCTCCAAGAGAAGGGCTACGAAGCTTCTCAAATCATGGAACCGGGCTTAAAGTATGGAAAGACTTTGACCACCAAGCTGGACTTCGTTTCCTTCGGTATCGCTCTGGTGCTCGGCGTTGGCGGCCTGCCGCACGTGCTCATGCGCTTCTACACGGTTCCGACTGCAACTGAGGCGCGCCGTTCCGTGACCTGGGCCATCGTCATCATCGGCGCTTTCTACCTGATGACCCTCATCCTGGGCTACGGTGCCGCGGCACTCGTAGGCCCAGACCGCATCCTGGCCGCGCCGGGCGGGGCCAATGCCGCAGCGCCGCTTCTGGCGCTAGAACTCGGCGGCTCGGTATTCATGGCTGTCATCTCGGCGGTTGCATTCGCCACGGTGCTGGCAGTAGTTGCAGGTCTGGCGATTACCGCGTCTGCATCCATCGCGCACGATATCTACCACGCGGTTATCCGTAAGGGAGAGTCCACCGAGTCGGAGCAAGTCCGTGTCTCGCAAGTTACGGTCGTAGTCCTCGGCATCGCCGCCATCATCCTGGGCATTCTGGCCATGACTCAAAACGTCGCGTTCTTGGTCTCTCTCGCCTTCGCCGTCGCGGCTTCTGCAAACCTTCCGACTATCCTGTACTCGCTTTACTGGCGTCGCTTCAATACGGCCGGTGCGGTGGCGTCCATGTACACCGGCGTCATCTCCTGCCTGCTGCTCATCTTCTTCTCCCCGGCAGTATCTGGTTCTGAGACCTCGATGTTCCCGAACGCGGATTGGGCGCTGTTCCCACTGTCGAATCCGGGCCTGGTTTCCATTCCGCTGGCATTCATCGCAGGCTGGTTGGTTTCCATCCTGACCCCGCCGGATGACTTTGAGGATCTGTTCGCAGAGATGGAGGTACGGTCTCTGACCGGCGTTGGCGTGGAGGCCCCAGTCAACCACTAAACCTGGCAGAGTACTGAGTATTATCTAATGCGTGCTCGATTCTTTGTCTAAAACGAAGGCGGTGCCGATGAAGGTCGGTACCGCCCTCGCCGCGTTTTCACTCGCCGGCGGCCTGTTGTGCGCATGTACACCGTCGCAGCAGCACGATAGTAAGGCCGCCTCGGCGTCGGCAAGCAATGCGTCTGCGTCCGACCTTCGGCATGAGCTGGGGGAGCCTGCGCTTTCCGACGTCCCCGATGACGTCAGTCAGTTCCTCGAGGGTAATAAAGACCAGCAGCTGAGCTACTACCGCATCGGCGATGGAATGCGTATGGCAACGGCAAATGAGCATGAGCCGCGCCCAGCATTGAGCCTTATCAAGCTGTATATCGCAACCTACGTGCTCGAAAAGGGAAGCTTCGAGGATAAATACGAAGCCTTAGACATGATCGCCAGCTCCTCAGATACAAGCGCAGAAGAACTCTTTGAGAAGTACCCGAATTCCATTGACTCCGTGGCAAAGGAATATGGATTGCAGGCCACGAAGGCCGGTGATCAATGGGGCACCTCGGTGACCTCCATGTATGACGTGGTGCGCTTCGTGGTGCAGCTGAAGGAAGATAACCCCACCCACCCGGTCCTGGTGGCGATGGCCCACGCCGATCCCATCTCGGAAGACGGATACGAGCAGGACTACGGCACGGCGAAACTGCAAAATGTAGTGGGCACCAAGTGGGGCTGGTCAAATGACAAGACCTTGCACTCTTCGGTTTCCTTTGGCAAGAACTTCGTTGTTGCAGCTACCACCTATGGCAGCGCCGATGATCTCACGGACTTTGTAAAAGACGAGGTAACGGGCAGCAACCTGCGTAAGGGCACTGACCGCTACCAAAAGGCGCTCAACGGTGAGAGCGTTGCTCCAGTAAGTCCTTCGAAGCCTTCTACGCCTGCCTCCAAGACGACCATCACCGTGACCTCGACTCTGCCGAAATCTGAGAAGAAGGGCTCTGATAAGGACCAGAGCAAAGACGGTGGCAAGGCCAAGCGCGGGGATAAGAGCAAGGAGCCTACCGACGCCGGCAAGAAGAGCGCCGAGAAAAAGAAGGACAAAAAGAAAGAGCCGACCTCGTCGGCTCAATCTGAAAGCGCTACTTCAAAGCGTTCTGAATAGTAGAGGCTAGGTCGATGGCTCCCTTGATTTGGTCCTGGGAGACGGAAGAGCCGCCGTAGGAGATGCCGTTCTGGTTTACTTGCGGCAGGCGCATGCCTGGCACCGCGTGCTCTACCTGGGAGCTAAGCGCACCCATCGCATCAGAAGACTGCGGGGAGATACCCGGGATGTTGCCCGGCTGTGCCGGTGCGGCCGGTTTCGGTGCGGAAGGCTTGGCTGGTGCAGCAGGTGCCTTCGGGGCCTTCTGGCCCGGCATCCACTGACCCCAGTCGCGGGCGTAGACCTCGTTGATGTCCACGGTGACGCCGTCGATGGTGCGCTGCATGTTGCCCGGCAGCTGGTGAATCGTGGTGCGTGGGTGGATCTTGCCGTTCGAACCCCAATCGTGCATCCAGAAGAAGGAGCCGATTCCATCGCGCACGCACCACTCGATCGTGTTGTAGTTGCCGTATACGCCGGTCTGGTAGCCCGCTGCCGAAAGCAGGCGGCTAAAGGCCTGTAGGTAAGGCTTGATCTGTTGGTCGTACTGGGCGCGGGTCGGGTTATCGTCAATCGCGATGTAGATGGGGCGATTGGTCGGTCCGCCTGCTGCCCTGTGCAGGGCAATAGCCTGCGGGGCGTGGATGGCTGCACCTGCGGCACCTTGCTTCCAATCGGCGGTTTCGGCACGGCCAAACTGGTAGATGGAGGCCGTCGCCAAGCCCTGCGCAGCATTAGCCTTGGTCTCCTGCAAGGTGACAGGCTTGCCCGTCATCCAGGACTCGGTGCCCGGGCGACGCTTGGAAACATAACGGATGGCGCCGAGGTGGCCCGCGCGCTTGATGCCTGCGGCGGAAGGCACTCCGACGGCGAAGTCGATGATGGTGCCGCGCACCGGTCCAAGCGCCGCTGCATTCGGAACGGCAGAACCGATGGCGCCTGCGGTCAGGGCGAGAGCGCTGACCTTTAAGAGGCCGCGACGGGAGAAAGATGGTGACATGTTGAGCTCCTGCAGTAATCACATTTGTCACAGTAGTTAACAATTGCACCATAGCAGGAGGTCTTGGGGCATTCCCGGAGTGCAACCGCATGTCGCGCTTTTACTTCGGGAAACTATTTTGAGTCGTTCCTAAACGTCACTTGCGTGGAGTTCTCAACCGTGCGCGATACCGTGCAGTCCTTCTCATGGGAGATGCGAATCAGGTTGTCCACGAGCTTGCGCGCTTGGTTGCCCTCGGGGGTATCCGGGAACGATAGATCGAAGCCCACGCGAACCTCCGACTGGCGCGATGCCCCGTCCTCATTTACGCGGTCACCTTCCATGTGCACATCAAAAGATTTCGGCTCCGCGCGCTGGGACGTTACGACGTCTACCTCCACTGCGGCAGACCCCGCAACGGCCGCCAAAAGGTGTCCCTCCAACGATAACTAGCCGTTCCCGGCGGACGAGCGAGATGCTGGCGTCATCCGGATTGATGGCGCGGTATACCGAAATTTCCACGCCGTTAAGGTCAATGCAGGATTGCTTAGTGCTCTCACTTATGGCTTAGAGTTCAAGCGGGTTCAGACTATATACGACACTGCCTTCTGAGAGCATGGTGATGAAGATGGGTGTGATAACCAGCGTTCCGTGTCGGCTGTGATCGGTATTAGCCTAAAATTTTATGCTTAAGACGGCGGGTGTAACCGCTGCAAAACGGCGGCACCGTGCCATCGCTGAGCTGGTCATGGTTCTTGCGGGGTGGTGATCTAAAAAACCAAGGGCGGCGCGAAGCGGATGCGCACCGTTTGTCCCATCGCTGGCTTATCGTCCGCGGTGGTGCGGAATGTGGTTCCCGATCCATGGGTGGCGGTAACGGAGTAGTGGCCGGCTTCGTAAATGGCAGAGTCAACTACTGCTGGAACCGTGGCACCTGGATGGTTTTCCTCCACGATTGTTGCGTGGTGCGGTAGGATGGCGGCCTTAGTGCCTTCGCCCCGCACGGAGACTTCACTCAATGGCCAAGAAATGCCAAGGGTTGGGCACTCGACGCGGCCTCCTGAGATAGCGGCCTGGACTATTGTGGCATCCGCAATAAATCCCGCGACCAGCGGGCTTCCGGGATTTTCCAGCAGCTGTTGTGGGGTAGCAATCTGCTGGATTTCGCCGCCATCTAGAACCACGACTCTATCTGCGATTGCCAGCGCCTCGGCGCGATCGTGGGTGACGTGCACCGTGGTTAAGCGCTGCTTTTGCGTCAGGATTACCAGCTCGCGGCGCAAATTATCGCGCAATGGTTCATCGAGGGCTGAAAGAGCTTCATCCAGTAATAAAACCGTGGGATTAGCAACGATCGCCCGGGCCAGCGCAACGCGCTGGCGCTGCCCACCAGAAAGGCTGTCCGGAGTACGGTTCTCGAATCCTGGCAGGCCCACGAGAGCTAAAGTCTCAGAAATGCGCTCTTCGCGCTCGGGCTTTGCTACTTTCGCCTGGCGCAACGGGTAGCCAACATTGTCTTTAACAGACATGTGCGGCCAGATCGCGTGCTGTTGGAAGACCATGCCGATGCTGCGTTTCTCGGGAGGAATAGCAGTCATCTTCCGGCCATCTATGTAAAGCTCACCTGACGATGGAGAAAT
Organism: Corynebacterium sp. HMSC076D02; assembly: GCF_001813815.1. NCBI lineage: Bacteria > Bacillati > Actinomycetota > Actinomycetes > Mycobacteriales > Corynebacteriaceae > Corynebacterium > Corynebacterium sp. HMSC076D02. Next base: position 24,832 of record NZ_KV814065.1, read on the forward strand.
AAAACCAGCGATGGTGCGTAAGAGCGTGGTTTTACCGGAGCCTGACGGGCCAACGAGTGCAATGAGTTCCCCAGGTTCGATGGAGAGGTTGATATCGCGCAAGCCGGTGGTTCCGTCCGGAAAAGTGACCGTGAGGTGGGAAGCTGCAATTTTCGCCATTATTAAGTCCTTACCTTGGGAGCACGGATAGTCAGTGCGACGGCAATGATGCCAAGTAGCGCAAAGAGCAGGGCGAGTGCCGATGCCTGGTTATAATTTCCTGCCTGTTGCAGGTTGAAGACTTGAACACCCAGTGTTGTCGTTCCGGGTGCGACGAGGAGTACGGAAATAGTAAGTTCTCGAATCGCGGTCACCGCTACGAGCACCGCACCGGATATCGCCGCTGGAATGGTCATCGCGCCGGTGGTAGTAAATAGCGCCTTAAGCGGCGTGGCGCCGGAAATGCGCGCTGCTTCTTCCACGGTGACCGGGGTGCTTATTAGCGGGGCACGCACGGCCTGGACAACGAGTGCGGTAAAAGCACAGACGTAGGCGATAAGGATTATCCAAATGGTGTTATACAGCCCGGTATAGCGCCCGGCAATCAGCCAGGCGACACCGATGATAAGCCCAGGCAGCGCGCTCGGTAGCAGTGCAGAAAGGGTTAAAAGCGTATTTCCTCGAGCCTGAGTCCGGGTCACTAGAATTCCGATGACCCAACCAAGAACCCCGCAGATTATCGCGGCGGTTATTGACAGAAATGCGGAATTACTGAGTCCGTCGATGACGCGCGGGTTGGATAAAGCGCTGCTAAAGTTCGCCAGCGAGATGGTTTCTAAGGTAAATGGAACCCCAGGAGCTGGCAGCAATGCGCGGTAGGCCAAACCGAGAATTGGGCCAATGGAAATGGCGAGCCCGCACACCCACATGATGATCGTGACCGGCCAGCGCGCCGAATGCAGTGCGAAACGCGCCGGACTTCCGGAGTCATGTGTAGAAGACGAGTTTTTCAGGGAGGTGAGATAGTCCATGATTACTGTGCCGATTCCCAAAAATAAGAGGACAACGCCGATGGTCGATACCACTTGTAAGGGGTTGGATACGGTGCCGGAATCAATGAACCGGTAAATCATCGTCGCGAGCGTTTCGAACCGAGTCGGCGATCCGATAATAGCGGGAATGCCGAAATCAGCCAGATTAGCAATTGCTGTGAGAGTGAACGCGGACAATAGTGCGGGGCGCAGGAGTGGAAGGGTGACCGTGCGCAGAACTGTCACCACGGAAGCCCCAGATACTCGGGCGGCTAGCTCAAAATCGGGGGAGATGGAGCGCAAGCTTGAAGAAATGATGACATATGCCGTGGGAAAAGAATGGATAGTCATCAGCGCAATGACCCCGTCTGCGCCGTAGATATTCCATATTTCGAACTCAAAAAGCTTATTCAAGCCCTGATTCGGGCCGAAGAGTTGAATCCAGGCGATCGCTCCGATAAATGGCGGAACCAAGAGAGGCGAAAGCAAGAATAGGCGCAGTACCGAAGAGCCGTAGATATCTGTGCGGTCTAGCGCGATGGCAATAACGGTGCCGATGATGACGGCAGCGAGAGCTGAAAGCGCCGTGGTAAATAGCGAATTCCATGTGGCGATGCCGAGCCCTTGCTCTAGCAAGATGGGAATTTGGTTTCCGCCCAGTGCAAGGGAGACAACAAGGGTCAAAGGCGCGATGAACAGGCCAATGGCAATCAGCCACACGCCAACACGTAGCGCGGATACGGAGGGATTTTTCAACAAGTGGGCCACCAAGAACTAGGAAGACACTGCCTTTTGGAATACCTCGACGGCGGCGTCTTTATCCTTGGTGATTTTCCCCAAGTCCTGGTCCATGAGCTCAATGTCTGTGAGTTCAGGGGTGCCTGCTGGGGTTCTCACGTCCTCACGCACCGGGAGGTACGACTGCTCGACGGCGATTTCTTGTGCCTTCTTTGAAAGCAGGAAGTTGATGTATTTCTGGGCTGCTTCCTGTTCCTGGGAGTCTTTGAATACGCCCGCAGGCTCAGAAATATATGGTGATCCTTCGGTGGGGTAGGCGAGGGCAATTGGGGACCCCTTATCCGCCAGGTCGCGGACTAAGTAATCGACGACCACGCCCACGGGCTTGGAACCGGAGGCGATTTCTTGGGAGGTAGGGCCATTGGAGTCTGCGATCATCGGGGCATTCTTGCCCAGATCTTCGATCCACGCTTCTCCGAGGTCTGAATTATTCTTCCACGCTGAGGCGTTGAATGCCGCTGCACCGGAGACCGCTGGGTTAGGTAAGACGAGTTTGTCTTTGTACTTCGGATCGGTGAGATCCGCCCAGGAGGTCGGGGCATCGTCTTCTGCGATCTCGTCGGTGTTATAAGCAATTATCGTAGGGATTATGCGCGTGCCGACATAAAAATTCTTGTCGTCCTTGGCCTCGTCGATGATGTCATCGGAATCGACATCGGCAAGCTCGATGAGGTCACCATCCTCAGCGTAATTTTCAAAGGTAGGTCCATCGGCTGCCCAGAAAACATCCGCTTCAATGTCGCCAGATTGCTTCTCTGAAGAGATGCGGGCGTTCAAATCACCGGTGCCAGCGCGGTATACATTGACCTCGATATCGGGGTATTCCTCGTTGAAGGCCGCATTGATCTCATCGACCTTTTCCTCTGGTTCGGAGGTATAGACGGTTATTGAGGTTGAGTCGCTGGTCGCCTGTGAATCTTCTTGGTTGGACGCAGGCTCACCGCACGAAGTAAGAAGGACGGTTGAAGCAAGGGCTATGGCAGAGAGAGAAGTGTGCTTCGACTTCATCGTGGGAGTTCCTCCAGAGAAAATAGTGATCAGGAACATCAATCTAACTGCACTGAAGTTAAGACAACTTGGGATCGATGTAAACGTGCAGTAAATTTTTAGCACCCTTGATCGGGTGCTTGGAGGGTGAGGTGGTTAAGTCGCCCTTTCAAGACTGCATTAAACGGTATCCGCTTCTTTGATCCCACCAACGCGAGCGATTATGGCGGATGGCTCGGCGCGTTATCGTCATATTCGGCCGTGGCTGGAGACCACGGTGAGGCGTACACCGGTGGCCGTTATTGAGAGCGCCTAGAGATATCGGTGCAGATGCTGGCAGACCCGCTGGAATACTAGCTTTGTGCAGTGTGCTAGGCGCTTTCCGATGGCCACATTCATCCAGCGTTTTCCATGGCGGGGTTACGCGCCAAACAATCAATCTGCTTGAAAACGGCCGGTATAACCCGACCCTCAAGCTTTGCCTTGCGATCTGTCACAGGTTGGATAGCTCGCTCGACCAACTATTTTGGGAGGAACAGAATTGCCAATCCTAAACAAGATCTCTGACGAACGTTTACTCGCAAAGAATCTGCGCAATATCAGAATTGCGTTTGTCATCCAGACCCTAGGCATTATTGTCGTGTTGGTCAACGAATGGATAAAGAACGGTTCGCGGGCGATGTTCGCCGAGCCTTTACACCTCGTTTTGCTGGTTAGCCTCACCGTTTAGGTGGCGCTCACGATTCCTATAGCGCGCGAGAATGAGGAACAGTAGGAGCCGGGGTGGCCCGAAAGCGGGCGTACTGCTGAAACCCCCCTGTCTGCGCTGGTCAACGGGGAAGTTTTGTGAAAGATTTTGTGCCCCAGAGTGGATTCGAACCACCGACACCGGCTTTAGGAGAGCCGTGCTCTATCCCCTGAGCTACTGGGGCGGGGTTGCGTGTGCAACGTGGCTAATCATAGCAGTGGGGCAGGGGCGCTCCGAAATGGCTGGGGTTTGGATTAGCTCTCGGCCAATTCCTTCTGCTTATTGCGCACAGAGGACGCCGGTGGGTTGGTAACGGAGGTGCCATCGGAGTAGAGCACGGTTGGCACGATGCGGTTGCCGTCATTGACGGACTTGATCCACTCGTTTATGTCCTCAGTGCCTTCGGCCTCGACGTCGACAAGCGCGTATGGCGTCTCCGTGCGGTTCAGCGCCTTGAGCAGCTTCGCGCAAAACGGGCACCAGTCGGCGTAGAAGACTGTGACGTGCTCGGTGGTTTCGGGAGTTGCGACGGTCATTTAAGCGGCGTCCTTTCGTTCATAAGTTAAAAAGCGGTATTTAATCGGCAGCTCACTCGGTGGCTGCCCCGGAATGGTCAGGTGGCCCTTTTCAGAAGTGAGCCAATCAGTGCTAGCCGCCAAGCCGAAAGTCTCCGGAACTGCGGGGGCATAGACTGCGTCATCACCGTAGATGTCCCCGATGTTAACGCCCATCAGCGTAATTTCGATGACGTCGACCTCATCCAAGGTTGAGGCGTATAGCTGGCCGCCGCCGATGATCCAGGCGTCGGAAAGCGTGGAAGTTAGGTCGTTGAGGTTGCTGGTTGTGCTCGCCCCAGCGGACCATTGGCCCGGCTCCTTGCGGGAGAGAACAAAGTTATCGCGGCCTGGCAGCGGGCGAAACTTCGGGTTTAGAGATTCCCACGTGCGTCGGCCCATCACTACGGGCGAGCCCAGCGTGACCTCCTTAAAGTGCTTGAGGTCCTCTGGTACGTGCCACGGCATGACCGAGCCATCGCCGATGATGCCGTCCAAGGACTGCGCCCAGATTGCGCCCAACATTAGACGGAAACCTGCGCTTTGATGGTGGGGTGGGGATCGTATCCTTCGACCTCGAAATCGTTGAAGGTGTAGTCGAACAACGAGTCAGCCTTGTGCAGCTTGAGCTGCGGGTAGGGGCGTGGTTCGCGGGAGAGTTGCTCCTTGACCTGCTCCAGGTGGTCGTTGTAGATGTGGCAGTCGCCGCCAGTCCAGATGAGCTCGCCGACCTCCAGTCCAGCCTGCTGCGCAAACATGTGGGCCAGCGCAGCATAGGAAGCCAAGTTGAAAGGCACGCCCAGGAACATGTCCGCCGAACGCTGATAGACCTGCAGGGAGAGCTTGCCGTCTGCCACGTAAAGTTGGAATAGCAGGTGGCAGGGCATAAGCGCCATCTTGTCTAGTTCTGCCACATTCCAGGCGGAGACCAGGTTGCGACGAGAATCCGGATTATTTTGCAGTGTGTCCAGAGCCTGCTGGATCTGGTCAACATGTGTGCCATCCGGGGTAGGCCACGAGCGCCACTGGACGCCGTAGACAGGGCCCAGCTCGCCATCGGCGTCAGCCCACTCATCCCAGATGCGGACGTTGTTGTCCTGCAGCCACTTCACGTTGGAATCGCCCTTGAGGAACCACAGCAGCTCGCCGATAACGCCGTGGAAGTAGACCTTCTTGGTGGTCAGCAGCGGGAAAGACTCCGCCAAGTTATAGCGCAACTGCGCACCGAAAATTGAGCGCGTGCCGGTGCCGGTGCGGTCACCTTTGTCCGCGCCTTCTTCCAAAACTTTGCGGAGGAGGTCCTCATATGGGGTCTGGATCATGGTTCTCAAGTGTAGAAGCCTTTTTGCTGAAACGCCTAAAAGTTGAGGAACGCTTAAAAGCCGCCGTTTTCTTCGGCATAGGCAGCAGCGTGCTCCAGGATTTCATCGGCGAGTTCCGGCCGGCAGATGAGCAGGTCTGGGATGAAGGTGTCCTCGTTGTTGAAACGAATTGGGGAGCCATCCAAACGGGAACAGTGCAGGCCCGCCGCCATGGCAACGCCCACCGGCGCAGCCTGGTCCCACTCGTACTGGCCGCCTGAGTGGATATAGCCGTCAAAGTCACCGAGCAGAACGTGCATTGCCTTGGCACCGGCAGAACCGATGCCGACGGTTTCAAATCCCATCTTTTCCCCAATATGGGAAGCCACCTGGGGCGGACGGTTGCGGGAGACCACAAACTTCTTAGAAAGCGGGCCGGTAACGGCGCGGGCATCGGAGGAGCGGAAGGTTACGCCCAAATCCGGCATGGCCACGGCCGCATGCTGTGGCATGCCGTTGACCACGAGCGCGATGTGAACAGCCCAGTCTTGGCGGCCGGTGGCAAACTCCTTGGTGCCATCGAGGGGATCGACGATCCACACGCGTTCCTTCTTCAAACGGCTGAGATCGTCTGCTGCTTCCTCGGAAAGCAGGCCGTCTTCGGGGCGGTGCTGCGCAATTACCCGGCTGATCCATTCTTGTGCGGCTTCATCGCCGGCGTCGCCAAGCGCGAGGCCGCGCAGCAGGCCACCGTTGCGCACACCTTTGAGGATCTCACCGCAGCCGTTGGCTAGTGAATTGGTCAGGCGGGAATCAGAAATCTCGACGGTCATGCATGCTAGATTACCGCGCGCGTTAGAGTAAGGCATGAACAAAAACGTCCTAACCCGCTTCCGGCCCCAAGTCCGGCAATGGTTCGAGGACGTTTTCGCAGCGCCCACGCCCGTACAGCGCGAGGCATGGGAGCAGATCTCATCCGGCAACCATGCGCTCGTGGTCGCCCCCACCGGCTCCGGTAAAACCCTGGCGGCGTTTTTATGGGCCTTAAATTCCCTCGTGGAAAAGGAAGGCCAAACTGCACTGCCCGTAGGACAGCCGGCAAAGGGCAGCAACTCAGGCGTCAAGGTTTTGTATATCTCCCCGCTGAAGGCGCTTGGCGTGGACGTGGAAAATAACCTGCGTGCTCCGCTGAACGGCATCGCTCGTGCGGCAGAACGATTAGGACTTGACGCCCCCGACATCACCGTCGGCGTACGCTCCGGGGATACACCTTCTGCAGAACGCTTCCGGCAGGTACGCCGCCCGCCGGATATCCTCATCACCACTCCGGAGTCGGCTTATTTGATGCTGACCTCGAAGGCCGCGGGCATCCTATCTGCCGTCGATACCGTCATCATTGATGAAATCCACGCCCTGGCCGGCACCAAGCGTGGCGTGCACTTGGCGCTCACGCTCGAGCGGCTGGCGGCCGTGGCGGGGGAGTTCCAACGCATCGGGCTATCGGCAACGGTGCGCCCGCTTTCTGCAGTGTCGAGTTTTTTGGGCGGCGACAGGCCCGTAGAAATCGTGGCACCGCCGGCTGAAAAACGCTGGCAGCTTGATGTCCACGTGCCCGTGGAAGACATGTCGGATCTGCCCACCCCAGAGCAAGGCTCCACTATCGGTGAGATGACAGTGGATGATCCACTGGGCATTACTGGCCCCGCGGCGGTGGCTGATTCGGCATTGCCCACCGCGAAATCCATTTGGCCGTTTATTGAAGAAGACCTCTACGGCGAAATCATGGAGCATCGCTCCACGCTCGTGTTCGTGAACTCGCGGCGTACCGCGGAGCGCCTGACCTCCCGGCTCAATGAGCTTTATGCCATGGAACATGATCCGGAAAGCTTGTCGCCTGCTACGCGCCGGGACCCAGCGCAGCTGATGAAGCAAGTCGACGTCGCCGGCAAGGCACCTGCCGTCATCGCTCGCGCACACCACGGCTCGGTGTCGAAGGATGAGCGCACATTGACTGAAACGATGCTCAAGGAAGGAACACTGCGAGCAGTGGTGGCCACCAGCTCGCTAGAGCTGGGCATCGACATGGGCGCGGTCGATCTAGTGGTGCAGGTGGAATCACCGCCTTCGGTAGCCTCTGGTCTGCAGCGTGTGGGCCGTGCCGGGCACTCCGTGGGCGCTGTATCGCAGGGTTCTTTCTATCCGAAGCACCGTGCTGACCTTGTGCAATCCACTCTTACCGTGGCGCGTATGCGCGAGGGCCTCATCGAGGAGATGCACTCCCCGCAGAACCCGTTAGATGTGTTGGCACAGCAGACCGTGGCAGCCGTCGCCGCCGCCGAGGTTGCTCCGGTTACCTCCCCAGATAACGCGGGTGGCCTAGACGTGGATGCCTGGTACGCCATGGTGCGCCGCGCGTGGCCCTATCGCGATTTGGCCAGGGAGGTATTCGATTCCGTCATCGACCTGGTCTCCGGCGTCTATCCCTCCACGGACTTCGCGGAGCTCAAACCCCGCGTGGTCTTCGACCGCATCACTGGCCGACTGAGCCCGCGCCCCGGTGCGCAGCGCGTGGCTGTTACCAACGGCGGCACGATTCCGGACCGCGGAATGTTTGGCGTTTTCCTGCCTGCAGGGGCAGAAAATGCCGCGCCCCGGCGCGTGGGTGAGCTCGACGAGGAGATGGTCTATGAATCCCGCGTGGGCGATATCTTTACCTTGGGTGCTACTAGCTGGCGCATTGAGGAAATCACGCGCGATCAGGTGATTGTCACCCCTGCGCCGGGGCACACTGGCCGGTTGCCTTTCTGGAATGGCGACCAGGCAGGACGTCCCTATGAGCTAGGCAAGGCCTTGGGCGCTTATCGCCGGCAGGTGCACCTTTCTCCAGAGATTATCCAGGACGCAGATGGGCATGCGGTGAATAACATCGTGGCCTATCTGCAGGAACAGCATGAGGCCACGGGTGTTATTCCGGATGAGAAGACCTTGGTTCTCGAGCGTTTTAAGGACGAACTCGGGGATTGGCGCGTGGTGTTGCACACGCCGTTCGGCCGGGGTGTGAATGCCGCCTGGGCGCTTGCGGTGGGGCAGCGGGTGGCGGAGCTGACCGGCATGGACGCGCAAGCAGTGGCTGGCGACGACGGTATCGTCCTGCGCTTGCCCGAGGGGGAAAAGGAGCCGGATGCTGCGCTTTTTCTTTTCGACGCCGATGAAATTTCGGACATCGTGGCCGAGCAGGTGGGCGGTTCCGCGCTCTTTGCCTCGCGTTTTCGTGAGTGTGCCGCGCGTGCGCTGTTGCTGCCGCGCCGCAATCCCGGCAAGCGCGCGCCGCTGTGGCAGCAGCGTCAGCGGGCAGAACAGCTTCTCGACGTCGCGCGGAAGTACCCTTCCTTTCCCATCATCCTGGAGACGGTCCGCGAGGTCCTGCAGGATGTCTATGATCTGCCGGCGTTGACGGAAACCATGCGCGAGCTGGCTTTGCGTCGCATTCGCATCGCGGAGGTGACCACAGAGCAGCCTTCGCCTTTGCTTCGACGCTGCTGTTTAATTACACCGGCGCCTTCATGTACGAGGGTGATTCTCCGCTGGCGGAAAAGCGGGCGGCGGCGCTGGCGCTTGATCCGGCGCTTCTGGCCAAGCTTTTGGGCACGGTGGAGCTGCGGGAGCTTTTAGATCCGGAGGTCATCGAGCAGGTGCACGCCCAGCTGCAGCGCACCTCCGCGGAGCGTCGGGCGCGTACGACGGAGGAAGTCGCGGACCTGCTGCGGGTGCTGGGGCCGATTCCGGTGGAAGAGATGGCGGAGCATGCCTCGGTGCCGCTGAGTGCAATTGATTCTCTGGGTGTCCGCGTGATGCGGGTGCGCATTGCCGGACGCGAGCACTTCGCGCAACCTCTTGATGCGCCGCTGCTTCGCGACGGACTCGGCGTGCCCGTCCCGCCTGGTGTTGCCGCGCAACAGTCCACCATCACCGATGCCTTGCAACAGCTGGTCTCGCGTTGGGCACGCACCCGCGGTCCTTTCGTGCTGGGGGACTTGCAGGCGGCCTTTGGCCTTTCGGCCTCGGCAGCACACACCGCGCTGGCGAGTCTCGATAGCGTGGTGGAAGGCCGCTACCGCCAAGGAATCGAGGAGACCGAGTACTGCGCTGCGGAGGTCTTGCGCACCATTCGCTCGCGCTCGCTGGCAGCGGCACGCGCTGCAACGGAGCCTGTTAGCGCCGCCGCTTTCGGACGCTTCTTGCCCGATTGGCAGCAGGTAGCGCCCGTGGGCAAGCGTCCTGCGCTACGCGGGGCGGATGGCGTCTACAGCGTGATTGAACAGCTCGCCGGCGTGCGTCTGCCAGCCTCTGCGTGGGAGTCGCTGATTCTGCCGACGCGCGTGGGCGATTACTCACCGACCATGCTCGATGAGCTGACCTCTAACGGCGAGGTGCTCATCGTGGGCGCTGGCAAGGCTGGCACGAATGACCCGTGGATCATGTTGCTGCCGGTGGACTACGCGGCGCAGTTGGCGCCGCAGGTTGACCCTGACGAGCAAGGGTTGAGCATGCTGCAATTAGCGGCGCTGGAGGTCCTGCGCGGTGGCGGCAGTTACCTGTTTAACGATATCGCGGCGCAGGTGCCTGGCACTGCCGAGGAGCTGCGGGAAGCGCTGTGGCAGCTGGTAGAAATGGGCCTGGTTAGTCCCGATTCCTTTGCTCCAATCCGCACGCACATTGCCGCGGCCGGCTCGCGCTCGGGAGCAACTGCGCACCGCGCTAAGCGACGCCCCACCCGTTCCCGGCTGCGCATGGGACGCACGTCCTTTGCCCAAACGCAGGGCCTCGGCGGGGCCGCAACCGCCCCAGACGTGGCCGGCCGTTGGGCTGCTTCCGTGTCAGGCCAAGGCGTCGACGCGACGAGCCGCTCCGTAGCGCACGGTGAGGCTTGGCTTGACCGCTATGGCGTGCTCACTCGGGGTTCCGTGGTGGCCGAGGACGTGCTCGGCGGCTTCGCGCTGGCCTATAAAGTGCTCTCTGGCTTTGAGGAATCTGGCAAGGCGGTGCGCGGCTATGTGCTTGAAGGGCTTGGCGCGGCGCAGTTTTCTACTCCCGCGGTCATCGATCGCTTGCGTGGCATGAACGATTCTCCCGACGTGACGGGCTGGCCATCTGGCACTGCGAGCACTGCGGAAATTAATACCTACGTGCTCGCCGCGACGGATCCCGCCAACCCATATGGTGCAGCCCTTGCTTGGCCGCAGCGCGATGGCGCGGACAGCGGCCACGGCCCCACCCGTAGCGCCGGTGCCCTAGTGGTGCTGATAGACGGCCTCTGCGTGGCGCATCTAACCCGCGGTGGAAAGACGCTGACAACTTTCTTGGACGCCCTGCCTGAAGACATCGATGCTGATGAAGTGCTTGGCAAAGTGCTTGAAGGTCTCACGGAGCTCATCGCCGCAGGGCGCTTGAGCCCGCTGGTGATTGAGAAAATCAACGGAGCGCCCGCATTCGAATCGGCAATCGCCACTCGTTTGCGAGGCCTTGGCGCAGGTATCAGTCCCCGTGGCGTGCGGATCTCGGCCAAGGCTGCGCCGCCGCGCACGTCCCGCCGCATCGAAGACAACCGCAGCGACCCCTGGCAAAAGCCCATGGAGCCACGCCGCGGCCGAAGCGTTTCGGAAGCTCTGGCGGAGCTACCGGATTTAAGCTTTGACGATCCTCCCGAACCAGGCCGTGGCGCGCCGGGTGGATTTCGTCCGCGGGGCAGCCGCCGCTAGAAACAGGACTCAAACGGTAAAACCAGGATGGTAAATTGCTTCAGCAGCTACCGGGTACCTCATCTTTAACGAGCTGGTTTTGCCATCTAGTTAGACTGGTTGCATGCCAGAAGGTGATTCCGTCCTGCAGTTGTCCAATAAGCTGCAGTTTATGACCGGCCGCGAGGTCACCGGGGCGTCGCTTAGGGTGCCCCGGTATGCCACCGTGCATTTGGAGGGCAGCACAGTTTCTCGTGTGTGGCCTTATGGAAAGCATCTTTTCATGCAGTTCGCGCGGCCCGATGCTGAAAGCTTGGTGCTACATACTCACTTGAAGATGGAAGGCCAGTGGGCCATTCACTACAAGGGCGATAGGTGGCGCAAGCCGGGCCATAGCGCGCGGGTGGTGCTGCAGCTCGCTAGTAGCCCGCGCGATATTGAGCTGGTGGGCCACTGGCTGGGCATGGTCGAGGCCTATCCTGCCTCCTTGTACAACGAGCGGATTTCGCATTTGGGCCCAGATATCTTGAGCGAGCAGTGGGAGTCTGAGGGCGCGGACGAAGCCGCGCGGCGAATCTTAAGCCAGCCCACCCGTACCATTGGGGCGGCGCTGCTGGATCAGAAAAACGTGGCCGGAATCGGCAACGAATACAGGGCGGAGGCCTGCTTCATCGCGGGCGTGCACCCAGCCCTTCGCGTGGCCCAAGTGGATGTGCCGCGGATTCTGGAGATATCGCGGCGCATCATGTGGGCCAACCGCAACTCCCCAGTGCGCGTGACCACGGGTGTGCGGCGCGCCGGGGAGACCACCTATGTCTTCGGCAGAAATAACGCCAAGTGCAGGCGGTGTGGCACGCCAATTGCCAAGTCGACGCTCGGCGGCGTTGACGCCGGCGGGGAAGAAGGCGAGCTGGAGCGCATCATCTGGTGGTGCCCGCATTGCCAGCCCTATTCCCGGGCCGGGGCTTAATTAGTTTCGAGCCAACCGTTAAGTGCTAGGCGCTTAGCGGTTGGAGCGGTACCAACCAATGAGCTCGTCGGTGGATTGGTCGCCGGATGCGGCTTCCTCCTTGCCGGAGACTGCCGGCGCCAAGTCATTAGCCTGCTGCTTGCCCAGCTCCACGCCCCACTGGTCAAAGGAATTGATATCCCAGATAACGCCCTGGGTGAACACGATGTGCTCGTAGAGCGCGATGAGCGCGCCCAACACAGCCGGGGTCAGCTGCTCCGCCATGATGGTGGTGGTCGGACGGTTGCCTGGCATGACCTTGTGAGGAACCAGCTCAGGGGCAACGCCTTCCGCCGTGATTTCCTCGGCAGTCTTGCCGAATGCCAGAACCTTGGTCTGAGCAAAGAAGTTACCCATCAGCAGATCGTGCATGGAGCCGGTGCCGTCGGCAGTAGGGAAGTCCTGCTGCGGGCGAGCAAAACCGATGAAGTCCGCCGGGATAAGGCGAGTGCCCTGGTGGATAAGCTGGAAGAAAGCGTGTTGGCCGTTGGTGCCCGGCTCGCCCCAGTAGATTTCCCCAGTGCCGGTGGAAACTGCGGTGCCGTCGCGGCGAACGGACTTGCCGTTGGACTCCATGGTCAGCTGCTGTAGATAAGCAGGGAAGCGGCCTAGGTCCTCAGAATAAGGCAGGACCGCATGGGTCTGTGCGCCGTGGAAGTCGGAGTACCACACGCCGAGCATGCCCATCAGGACCGGTAGGTTCTGCGCAAGCTCCGCGGTGCGGAAGTGCTCGTCCATCGCATGGAAGCCGGCAAGCATGTCCATGAAGTTATCCGCGCCGATGGTGCACATCAGGGACAGGCCGATGGCGGAATCCATGGAGTAGCGGCCGCCCACCCAGTTCCAGAAGCCGAACATGTTCGCAGTGTCGATGCCGAACTCGGAGACTTTCTCGGCGTTGGTCGATACAGCAACGAAGTGCTTGGCCACTGCCGCCTCATCACCCAACTTACTGACGAGCCATGCGCGTGCCGCGTGCGCATTGGTCAGGGTTTCCTGGGTGGTAAAGGTCTTAGAAGCAATGATGAACAGAGTCTCCTCAGCTTCTACCTGGTCCAGCGCTGCAGCCATGTCAGCCGGGTCAACGTTGGAGACAAAAAGTGCCTTGATGCCGGCGTCTTCGTAGCTGCGCAGCGCCTTCGAGGCCATGCCCGGGCCCAAGTCGGAGCCGCCGATGCCGATGTTGACCACGGTGCGGATCTTTTTGCCCGTATGCCCCAGCCAGCTGCCATCGCGCAGGGAATCAGAAAAGGCACGCATGCGGCCCAAAACTTCGTGAACGTCAGCTACTGCGTCTTGGCCATCGACGCTAAGCTCCGAGTCTGCCGGCTGACGCAGGGCGGTGTGCAATACGGCGCGGTCCTCAGTGTTGTTGATGTGTTCGCCGGCGAACATGGCATCGCGGCGGCCTTCTACGTCTGCAGCCCGTGCAAGTTCTACCAATGCCGTGAGGACATCGTCATCGACCAGGTTCTTGGAAAGATCGACATGCAGCCCCGCAGCGTCGAAAGTTAAGCGAGCCGCACGCTGCGGGTCAGCCGCGAAGAGCTCACGTAGATTGAGGTCTTTCTTCTCCGCAAAGAGCTGCTCAAGTGCGTTCCACTGGGGCTGGGTGGTGATGTCCATTACAAGGGCCTTTCTGGCTTTAGTCAGACACTAAAAATTACGGATACCACCGTAGTCCACGCGGGAGCATTTTGCCGTTAGCTACAGGACCATTGCTGCAATCCAGCCGGCGATGAGAAGCGGGATATTAAAGTGCAGGAAGGTCGGGATGACCGAATCGCGGATGTGATCGTGCTGGCCGTCCGCGCCGAGGCCCGCGGTGGGGCCGAGGGTGGAATCGGAGGCGGGGGAGCCGGCGTCGCCAAGCGCGCCTGCGGTGCCGACGATGGCCACCGTCGCGGCGGGGCTAAAGCCCAGTGACATGCACAGTGGAACATAGATGACGGAGATGATGGGAAGCGTGGAGAAGGAAGAACCGATGCCCATCGTCACGACAAGTCCCACGATGAGCATGACCGCGGCGGCCATCATCTTGTTGCTGCCGAAGATATCGCTGGTTGCACTCACCAGTTCCTCGACCTGACCTGTGGCTGTCATGACAGAGGCAAAGCCCTGGGCAGTAATCATGATGAAACCGATGAGCGCCATCATGCGCATGCCATCGGAGAAAACATCGTCTGCTTTGCGCCAATCGATGGCGCCGGTGACCAACATGATGCCAAGTCCTGTCAGGGCGCCGACCATAAGACCATCGGATTCGAAATCCATCGCCTGCATCGCAATCTGCACGCCGAAGGTGGCGATGATGGCGACAACGCAGACCCAAATCTTGTAACGCGACGGGGCTTCTTCGGTTGGCTCTTCATTGCTGAGCGGGGTATCGGCGTAATCGCGGGGTTTGCGGTAGCTGAAGAACATGGCAATCAGCAGGCCAGAGAGCATACCAAGGGCAGGAATTCCCATGACATGCATGATGGAAATGCTTTCGGTATTAAGGCCTGCTTGGCCGATGTTGAATAACAAAATGTCATTCAAAAAGATGGAGCCGAAACCTACCGGTAGGAACATGTAGGTGGTGACCAGGCCGAAAGTAAGGCAGCAGGTAATCAGACGTCGGTCGAGGCGCAGGGCATTCATGACCTTGAGCAGTGGCGGCACGATAAGCGGGATGAACGCGATGTGCACGGGGATGACGTTCTGGCTCATCACAGCCATAGCGATGAGGCCGGCGACCAAGATCCACTTGGTGGCTTGTGCTGCGCTTGGCGACGCCCCGTCCCCGCCGATCCGCCGAATCAAGGCGTTGGCGAGCAGCTGCGGCACGCCCGCCGCGGCGACCGCCATGGCAAAGGCACCCAGCAATGCATAGCTCAAGGCAATTTTGGCACCGCCACCGAGGCCCTCCTGGAAAGCGACCATGGTGGCGTCGAGTCCCATGCCGGAAAGCAGGCCGCCCGTCAGCGCGCCAAGGAATAGTGCGACAACAACATGCACACGCAAAAGCGCGAGGACGAGCATGACGATGACCGCGACAAGAACTGCATTCATGGCGAAGAGAATACTGTATTTTATCCAGAAAAATGAAATTTATTGAAAGGTTTAGCCGAGTTTTCCGCGGCCCATGCGCAGCAGTGCAGAGGCGATGGCTGGGCCTTCCTCACCGAGCTCGTCGCGAAATTGGTTAAGAATGGCAATCTCGCGGGTGTGCACCAGCTTGGTGCCGCCGGCGTTCATGCGCGTGCGCCCGATGGTCTGGGAGATTTCCGTGCGGCGCTTCGCAGCGTCGAGGATAACGCGATCCAAGCGGTTGATTTCCTTGCGATAGTTCTGAATCTCCGCATCGCTCAAGGGATCATCGGTGCCGGAGGGCATGCGGATCTCCATGCCGTTGTCCACAACGTTGGTATCGAGGCTATTGGCGTGTGCGGAGTTTTCAGTCGGGTTGTTCGCAGAGGACATAGCCCAAGATTCTGCCACTTAAAAACCAAAAAGGAAACTGCAGCAGATAAATTCGAATTCCCCTGCATAAGGCGTGTTATGAGGGGATGTCCGGTGGTGCTAGTAGGTTGGTAGGCACTATGAGTAATGCGTCTGAATTCTCCCCAGCTCCACGCCCAGATGGAAAAAATTCTGCCAACAGCCAGCCGGATCTTTTTGGCGGCTTTGGCGGTTTCGGTGGCCCAGCCCGGCCTGCCGCGCCGCAGTCACAGTCGGGTGGCTTTGGGGCTCCTACTTCGAGGGGGCCTGCTGCTGGTGCTGCATCGAACCCAGCTGGCGCGCCTGGTGCTGTGGACCCCGATCCGCTTACTGAGGGCCTTAACCCGCAGCAGCTTGAGGCGGTTACGCACGCTGGTTCGCCGCTGCTGATTGTGGCGGGTGCGGGCTCTGGTAAGACTGCTGTGCTTACCCGCCGCATTGCTTATCTTATGCGCAATCGTGGGGTGGCTCCGTGGGAGATTTTGGCTATTACCTTTACCAACAAGGCCGCCACGGAGATGAAAGAGCGCGTGGGCCAGCTGGTGGGGCCAGTGGCCGAGCGGATGTGGGTTTCTACCTTCCACTCCATCTGCGTGCGGATCTTGCGTCAAAATGCGCAGCTGGTGCAGGGACTGAACACCAACTTCACTATTTATGACGGTGACGATGCACGCCGCCTTTTGACCATGATCGCCAAAGACATGCAGTTGGATCTAAAGAAGTACACCGCCCGTGTGCTGGCCAATCAGATTTCGAATCACAAAAATGAGCTGGTCTCGCCGGCTGACGCTTTGGCAGAAGCAGAAAAGACCAAGAATCCTTTCGAGATTACGGTTGCACGCGTCTTCGATGAATATCAGCGCCGCTTACGTGCAGCCAATTCCGTGGACTTCGATGACCTCATCGGTGAGGTAGTGCGTATCTTCCATCAGCACCCACAGGTGGTGGATTTCTATCGTCGCCGCTTCAAGCACGTTCTTATCGATGAGTATCAGGACACCAACCATGCGCAGTATGCGCTGGTTTCTGCATTGGTGGGTAGGGGAGAGCTAGGCCCCGATGCACCAGAATTGTGCGTGGTGGGTGACTCAGATCAGTCCATTTATGCCTTCCGTGGCGCTACGATCCGCAACATTCAGGAATTCGAGCGTGACTATCCGCAGGCGCACACCATTTTGTTGGAGCAGAACTATCGCTCCACTCAGACCATTCTGAACGCGGCGAACGCTCTCATCGCGAAGAACGAGGGCCGCCGTGAGAAGAATCTGTGGACTGCGCACGGCGAAGGCGCGAAGATCGTCGGCTATGTCGCCGATAATGAGCATGATGAGGCCCGTTTTATTGCTTCTGAGATCGACTCTCTGGCAGATAAGGGCCGCGCCTATTCCGATATGGCGATCATGTACCGCACGAACAATGCCTCGCGTGCGTTGGAAGATATCTTTGTTCGCTCCGGAATCCCGTACAAGGTTGTGGGCGGCACTCGCTTCTATGAACGCCGCGAAATCCGTGACATGGTGGCTTATCTGCGCATCATTGATAATCCGGATGACACAGTGAGCCTGCGCCGCATTATCAACGTTCCAAAGCGCGCCATCGGTGATAAAGCACAATCCCAGATCGCGCTGCGTGCAGAGAACCTGGGAGTGAGCTTTGGAAAGGCCCTGTACGATGCCGCCGCGGGCAACATTGCGGGCATGGGCACACGAGCCGTTAATGCAGTGTCGAAGTTCAACGAGATGATGGAAGGCATCCGCGCTCAGATTCCGAGCATGATTAACGAGGTTACTCATCAGCCGGATCTTGGTGATCTGCTCAGTGCCGTGCTCGATGCAACTGGATACCGTGCGGAGTTGGAGAACTCGAATGATCCGCAGGATGGCGCGCGGCTGGATAACCTCAACGAGTTGGTTTCCGTTGCCCGAGAATTTAGCTCCGAGGCGGCTAATCAGATGGCGTTTACCGGAGCCGACGCTGTAGAAGATTTAAGCCCAGAGCTCGCCGAGGGGGAGGCCCTACCCGGCTCGCTCCAGGCTTTCCTAGAGAAGGTGTCTTTGGTAGCTGACGCAGACCAAATCCCTGACAACGAAACTGGCGTGGTCACGCTGATGACCTTGCACACTGCCAAGGGCTTGGAATTCCCAGTCGTCTTCCTCACAGGCTGGGAAGATGGCCAATTCCCGCACATGCGCTCTTTGGGTGACCCGAAAGAACTCAGTGAGGAACGCCGCTTGGCTTATGTGGGCATCACACGCGCTCGCGAGCAGCTCTATCTCACCCGCGCAATACTTCGCTCGTCCTGGGGTAACCCGATGACGAATCCGGCCAGCCGCTTCCTCGCCGAGGTCCCCGAAGACCTCATCGACTGGCGCCGTGAAGAACCAGACAGCTCGTTGTCTAGCGCATGGGGCGGAGATGATTCCTACCAATATGGCCGCTCCTATGGCTCCGATTGGTCCGGCTGGGGCAGAACCTCACCGCGCGCTACGTCTTCCCCTTCGCAACGCACGCGTAAGCCTGCTCCTACCAGCTCGATGCCTAAGAACAACCAGCTGAATTTAGTTGTGGGAGACCGCGTCAACCACGCCAAGTACGGCCTGGGAACGGTCATCGATGCCTCCGGCTCCGGTCCACGCGCCACGGTGACGGTGGACTTTGGAAGCGCCGGCAAAGTGCGCTTGATGCTCATCGGCGGCGTGCCGATGGAAAAGCTTTAAGCGCAAAGGGCGGTTCGCTTAGATGTTGATGCCACGCTGAGCGAACCAGTTGACCGGGTCCACGGCTGCGCCGCCGCCCGGGTGCACCTCGAAGTGGAGGTGCGGGCCGGTGGACTGACCCTCGTTGCCGATGACGGAGATCTGCTGACCTGCGCTCACGCGGTCTCCGACGTTGACAAGCAGTTGGTCGCCCGGCATATGGCCATAGACGGAGATGGTTCCATCATCGTGTTGGATGCGGATCCAGTGGCCAAAGCCTTGAGCCGGACCAGAGGAGATAACTTCACCGTCCATGATGGAGTAAATCGGCGTGCCAATCGGATTAGCAATGTCGATTCCGCTGTGGAAGGCGCCCCAGCGCGGGCCGAAGCCGGAAGTAAGAGTGCCGGAAGTAGGAAACACCACGGTGTTGCCCGCGGAGTCCTGGCTCTTCGTTGGCTTCAGTCCGGAGTGATTGCCGGAAGGCGCGAAAGCCTGGGCAAGCCCCGGAACACTCGAAGGGTCGAGAACGATGTTCAGCGCCCCGCCCTCATTCGATACCTCTGGGGTAGCAGCGCCCGCGAGTACGCCGGCCGTGGACTTGGTCAGCCCGACGAAGGCGTCGATAAGCGTGGCGTTATCTGCATTAGTAGATACTTCTGGCTGTGACGAGCCATCAGAGACGTCTACGCTAGCTGCCGGCTGCGCGGCAGAGGCGGTAGCGCCCATGGTGGTGGCAAGGGTGGTGCAAACTGCCAAAGCAGTAAGCGCCACAGTCTTGCGTGCGCGGAGATTGCGCTTCATAACTTCGGGTCCTTTTCATGGCGGTGCATGGTCGGGGTGGCTCGGTTAAGCCTGTAGTGCCAAACGGACGCGTTTCGACACGCCGAAAAAGTTCAATCCGGAATATCGAGGCCGTTTATGGCAACGAGATAAAGTTATCGAGCTTTTCGTACTGTTGCAATTGTGAAAATTGCAGGTAAAGACAGGAAATGTTCGAAAATTATTCGAACATGCCAGCATGTTACACATGTTACTAATGTGAAAATAGTTACGACTGTGAAGTATGGGTTTAGGTTGTGGGGGTGGATGTTGGGGGTGGCGTTATGGAGCTGCCAGGATTCATTCAGTAAAAGCCCCTCCTGAGCTGCGATAAGGCCTGTACCTAGACTTGGTACAGGCCTTGCGTTCGGGTCAATTTGCTGTTGTGGCTCTTGGGCTAATCGTTTTGTTCAGCCTCGACTGCACTTAAGCGCCGGTGCACCAACCAGGAACCGCCCGCACCAAGCAAAGGCACTATGAACACGCCCGCAAGTTGCCACCAGTCCATGCTGTAGAGATCTCCCTGATAGAACAGCTCGTTTGCTTCGGGCCTGCCTGACCGCGGCACACGAATCATGATGATTCCAATAATCTCGCCGACGATGAAACCGAGCGTCATGCCGATCGTGCCAACCAACCACGTGCGCCAAGCGGCGACCTTCGGCATGAGGGAAGGTTCTGCACCCAAAGACTCAAAGAGCTTTCCGCTGCGGCGTAGCGCTGCCGCGGAGTTGGCGATGATGAGCACTAACAAGATGAAGCCGATGCCCCATAGGGCAATGGCAGGGGCGTATTCCTTTGCCTTGCTCGTGGTCTTTGTGAAGGAAATCTCGTATTCGCCGCCGGTAGCGTTTTCTACGGCTTCTTCAATTTCCTTCTGTTGGCTGCGCTCCAAAGTCTTATCGAAGACAATCGCCGTGCCGATTCGGGAGGAGGAGATCTTTAGCTTCTTTGCCGCCGCAGGGCTAACCAACCTGAGATCGCGGCCCAACGCGGGAAGCGCCTCGACCGCAGGCAGCGTAGCGCTAACCTCTTCGCGCGGTTCGGTTTGGCCCTGTGGGGTCCGAACAGCGGTGAACTCGGCATGGTCGCGCCCATCGAGGTGGCTGTTATGGGTCAAGACAACTCCGCCCTTACGGAGTGTATCTGCCGCCGCTTGGCGGTCAGCATCGCTGTCGAAGTTCCAGAGGTCGAGCGTTTCGGGCGTTGCTTCTAGCGTGCGGCCATAGCGAGTGAAGGCGCTAGACGGGAACCACGTCATCATGTCATGCAGACAATTCTGCCGTGCTTCTCCAGACTCATCGGTCCTGCGGCCATCTTTGTCGATGAAGGTAGCCTGCTCGACAGAGTCGTTGTAGGAAGTCTGCTCGCAGGTGTAGTCATATTCCATCTCGAGAGCAATATTTGGAATGGAAGAACCAGGAATAGAGGTGGAATTCCAATCGGTATATCCAAAAGTCTCAAGGGGCTTGCCAGGCTGCAGTGCAAGCGCACTATCGATGGCTCGCTGTTCCACCTTGTTGGCCGGTGCGCCCAAGTTCTTTTGATAATCCGTGCTTCTGACTATTGCTGAGGTGGAGGGATTTACTACCGTGTCCACCTTGTCCCACCATGCTTCGTCACTGCGAACGCCTACGGAACCCGCGGCCGCAGCTAAGGTTACGGCGATGAGCGCGATAGCGGTTGGGACCGTATGGAATCCACGTCGCATGAGATCGCGGCTGGCAATCCGCAAAGCGAGGCCGTGGTGACTGCATACGCGTGCGGTGGCATATACCAGCGCGGGAACGCTTGCGGCTGTGGCGAGGAAAGCCAGCAGGATGAGCAGTGAATAGATTGACTTACCGAATGGGGTAAGCAGCGCGATGAGGATAACGGGCAATGCGACAGGGCCGTATGCCATTTCCTTGCGCCAGTTGAGGATGCGATCCGGCATGCCGCCGTGGAGGGAGGGTGCAAGCGCCTGGCGGGCGGCGAGCCACGCGGGCACCAGAGCGGCGGCCGTGGAAGCAACAATTGCGATAGCCCAGAGTGCAAGTGGATAAAGCAGTGGAACATCGAGCTTTACTCCAGGAAAACGCAGTGCCCCGATGGCATAGCTGCCTGCGAGTCCGAGCACTGCGCCGCTCGTGGCGCCGAGCAGGCCTGTGAAGAAGCCATAGGCTAATACGGCTGTAGCGATGTGCTTTGGTTGTGCGCCCTGTGCTGCCATGAGTGCGTACATGCGTGTATTCCGGCGCAAAGCGAAGCTAAACACTGGCGCGATAAGTGCAAGGAGCAGCGTAACCGCAAAAGCAAAAGAACTGGCGATGGCGATGAAGCTTAAGAAGGCTTCAAAATTTAGGTGGACGCCGCTATCGATTATCGTTGCTTCAGATAAAGATTTGTCGTAAATGCTAAAGCCTGCCGACTGCACCCGTGCGATGTCATTTTGGTTGAGCACGGTACCGCCCACGATGGCCCACGTAGCTTGCTCCGGGTGCTGGGCCAAGAACTCCGTGTTCGTAAGGACTGGTGCCGTGGCATAGCTCCTACCGCCGGGGATGATGCCCGCGACCTTTGCCTCCGATAAGCCGCCAGGGGTAGGGGAACTTATGCTGACAACATCACCTTTGTGTACTCCTAATGAACGCGCATCTGCATAGGACAAGATGAGCGTTCCCTCGTCGGGGTGCGCGGAATCGATGAGGGGTTGAGCTTTAGTGGGCGGTAAAGCACTGTCGAATTGGGTGATCTGGATATTGGAGTGCTTTGAATCGTGCTGAACTCCCACGGTGACGGGCCCAAAAATCGGGGAGGGGCGCAGGTCACCAGGCAAGATTTCTTCTGCGCGGGAAGCAAAACCCGCTGCAGGTTCCAGGTGCACCGCTTTTGTATCTTCTGAAGCCGCCACGCCAATCGTGCGCGGATTGCTTGAAAATACGTTGTGGAACCTATCGCCATTGACGCCCAGTATGCCCAGGCACACCAAAACGGCGACGGGAAGTGCAACCAATGCCACCCCGGCTAGGCTGCGCCAGCGATGGGCCAACATGTCGCGATAGGTGGGGCGGGCGGCGGCTAAAAGAGCAGACATTGACTAATGCTCCTTTCCGCTGAGGACGCCATCGCGCATCATTACAACGGAGTCGGCCCATGCGGCGAAACGTGGCTCATGGGTAACGAGAAGCCCGGCGGCGCCGGCGTCGATGCGAGAGCGCAGCACCTTCATGACTTCTTCGCTGGTGGCGGTATCGAGCGCGCCGGTCGGCTCATCCGCGAGCAATACCTGGCGCGGGCCAATGAGTGCACGGGCGATTGCGGCCCTTTGCGCCTGACCGCCTGAGATTTCCTCAGGGAAGCGGTCAGCGACATTTTCCAGGCCTACTTCCGCAAGCGCAATTTCAGCGGCCTCGCGGCACTTCTTAGGGCTAACGCCATCTAATTCAAGGGGTAGGGTGACGTTCTCACCGATGCTGAGGGTGGGCACCAAGCTGAAGTCCTGGAAGACGAAACCTAGGTTCCGGCGGCGCAACTGAGCGGCAGCAGATTTGGACAGCCCCGCAGCATCCTCGCCGTTGACAAGCACGCGTCCAGAGGTCGGTGGCAGCAGGAGCCCAGCGACGTTGAGCAACGTGGACTTGCCGGAACCAGAAGGGCCCATGATGGCGATGAGCTTGCCGGGATGAAGCTGCAGGTTTGCCTCCTTAAGTGCGGTAACTTGGCGCGCACCAGAGCCGAACTCGCGGGAGACATTATGAAGCTCAAGTGGTAAAGGGTGGGTGGTTTCTTCGCTGTTATGCATGGTCTATTCCTCTGGTTGATTGGAAGTAGAAGCGGAGGTGTGGGGATTTAGAGCCTCAGCCCGGTCGAGCCACCGCAGCAGTGCTTCAAGGTCAAAGATTTCGCGTTCGAGGGCCAGCCGCGTGGCGCTGCGGGTTTCAGGTAATTCGGCGGCCTGCTGGTTTAGAAGCCGAAGCTGCTTCAGGGTGGCAAAGCGCTGGGCATCCAGAATTTCAATGGCATCGACGTCGCTGCGTTGGGCAGCGAGCGCTACCTTGAGGACGAGTTCATCTCTTTCGAGCGCATGCTTGGCGACGCCCCGCGTCCACCAGTCCGCAAGCTCCGCACGGCCTTGTGTAGTGATGCGATAGGTCGTGGCATGCCTGCCCGTGGGGCCTACGGCTGTGCCGTGCTCCTCGATGAAGTTGTCTCTTTCGAGTCGTTTTAGCGTTTGTGCAACTTGGCCGATGTTGAGTGGCCATAGTCCATCCAGCGCTTCCGCGAAGTGGCTTTGCAGCATGCTGGCGGTAGCTGGCTCAGCGCTAAGGAGCGACAAGAGAGAATGTTTAATGGACATATTTCCTGCCAGGGGGATGGATATAGATTTTGGAAAGTTGCCGGTCAAGCCGATAGTAATCATTGATTACCGGGTAACCTATAGCGTAGCTTACTGGGTAAGTAATGCGGCGGCAAGGGTGGGTGGCCAAAACCACGAAAGCGGCAACAGGAAGCGAAGTCCTGTTACCGCTTAAACCAGGTGAGAAGGAGGGGGGAAGAAGGAATTTTAAAGGCTAGTGCTTTAGGAGATGTTGATTCCGCGGGCTGCGAACCAAGAGATTGGGTCAACTGCGCCCTGGCCTGCTGGGTGAATCTCGAAGTGCAGGTGGGAACCAGTGGAAAAGCCCATCGAACCCATGCCGGCAATCTTCTGGCCGGCGTGCACGCGCTCGCCAACTGCAACGTCCAGGGTCTGCATGTGGCCGTAGACGGTCATGGAGCCGTCATCGTGCTTGATGCGGATCCACTGGCCGAAACCGGAAGCTGGGCCGGAATCGATGACGGTGCCGTCCATAGCGGCGAGGATTGGGGTACCGACAGCGTTAGCGATGTCGATGCCAGAGTGGAAGGAGCCCCATCGTGGTCCGAATCCGGAGGTGAAAGTGCCCTCGGCTGGGCGAACGACGGATGGTGCGCGGGATGCTTCATCGGCAGCAGCACGTGCCTCAGATGCCTGAACTGCCTTATCCAGCTGAGTGGAAAGATCTGCTACCGGCTTTGCCTCGGCAACGTTCAGGATCTGTGGGGCAGCGGCGGCAGCTTCCTCGGCGGCAGCCTGGGCGCCATTCTGAACGTCCTGCAGGGCGTCAGACTCGGTAGCAAGGTTGTAGTCGACGGTCTGCGCCTTCATGCCGGCATTGTCTGCCTGAAGGTTGGCAGCTGCTGCGCCACCGACACCTGCGGTGGACACAGCTCCTGCAGCGACGGTCACCAGTGCTAGACGACCTTTCGCAGTCTGCGAGGTGGCGATCTGGCGGTGACGGCCGGCGTTCCGCTGAGTCTTGCTTCGCATGATTTCTTCTTCCATTGTCTTCACAATCCGCCAACCGCACCTGCACTAGAAACCAAAAAAGTAAGCGTTACGTCTTTGGGCGGTTGGTTACTGGATTGTGACCTTCCTGTTACCAACGAGATGTAACAGTAGCGTCTCGAAATAATAACAGCAAGCCGTTATGGAAATTTTTCGACCTTTTCGGTGAAATTAGCTGGACAGGGGCCTGAAAGGGTTTGTGTCACACTTTAGGTAGAGCTAGCGATAATCGCAATTGGCCAGTATAGACGGTGTATGTTTGCTCAGAGTGCACGGTCATCACGGTAGCGTTAATGGTTGCTTTCCGTTCCATACAGTATATATTGCGCTGTTGTGCGCCTGAGCTAGCACCTTAAGGTTAGTGCGAAGTGCCGCCAATTCAGCTTGTTATCGTCGCGCCAACCCAAAATGGACGATGGGCCATGGCAAAGTGGACGCGATGAACAAAAACACCAGCCCTCAAACGCGGTCGGCTTCCCGTTCGCGCGCGCAAGTGCGCGGGCGCGGTGGCGCCGGCTCATCCAAACCAGCTGCACGCGTGGCCAACAAGGTTGGCTCCCAGGCGCGCGCCCGTCGAGCTACCGCGCCTACCACTTTGGCCGGGCGCATCCGCCGAATGCTGTGGACGGTGGCAATCCCTAACGCCGTCGTGGTGTTGGTAGTGCTTGCAGTGGCATTGGCGGCGCTGCTTTTAACAAGCTCGCCTTTGGCATGGCTGCCCACGATCGTTGCCGAAGCGTGGATGGTGTTTAACCTCGCGCCGATTTCGGCAGGCGGAATTGAGCTTTCCGTTTTACCGCTGCTGCCCGCAGGAATCTTATCCTTAATTGTCGGGCGCCGGATCCGTCAGGCGATCAAGCATAAGGTCAGCATCAAAGATCTTTTGGTCCTCTTAGGCTGTGTTGTCGGTGTGCCGTTGCTTCTCACGATCATCGCGTGGCTGATGTTGTGGGACGCCGGCAAGGTATTTGACGTCTCGCCGCCTAATTTCTTCGTGGTCTTGCCGCGCATGCTTCTGCTACATCTGTCGGCGCTGGCCGGTGGCATGGGTTCGCGCTTGTGGAAGGCATTGGCCAAACGTTTCGGTATGCCGCGCATGCTTGTCGACGCCGCGCAAGTAGCGCTGCGTTACCTCGGTGTGCTTTTTGCTGCCTCGGCAGTAGTGTGCCTCATCGTCGCCATTGTGGGCTGGTCCCGTCAGAGCGAGATGATGAATGCGTACCCGAGCATCGATGGCTTGGGTGGATTCCTGCTCTACCTGATTAGCGCTCTGTATATCCCAAACGCAGTTATCGGCACAGGCGGCATTCTGTCTGGTTCTGAATTCCAGTTCGGCCCGGAAAGCAGCATCAGCCTGTTTAGCATCCACATGGTTTCCTTGCCGCCGCTGCCAATCGTGGGCGTAGTTCCTTCTTCCATTGCGCCTTGGGCGGTGGGCCTTCTCGTTGTTCCGATCGCCTCGGCCATCTATGTGGTCTGGCGCGCACGCCGCCACGTGAACTTTTTCTTTGCGGTCGCTGCGAGCGCCTTTGTTGCTTTCTTTACCTTGCTTTTGAGCTACTTTGTTTCCGGCGTGCTTGGCATCTATGGCGCAACGGGCCTAAACGTGTGGACTGCAACGGGTCTCGTGGCGCTATGGTTTGCGGCAATCGCATTGGGCTTTGCCTGTGCCTTCGCAATCGGCGCCTGGCATGCATCCCGCAACGCCTCGGCAGCAGCCGCCGCAGAATCCGACAAGGCTGAGGAAGCTGCGGCGGACGCTGCATTTGCAGAAGCCGAAGCAGAAGAAGCTGAAGTGGAAGACGCTGAAGCTGAAGAAACTGCGCCAAACACTTCCGAAGGTGCCGTGGCGGAATCGATTAAACCGGATGCTGCAAGTGAAAATGCCACGGGTGAGGAATCGGCCGAAGAGGAGCCTGTGCCGGAAGAACCAATGGGTGCCCCTGAAGGGGAGTCGGTTGCAGACGCTCCAGAAGATGATGAGGCTGATGAAACAGCTGTAGAAAAGGCAAACGAATCGGCCGAAGAAGCAGCCGAAGAAGCAGCGGAAGAAACGGCAAAGTCCGCCGATTCTGGGGTAGAAGCGGAAGTCATCGACGGCGAAATTGTCGAAGAATTCCCGCAGGAGCCTCACAAGGACTAGGCTTATGTCCCGTGACTTCACAGCATCAGCCACAAGGCGAAACCGTCCGCACCTCCCGTCCGATTGAAATCGTCGTTCTGGTCTCCGGAACCGGCTCACTCCTGCAAGCCATCATCGATGCGCAGGATGAGAACTATCGTGTGGTCAAGGTCGTCGCTGACGTTCCTTGTCAGGGGGTAGAGCGCGCGAAAGCTGCTGGTATTGAAGCAGAAGTAGTAGAGATGGGTGCAGACCGCGCCGAATGGAATAAACGTCTGGTTGCCGCAGTAGAAGCTGCGCAACCAGACGTTGTTGTTTCGGCTGGTTTCATGAAGATTCTGGGCGCAGATTTCCTCGCCCGCTTCGAAGGGCGCACCATCAATACTCACCCGGCTTTGCTTCCGTCCTTCAAGGGCGCACACGGTGTCCGTGACGCGCTCGAGTACGGAGTGAAGGTCACAGGTTCAACCGTCCACTTTGTTGATGCCGGTGTAGATACCGGTCGCATCATTGCCCAGGAGCCAGTCTTGGTTCGGCAGGATGATGATGAGGCTTCGCTGCACGAGCGCATCAAGGTGGTCGAGCGCCAACTCATCGTTAAAGTCTTGCGCGCCGTTCAGGTAGCGCAGGATGCCAACGCAACCATTTCGATTCAGCTCTAAGACTTTTAGGAAGGCTTTCTCCGCACCATGAGCGATGACCGTAAGCAGATCAAGCGCGCGCTGATTAGCGTCTATGACAAGACTGGGCTCGAGGATCTCGCCCGCTCCCTCGACGCTGCCGGCGTTGAGATTGTGTCCACCGGTTCCACCGCCGCCAAGATTGCAGACCTTGGCATCAACGTCACCCCAGTGGAAAAGCTCACTGGCTTCCCGGAGTGCCTCGAAGGCCGCGTGAAAACCCTGCACCCGAAGGTTCACGCTGGCATTTTGGCGGATACCCGCAAGTCGGATCACCTCTCTCAGTTAGAAGAGCTGGGTGTGGAGGCATTCCAGCTGGTCGTGGTGAACCTGTACCCATTCCGTGAGACCGTTGCTTCCGGCGCGGACTTCGATGGCTGCGTTGAGCAGATCGACATCGGAGGCCCATCCATGGTTCGTGCGGCAGCGAAGAACCACCCATCCGTGGCCATCGTTGTGGACCCGGCTCGTTACGGCGACGTCGCAGAGGCTGCAAAGAAGGGCGGCTTCACCTTGGAGGAGCGCCGCGGCCTGGCACGCGATGCATTCCTGCACACCGCTGATTACGATGCCGCTGTTTCCCAGTGGTTCGTCGATCAGCTCGGCGGTGAGGGCGCTACCACCACCTTGCGCTACGGCGAGAACTCCCACCAGTCCGCGACCGTTACCCGCGATGGCTCCGGCAAGGGCCTGGCTAACGCGCAGCAGCTGAACGGCAAAGAGATGTCCTACAACAACTACCAGGACGCTGACGCCGCATGGCGTGCTGCATGGGATCACGAGCGTCCGTGCGTTGCCATCATCAAGCACGCCAACCCGTGCGGTATCGCCGTGTCTGATGAGTCCATCGCTGCGGCACACCGCGCCGCGCATGCGTGCGACCCGCTCTCCGCATTCGGCGGCGTCATCGCAGTAAACCGCGAGGTCAGCGTCGAGATGGCCGAGCAGGTCAAGGACATCTTCACCGAGGTCATCGTCGCTCCGTCTTACGAGGATGGCGCGGTGGATATCCTCAAGGAGAAGAAGAACCTCCGCATCCTTGTTGCCGAGCACGAGGCTCCGGCAGAGGAAATCAAGCACATCTCCGGTGGCGTCCTGCGCCAGGAGCCGGATACTTACCAGGCCGAGGGCGATAAGCCGGAGAACTGGCAGCTGGTTGCTGGTAACGCGCTTTCCGACGCCGACCTAGCTGAGCTCGAGTTCGCATGGCGCGCAGTGCGCTCAGTTAAGTCCAACGCCATCCTGCTGACCAAGGACAACGCCGCTGTGGGCGTGGGCATGGGCCAGGTCAACCGCGTTGACTCCGCGAAGCTGGCGGTCGAGCGCGCTAACACGCTTGCCGACGGCGCGAACCGCACCGCGGGTGCTTTCGCTGCTTCGGATGCCTTCTTCCCGTTTGCTGATGGCCTGGAGGTTCTGCTCGACGCTGGCGTCAAGGCCGTCGTCCAGCCGGGCGGCTCCATTCGTGACGAAGTGGTCATCGAGGCCGCCAAGCAGGCCGGCGTGACCATGTACTTCACCGGCACTCGCCACTTCTTCCACTAATTCGCTATCGCGAATTAGTACGTTGCGCCGCTAATTAGGCGCAGCGCTAATTGGCTGAGGGGCCTGGCAACTTATGGTTGCTGGGCCCCTTTAGACGTTTTCGGATGGAACGTCGCTCATGGTCGTTGGCGCAGTTGAGGCTGGCGTCGAGGTTGGCGTTGACACCGTGTCTGCTGGGGCGTCTGGAATGTCTTTTGGCAGCAGGAAATATGCCGCGGCGCCTAAGACAATGGCGAGGAAGAGGAAGGCGGCAATCAGACCGATGATTGCGCCGCTAATCAATCCTTTGCCGTTGCGCGCTGGCATTTGCGCGCCGAAGTTATTAGGTTGCGTAGCCGATGCTGGGTGCGCGGGGTTCGTACCGGGGGCAAAAGATCCGGAACCAAATTGTGGCGATGATTGTGGCGCAGAAAACTGCGGGGAGCCAAACTGGGGCGATGAATTAGGACGCGAGTTATTAGGCTGCGAGCCAAAACCTGGATAGTTCGTCATAGGGATTTCTAAAACGGCCTTTCCTCAACAAAGACAGTGGCGAATCACATAAGCAGTGATAGCAATAGTGACAATGTAACCGAAGTTTTGGCTACTTCGCCCACTACCAAGGAAATTTCCCCAGATCCGCCTACTTCGGGTGAGTTCTGCACAAAAATTAGCTGGTCGAAGGGCATACGTGTGCCATAATCAGAAATCTAAGTAACTACCATATCCCTGCATATAGGAGACGTTTTGTCTGGCGAAAACAACGGCTTTGGCCCTTACCAAGGCGCAAACGAAGCACCCAATACCAACCCTTGGGCAAAACAGTCAGGCGGGCAGAACGCGGCGGATCAACCACAACAGCAATTCCCGCAAGGCTACTCACAGCAGGGGTCCCCGCCGCAGGACTATGGGCAATACGAGCTGTCCAACATGGGGTCACCATTTGCTGGTGACTCCGCGCCGTACTATGCGCAAGGCGGATACAGTCAGCAGTATGGTCCTGCGGATTACAGCCAGGCGGCGCCGGTGTACCAAGAAGAGCGCTCGAGCGGTACGAAGTGGGCAATCATCGCTCTCATTGTGCTTGCCGTCATCGCGCTCTGCGCTGCTTTGGCATTTTTCCTTCTCAAGGGCGGCAGCGATGAGAAGAACGCCAGCCCGATGCTGACAACCTCTGCAGAAGCAACCACCGAGGCGCCAACAACCGAAGAAACGACCAAGGCTCCGGAACGCCCAGCGTATCCCTCGCTTCCGGCCGGTGCGGTGGCCGCAAACGACGCAGCTATGTCTGGTGCTGCGGGCGGAGACCTGAACAACGTCTACCGTGATTCCACGATGACCTCTCCTGAGTTCGCCCGCGCCGTCCGCGATGCATATGTAGAGCATTTCCTAGATACCAAGGAATATAACGCGGTCATCACCGCATATAGCCCGGTTACTGGCATCAACTACACGATGGATTGCCGTGACAACGGCGAATATGTCACCTGCACCGGCGGCAACAACGCCATTGTTTACATCGTTTAATCGGCTCCGGCAGCGAGAGAGGACCCAACTAGATGAAGAAAAAGAACCTGTGCGGTCTGGGCCTACTATGCGTGGCTTTGGCCGCAAGTGCCTGCACGATCGGTGATGTGGAGGAAAGAGCGGAAGTTAGCATGACCACCAGCACGGATGTGGACCCGCGCCCCACTTTGAGCGGGCAGACGATGGTGCCCGATGCGGATGCTAAAGGCGATGGTGGAAAGTCTGACAAGGACCCGGCTCCTGCTGCAGCGAGGGGGAACGTCCAGGAAGCACTGCCGAAGATCGTCGAAGACGTTCAGAGCAAGTACGGCGGGAAAGCCGGAATCGCCGTTGCAGGTCAGGATGAGGTATATAGTGCCGGTATTTCTGAGCCGCGAGCCGCATGGTCTACCGCGAAGGTGCCGGTGGCAATTGCCGCGGAACGCGCTGGTTCTGCAGAACCAGCGATGGTCTCGCAGGCCATTACTTTTTCAGATAATGCGGCCGCAGAAAATCTCTGGCAATCCCTAGGCGGCGGGCAGTCTGCAGCTAGCGCCGCCAGCGCAGTTCTAGCGGAAGCAGGCTTAGACGTGCAAGTGCAGCCCACGGTTACCCGTCCGGGCTTTTCCGCCTTCGGGCAGACCCAATGGACAGTCGCTGATCAAGCGCGCTTTATAGGGCAGTTGGGTTGTATCGCACAGGGCAGCGGAGTGCTCACTGCTATGGCTGCCTCTGATCCTGCCCAAAGCTATGGCTTAGGCAGCCTCGATAATTCATCTTTTAAGGGCGGTTGGGGCCCAGATACAAACGGCGCCTATGAAGCACGGCAGATGGGCACGGTAGAGCTCAACGGTAAGAAGGTTGCGGTGGCTATTTACGCGACGTCGCCAAGCGGTGCCTATGGCTCGGCACAACAAATGCTCAGCGCCTTGGCCACCGAACTCGCGGGTGCGAAGGTCCAGTGGCCCAAGGCCGCTTGCTAGTTGGCGCTCCAGACGGTGCTGAACTGGCCGGTGTCTAGCTTGCTCGAGTCATAAGAGGTGCTGTCTGGGATGATTGTGAACTCGCTGCCATTAATCAGCAGCTGGCTGACATCGTTGAAGGTAGCGGTGTACGAAGTGCCGCTACCTGAGGCAGTGCCAACGGCCGGGCCGCTGGACCAATTGCCGCGGTAGACCAAGCCGGAGCCTTCGTCACAGATGACGACGTGCGCCTGTGGCGCGGACTTCTTGGCCGCGTACACGGCCTCGCCGCCGTTGCACTGCGCGCCGGAGATTCCGTCCCAGCCATTGGCGCTAAGCCCTGCCGGATAATCCTTGCGCTGCGTAGTGGTGTGGGTTTGCTGGCGCGGCTGCTGCCTTTGCTGATAGCGCGGCGAATTATTCTGCGCCGGGGAAGAAGAATCCTGGGTAGGCGTAGGATCAGACTCGGTTTCTTCCGTGGTCGTGACGGGTTCTTCCGAAACCTCCGTCGACGGCGGTGCCAGAGCGACAGGTGGCTGCTGAGCCTCGTCGCTCTTCTTATCCGCCCAGACCACGCCGCCGCCAATCAGCATGGCCAGGATGACTGCCAAGATGCACAGGATCGGAACCCAGTTTCGCGAGGGCCGCGCGGCGGGCGCTGTAAATCCCATCGGCTGCGTCGACTGGTAGCGGCCATTTGGGTCGGTATAGGGATTCTGCTCGCCAAATGGGGATTGCGACTGCGCGCCCGAGTACATATTCGTGGGCAGCGAAGGGTAGTGATTTGGGCCTTGGTTAGGGTTGGTCATTGCATCCTTCGGCAAAGAAATCGGCGATAGGAAATAAATACAGGCAGCAACTTAAAAGTTTCCGAGTAGTTACAAATAGTAGCTGCCTTCTACGAGCGGTTATGCTACCCCACAAGCGGGGTAGATAGGGCGATTCTTAGAACCTGCATCTACATCGGGTGTGGTGAAATATACGCGTGAATGATTCCCGTGTAGTTATGTGGCTGGAGCGCCAAGGATATGCAAACGTCCGGCGCATCGGTGGCGGTGGCATGGGAACCGTCTTCGCGGCCACCGATGTCGATCTAGGGCGCAACGTTGCAATCAAGACGGTGTTGCCGGAGCTGCACAACGAAGAAGGGCTCAAGCGCTTCCATAATGAAATGAAGGCGCTGGCGGCCATCCATAGCTCCTATGTCACGCACATAAATAAGAAGCTGGCCGACACCGAGGGCAATCTCGGCTTTGAGATGGAGCTTTTCGAAGGCGGCACGTTGGAAGAGCTCATCCGTGAACGTCGCCATAGTAACGAGCCGGGTTTTAGCATCAGCGACGTCGTCAAGTACTTGCGCCCCGTGGCCAAAGCACTGGACCAGATGCATTCGATGCGCCCGGATGGGTGGATTCACAGGGATGTAAAACCGGCCAATATCTTGCTACGCCGCCGGCCCACCGATAGCGGCTATAGCGTTCTGAGCGACTTTGGAATCGCTATCTCGGAGGGGCAGTCGCGTTTAACTGCCGTAGGCAACGTAATCGGAACTGAAAACTACTCTTCACCAGAGAGCAATTCGCGTGATTACAGCGGCCAGGAAGCATCCTTTTCAGGTGATAACTATGCGCTAGCACTCATCGCGTTTGAGATGCTGACCATGTATCACCTCAAAGAGGTGATGTCGGAGTCTGCCTGGCGCACCAAGCGCATAGTCCCGGCGATGGGCACCCCGACTATCATGGAACGGCTTGATCCACAGGCGGCAATGGCCACTCAGCAGATTGATGCAGTGATGGAACGAGCACTGGATAACACTCCTTATCGGCGTTTCCCGGAGGCCTGCCAGTTCATCGATGCACTGGAGGCGTGCAGAAACGGTGGCGCGGAACTCAACGCGCGTTCCGCAGTTCCGGAGAACCAAGCCACTAACTATCCGGCAAGTGGTCAGCTTCCCGCCATGGGCTTTGGAATGGGCAGCGCACATAACCTCGCCGGGGGAGCGCAAAACTGGAGCAATCCTTCGATAGCTGCGGTGCCTTCTTATGGCGGGCTTAGCAATGCGCCCTTCAACCCAGGAATCAACCCGGGTGCGTCCATGCCTTCAACAAGGCCAATGCAGCAATCGCCGCAGCAGGTACAGTCTGCTCGGCCGGCGCAGCCTGCGAGGCCGCAGAAGGACAACAACAATGCGTTGATGATTGCGGCGACGATTCTCATCATCATCACGATTGCGATCACCACAATTGCGCTAGTAACCGGCTAACTTCCACGCTTTTAGGTATTAGTATGGACTTTTGGAATAAACCTATCCATCTATCCTCGACTTCGAAAGCGCCTAATCTATGCAGTCTAACGCCAGCTCGCCGGCAAACCTTGGACCGTGGCTTCAGATCAATGACTTGGTCGGGCAAGTCCACCGGATGGGCCCGGGCGACGAACTCATAGTCGGGCGCGCAGGCGACTTTGTAGTAGGCGCAGAGGACTTGGACCTGCACCGTCAGCTATTCCAGCTGTGGTACTCCGGCCAAGGCTGGATGCTTGCCAATGTGGGCCGCCATATCCCGCTGTATATCAGCCAGCGCAATGTGCGCTCCCATTCGCGCATCGAGGTAGGACCGCGCGGCTTGGCACCCATCCCACCGGGGCCGACCGCCATCACTTTCACCACGCCTGATTGCGTGTACGAGATTCACATCGACGTTCAAAACAACGACATGATTCGCCGCACCCCGCGCCCGCTGGATGAGGAGGGGGACCGCACGCGCACTCGCCACGTCCCGAATGACGAGCAGGAGCTGTTGCTGCGCCAATTGGCTAGCTACCTCCGCGCGCCGGGTGCCACGGATGCTAATATCCCGGCGATTCGAGAGCTGGCGCAGGCGCTTGGCTGGACCGAGAAGAAGACCAACCAGAAGATCGATCGCCTGATTGAAAGCCTTAAGGAAGACGGCGAAGCGGTGTATAAGCCTCATAAAAACTGCTTGGCTCACTATGCCGTTCAGCGCTATCGTTGAGGTCTAGGAAGACCTAGCGCACCTAGCCCATAGAGCATTTCTCGTATCGACACAGAAAAGAAGGCGCACACTATGACTTATCCGTATCCACAACAAAAAGATAAGTCCGGCGTGGTGCCTATCGTCGTCGGAATCGTCATTCTCGTCGCAATCGTGGCAGCCGCCGCTGCATTCTTCTTGCTTGGGCGGGGCGGTGAGAAAACTGAGCAGACTGCGCAGCAGGAATTCAAGCCGGTGGAATCGACCACCACCTCGACAGCCAGCACCACTTCCGCAGCGCCTAGCACTAAAGAAAGCCCAAGCCCGTCCGTAGTAACCGTGACGGAAACAGCGTCTAACCCGGAAGAGCATTACGACCACGGGCGCGATAAGTCCACCGTCAGCGGTGGTATTTTGAGCGACCGCGGTTGGTCCGGCAGCTATGCATCGTGCACCGCGGGCGAGGACCTCATCCTCGCTGGCACCAGCGATGACGGCAAGGTTGTCGTCTGCGGCAACGCCGGCGGTGCTACCTACCGTTCCGATATGTTCGGCGGCACCTTGGAGCTGCCCGCCGAAGGTCACGAAGGCACCTACCAGGTTGATGCCGATCCTTCGTCCATCGTGGTCAATGCCGACGGTCTGCGCGTCTACCAAGACAACGCGGCCGTAGAAAGCGTCACCTGGAACGACTACTGGCAGCGATAGGTGTTTGCTTGGCAGCACCACGCTGCACACACTAATTAATTGCCGGACTTCTTCTTACGATCCGCGGCAGCAGCGGCGGCAGAGGAGATGGAGTCGTGGCGGTTCTTGAGCAGCTCAAGAGTGGTCTCTTCCGCGTTGTCCGGAACCTTTGCGCCGAGAACGGCTAGCGCGGCGTCGGCAAGCATGGCGGCAGTCTCCGGAACGCGCTGGGAAGCGTCGAAAGGCGGGGTGCCATCGTTCGGGCGCATCTCAATGACCGAAAGCGCGATGTGGAACGGAAGCTCGATGCGGGGGTCATCCTCGCCGACGATTGAGGCGGCAATTTCGCGGAAACGAGACTGCAAAGCAGTGCGCTGTTCGTGGTACTCGGAGAACTCGGGGGAGTTAGCCACCGGCAACTGGTAGAGGCGGCCAACGTTCCAGCCGCTGGTTAGCAACAGGCGGGATTCCGCCGCGACGAGGGACCATAGGCGCTGCTCAGCGGTGGCTTCGGAGGCAGCAAGTTCCTCGGCGAGCTCGAGGGAAGGTTCGATGGTGGAGTTAAGGAGGGTTAAGAAGATCTCCGTCTTGGAGGGGAAATGATAATACAGAGACGCCTGGCGAATGCCCACGGCATCCGCAATCTGGTGCGTCGAAGTGGTGGCAAAACCCTGCGTGGTGAAAAGCTCTGATGAAGCGTCGAGGATCTCTTCACGGGCGGTAGTTCCACGGCGGCGCGGGCTGTTCTTGCGCGGCCTACCAACAGTTCCAGCCATGGGGCAGGACGCCTCCTTTCGTGTGAATGAATTTTAATTCATTAAGCCAGTTAAGTGTACTCGTTTATATTCGCAGCAACTAATTAATTGTCCTGCGTGGAGCAGTCTTTCTGACGTTTATCAATGGACTCAAAGTTTGCGGATACCGTGCGGCAGGCGGAGCCATAAGCGGTGCGGTCGAGGGGTGGGAGAGTAGCAAGGACACCATCGCGTCCGTTGACGCCGGCGTGCCACTGGCGCAACTCCAACGCGATGCCGGTACCCCAGGCACGGGATAAGGCTTCGGCTTCGGCGGCGTCGAGAAGCTCACGCTCAACGCCGATCGCGAGGCGATCCGGAGTAGGGTGTGGCGCCGGCGCGGCCCAACGGGCAATGGCGGCGATGGGGGCGAGCAGGGCACCCTGGATATCCACGGGCGCATTGCGATCCGGCAAGCCGTCGACCACCTTGAGCGCTGGCGGGCGCAAATCCAGTGCTTCCTTCAGCAGCGCATCTTCGCTGCCGACGCCCAGCGCCAGGCCAGCGTCGGCACGGCTGGCCATGTTCTCCTCCGCAGGACGGCCAACAAGGCCCACGTCCCTAAAAATAGATTCCAGCTGCGGGTCCTCGCCCAGCCAGGTGATGGTCATGGAAGGAAGTGCGTCACCGCGGGCGACGGGACCGGAAAGGCGCACGGGGCTGGCGACGCCAGGCGAGCGCACGATGTCAGTGATAATGCGAGAAAACCACGTAGCAAGTTCTAGCTCGTTCGCGCTGTGGTCTAGAGAATTGTGCAGGAGATCCTGCGCTTCCGCGAGTAAGCCGCGGGCAGTAGCGGGGGACTGGCAGTGTGCTGCGAGCTCACTGAGATCCGCCAAGGATTGATGCAATGGCATGCGCCTTAAAAGCCCTTTCGAGGAGAGGGGAAGTGAATATCACTAATCTATCACCAGCTCGAATCCCGCATAGGGAAGTTGTGGGTTAAGTAGCAGATAGCTATCTCGTGGCCAAGAACAAAACGCACAAAAGCCGCTTTCCATCCAATCGAAGTGATTGAAAGAAAGCGGCTTTCGAAGGTTCTTTTACCGTGTCACACTTGCCAGCGGCAAAAGTGCGCTGTTGAGAAACCCAGCTACTGATTTAGCGGGCGGTGAACGGCAGGAGAGCCATTTCGCGTGCGTTCTTCACAGCGGTAGCGACCTGGCGCTGCTGCTGTGGGGTAAGACCGGTCACGCGACGGGAACGGATCTTGCCACGGTCGGAGATGAACAGACGCAGGGTCTTTACATCCTTGTAGTCAACCGTCTCGATACCCTCAGCCTTCAGCGGGTTCTTCTTCGGGCGACGGGTTTGTTCCATGCGGAACTTCTTTTGGTTATTGCGCTTGATAGCCATTGTGCAATTACCCCTTTACCAGCTGGACTTGCGAACGCCCGGCAGCTCACCACGGTGAGCCATGCCGCGCATACGGACACGGGACAGGCCGAACTTACGGAGGTAACCGCGCGGACGGCCGTCGGCTGCGTCGCGGTTACGGATGCGGGAACGGGATGCATCACGTGGCTGACGGTTCAGCTCGAACTGTGCGTCCAGACGATCCTCGTCCGAGGTGTTCGGGTTCTTGATGATGGCCTTGAGCTCAGCGCGACGCTCCGCGTAGCGGGCGACGATTTCCTTGCGCTGCTCGTTCTTGGCGATCTTGGACTTCTTAGCCATAGATTATCGCTCCTCGCGGAATTCGACGTGCTTGCGGACGACCGGATCGAACTTCTTCAGGGTGATGCGATCCGGGTTGTTGCGCTTGTTCTTACGGGTCACGTAGGTGTAACCGGTGCCCGCAGTGGACTTCAGCTTGATGATTGGACGGATGTCATTACGTGCCATCTTTAGATCTTCTCCCCACGTGCGCGAATCTTGGCGACGACGGACTCGATGCCGTCGCGGTCAATAATCTTCATGCCCTTGGTAGAGACATTCAGGGTGATGGTACGGCCCTCGGAGGGCAGGTAGTAGCGACGACGCTGCACGTTGGGGTTCCAACGGCGCGAAGTGCGGCGGTGCGAGTGCGAGACCTGCTTGCCGAATTCCGGCTTGCGGCCCGTTACCTGGCAAATAGCCGACATGGGTCTTCTTTCTCCTAGCCGCCCACATCATGGCTACTGACGGCTATGCCTTCTGCGGTGAGGCGCAGTGCTCGAAAAGTGAGGTTGAGCATGGGTGGCAAGACCGTCAAACACCAGTAGACGGGGCGTAAAACGTATACTTTGACAACAGCAAGGGGAAATCTTACAGCCCGCGGCCCAAATTACCTAATCGCCTTCCTTGTCCCAGTGCTGCAAGCTGATGCAGTGGGCTCGTGTGAACTACCTGCGCCATTTGGTCTTGTTAACGCCTGTGGCTGTTGTTAATTATGCGGGCCGATTCCTATATATACGGAGCGTAATAGCGTGTATGTGGGTTTGGGGAACTGATGGCAAAGGTGTAACATGCTTTAAGTTGTTGACATCTCCGCCCACGGGAAGCGCAAGCAATATCCCGGAGCGATGAGGTTAACGCCATTTTTAATCTGTACGTCCCAACTCGGGCACGATTTTCGACACCGATAGAAGGCTGCTTTGTAAAAAGTTCGCCGTTCTTTAAGGCTTAAGCCAGGTAGAAGAGTGAAGAACCGACCCGTAGTTTCAACCCTGAGGGAATAATTATGAAGAAGGATATCCACCCGGATTACCACCCGGTGGTCTTCAAGGACGCCGGCACTGGCCACTCGTTCTTGACCAAGTCCACTGCTACTTCCGATCGCACCGTTGAGTGGGAAGATGGCAACGAGTACCCACTGATCGTCGTTGACGTGACCGCTGAGTCCCACCCGTTCTGGACCGGTGCACAGCGCGTTATGGATACCGCAGGCCGTGTCGAGCGCTTCAACCAGCGCTTCGGTGCAATGGCTCGCCGCAAGAAGAAGAACGCGTAAGGAGGATAGAAGAAAATGGCAACTCCTAAGTTCAAGATGTCCCGCGCGAACACCCGCGCACGTCGCTCCCAGTGGAAGGCAGACAACGTCGCCCTTCAGGAAGTCACCATCGACGGTCAGACCGTGCGCATCCCGCGCCGTCTGGTCAAGGCTGCAAAGCTCGGCCTGGTAGACGTGGAGCAGTTCTAATCTAGAACGCACTACTTTTTAAAAAGCCTGCGAGAAGCGCCTAAAACAAGGCGTCTTCTTCGCAGGCTTTTTCTTTTGAACAGATTTTTTAAACAGATACATGGCCTAAAGGCGCCGCGAGAAACGTTAGCTTGTGGCTTTGGGGGGATGGAAAGGGGCTGGATTGCATGGTGGCTTCGAAAATCCACCGTGAATAGTTCATAATTATGTTTATGAAGATTCTTGTCGTCGACGACGAGCAAGCGGTACGCGAATCGCTGCGTCGCTCTCTCCGGTTCAATGGTTATGAAGTCATGATTGCCAGTGACGGCCTTGAGGCGGTGGAGGCTGTCCGCAATGAAAATCCGGAGCTGTTGATCCTCGACGTCATGATGCCCAACATGGACGGCCTTGAGGTCTGCCGTACTCTCCGCAGTGAGGGCTGGGAACGCCCGATCCTGGTGCTAACTGCCCGCGATAGTGTCTCCGACCGCGTGGCTGGTCTCGATGCCGGAGCGGATGATTATCTACCGAAGCCATTTGCGCTGGAGGAGCTTTTGGCACGCGTGCGTTCTTTGCTGCGCCGCGCCGCTGCAGACTCCATTGGGGCACCGCACAGCGCGGAGACCGAGCTTTCCTTTGAGGATTTGCAGCTCGATGCGGATACCCGTGAGGTAAAGCGCGGAGACCGGCATATCTCTTTGACCCGTACCGAGTTTGCTTTGCTGCAGTTGCTGATGGAAAATCCGCGCAAGGTCATGCCGCGCAACGTGATTCTGGAAGAGGTATGGGGCTACGATTTCCCAACTTCCGGCAACGCGCTGGAGGTCTACATCGGTTACCTGCGGAAGAAGACGGAAGGTGAGGGCGAATCGCGTCTCATCCACACCGTGCGCGGCGTCGGTTATGTTCTGCGGGAGTCGACACCGTGATCTTGAGGAAGCCAGCGTC
Source organism: Corynebacterium sp. HMSC076D02 (assembly GCF_001813815.1). NCBI lineage: Bacteria > Bacillati > Actinomycetota > Actinomycetes > Mycobacteriales > Corynebacteriaceae > Corynebacterium > Corynebacterium sp. HMSC076D02. The sequence goes on from NZ_KV814065.1 coordinate 64,650, forward strand.
CAACGCCGAGGCTTCCGAACAGGTACAACCCACCCCTGTTAACGAGATTGCCGGCGGAAGGGGGAGTTGGGCTTCTCGGGCGCCACTACGGTGGCGTCTTTCGCTTGTTACGGGTCTGGTCGTGGCCATCGCCGTGGCGCTTATGACCTTGGCAACCTATTGGATCGTGTCTGAGTCTTTGACCGCGGCCGTCGACAAGCAGCTTGAGCAAAAAGCCGACGTGTTGATTCAGGAAAGCCAGGACCCGCGTTTTGTTGAATCTATCGATTCCGAAATCGCGAGGTTTAAGCTTTATAATCCCTCTACTCGCATCGCGATTTCTCCTCCTTCTTGGAGCTTTACCTTTGGCGATGCTATCCCGGTGGGCGGGCAGTTCCAGGAGGACGATGACTACACCGAGACTTCGGTGCGCACCGTCGGTGGCGAGCGCATCCTCGCAAAACGCCATGACTTAGGCACCACTGTGGTCTTGGCCCGGGACTTGAGCGAGACGAATGATCTCATCGCGGCCATTGGCGCAATGCTGCTCGTTATCGTTGCGCTTGGCGTTCTGCTGGCGATCTTTGCCGGCATGCTCGTTTCCAAGACTGGTATGCAGCCGATTTCGCGCCTGAAGCGTGCGGCCGATTACGTCACGCAGACCAACGATCTGCGTCCTATCGAGGTTGTCAACAATGACGAGATGGCGCAGCTTACGGTTTCCTTTAATCAGATGCTGGAAGCGCTGCAGCAATCGCGTGTGCAGCAGGCCCAGTTTGTGGCGGACGCAGGTCACGAGTTGAAGACTCCGTTGACCTCGATGCGTACCAACATTGAGTTGCTGATGATGATGAACAAGTCCGGCGGTGGGTTTGGTATCAGCGAAGAAGATCGCCGCGACTTGGAAGATGACGTCATGTCACAGATGACGGAGCTTTCTACGCTCACCGGTGACTTGGTCGACTTGGCTCGTGAGGACGCCACGGAGAAGGCTCCGGAGCCGGTTGACCTTATGGAGGTGCTCGAGTCTTCGCTAGCGCGCGCTAGGCGACGCCGCCCCGACGTCGAGTTCCGGGTACGCTTTATTCCCTGGGTCCTAGAAGGCGATCCATTCGCCCTGGGCCGGGCAACGCTTAACCTGATGGACAATGCGGCGAAATGGTCGCCTGCGACCGGCACCGTGCGTGTGTTCATGCAGCAGATCAGCGAGCACGAGGTCCGTCTTCGGGTCGACGACTCTGGCCCGGGCATTCCGCCGGATGAGCGGGAGAAGGTATTCGAGCGTTTCTACCGTTCCGCAGACGCCCGCTCGATGCCGGGCTCTGGTTTGGGTCTGGCCATCGTCAAATCCGTGATTGAGCGCCACGATGGCTCCATTGAAATTAAGGATTCCAACGATGGCGGCACGCGCATGGAGGTTATCCTGCCGGGTTACCGTGGGGAAGGCGAGACCTTCGTTGATGGCCTTTCCGATCCTTCCGCAAACGAAGAAGATGAGGCGGCTGTTGATCGCGGCACCATCTTCGCCGAGCGCTGGTTTAATCAGGGCTAATCTTCGCCGAGCGCTGGTTTAATCAGGGCTAATCTGCGCCGGCCTTATTGCGGCATAAATAGGGGTTGCGTTGCAGGTCAAGACATACAGGGTTCTAACAGTTATTCTTATATGGCTAGCAGAATCGTTACAGATGCACCCCAGCCCACCGCGGCACAATTGCCCACATGAATACGAGGAACTCAAACATGAACGAGCCTGCGGATCCACGCGGCGAAAGGCCAATGTCCGAGAATCAACCCAATCTCAGCAATTCTGCTGGTTGGAATGAACCGCGCCAGAACTCCGGGGCGCAGCCTAGCTCCAGCGGCCAGGCTGGTTCCTTTGGGATGCACGGCGCTAACTTCAACCAAGGCGCGGGCAATCCCCAATTCGTCGGCGGCCAAGCAAGCCCGCAGACCCAAAGCTTCGGCGTGGGCCAGCCCGGCCAGCCCGGCCAGGCGGTGCAGTTCGGCCAACCAGGCCAACCTAATCAGGGCATAACTTACGTAGGGGCGCAACCGAACCCGCCAGAAAAGAAGAAGGTGGGCCTGGGCACGGCTTTGGCCATGTTCCTCGTCGGCGCCGTTGCTGCGGGCAGCATTACTGGCATAGCTCTAGGAACGAAGGATAAGAACGATACGAGCGCCGTAAACCAGGTTCTGCAGAATGAGCCGGTGGCTAATAGCACTGGTGAGGAACCAGCTGAGGGCTCGGTTGAGGCGACCGCTGCTAAGGTGCTGCCCGCGGTTGTTTCCATTGAGGCTTTGGGCCTTACCAGCGCTGCTGAGGGCTCTGGTTCCATCATCTCGCCGGATGGCTATGTGCTGACTAACCACCACGTGGTTGCCGGCGCTGAGCGTGGCGGCAAGTTGCGCGTCAGCATGAACGACGGCAGCAAGCACGAAGCTGAATTTATTTCTTCCGACGCAAACACCGACGTCGCGATCATCAAGATTAAGGACGTTAATGACCTGCCGTTCCTGCAATTCGGTGATTCTGACGCCGTGGCCGTTGGCCAAGAGGTCGTTGCTGTGGGCTCCCCGCTGGGGCTAAATGCCACGGTTACCTCCGGTATTGTCTCCGCGAAGAATCGCCCGGTTCGGGCTTCCCAGGAGGGCGGCGAGAGCTCGCTTATCGACGCCATCCAGACCGATGCCGCAGTCAACCCTGGTAACTCCGGTGGCCCATTGGTTGATATCAACGGCAACCTGATCGGCATGAATTCCATGATTGCCTCCTTGTCGAGCTCCGGTTCGAGTGAAGCAGGCTCCATCGGCTTGGGCTTTGCAATCCCTTCTAACTTTGCCAAGCGCATGGCTGACCAGCTCATCAACAAGGGCGAGGTTAAGCACCCAACCTTGGGCGTCAAGGTAGACGCGCGCGACAGTGGCGACGGCGCACGCATCGTCGAGGTTGAGCCAGGCAGCCCAGCAGAAGAAGCAGGGCTGAAGGCAGGCGACCTCGTTACCCGCGTCAACGACCGCCGCATCGAGAACTCCGATTCCTTGATTGCCGCAGCTCGCTCGCAAGACTTCGGCGCCAAGGTCACGCTCGAGGTCAGCAATGAGGAAGGAAAAGATCCTCGCCAGGTAGAGGTAACCCTTTCGGGCGAGTAAATTATCCACTAACAAAAATCGCCCGAATCTTTGAAGAAGAATTTTTGGTCCTATAAAGGAGCTACATTGGCAGACCATGCTGACAACGAGACCAACAACGGCATTTTCGAGGTCTCTGAGGAATCCACAGGGGCTTTGTTGGACGTCGCTGAGCCTGATGACGCCTTCCTGATCGCCAGCGAGCAGGAACAAAACTTCAACGCACCGCGCCGCGCGCTGGTGGTCGTCATCACTGACCACCCAGACGAGAACTCGGATGATACGTCCCGTTTGGTCGGTGAGCTCCTTTCTGAGGCTGAATTCCAGGTCGATGGCTCCGTGACTGTTCGTTCCAAGAAGTCGAAGATCCGTCAGGCCATTGAAACTGCAGTTGTCGGTGGTGTTGACTTGGTCCTTACCGTCGGCGGTACTGGTGTTGGCCCGCGCGATAAGGCACCTGAAGCCACACGCGCGGTCTTGGATCAGATGGTTCCCGGCATCGCGCAAGCACTGCGCTCCTCCGGCCAAGCCTGCGGCGCAGTCGATGCCTGCACTTCGCGGGGCATCTCCGGCGTTTCGGGCTCGACCGTCATCGTTAACTTGGCTTCCTCCCGCGCCGCAGTGCGCGACGGCATGGCCACGCTGGCCCCGTTAGTTCATTACCTCATCGACCAGCTCCAGAAGTACAGCGTCTAGTAGCCGGTAAGTTTCCTTCTAGTATTCATGTCTGAACCTCGTAAACGCCGCCGGGCCGTTCGTCGCTCCGCCGTGGACTATGACCGCACTGCCGACCAACCGGACTTTGTATCTGCCTTTGATAACTCGGGTCGGGAAAGCGGCGGGGACGCTCATCGCGTAGTCCAGCTCGATGAGGATGCCCCGGCTGAGCAGAAGCATGACGAAACTTTCTACAGGGAGCAAATGCCGCCGCATTATGGCCAATAGGCGCGAGCGTTTCCCACCTCTAATTATTGGCTATTAGTAACGACGAACTCCGGTTGTCTTTTATCTAAAAGACAACCGGAGTTCGGTCTTTATGCAGGCTGTAAAACCTATGCCTGGTGGCGGCCGGTGCTCTCCGGGTTGTAGGAGGTACCAGCGATGTTGTTGCTAGCAGCGGAGCCGTTCTGCGCTTCCAGCAGGTCGCGGATCTCAGTCAGGAGCTGCTCGGTGGTCGGAGCTGGCTCTTCTGGGTCAACGCCGTGGCGGCGCTTAGCAGCTTCGGAGAGCTTGTTGATCGGCATCACGATGAGGAAGTAAACAACCGCAGCGATGATGAGGAAGTTGAGGGCAGCGGTAATAACAGCACCGAAGTCCATGAAGGTGGACTCATTGTCGGTGATCTGGAAGCCCAGGCCCTTGACTTCTGCGGAGCCGAAGGAGTTGATCAGAGGCTGGATGAGATTGTTGGTGACGGCGGTGACGATAGCGGTGAATGCGCTACCAATGATGACTGCGACTGCCAATTCGATGACATTGCCGCGGAGGATGAAGTCCTTAAAGCCCTTCAGCATTGGGAGGGTTTCCTTTCCTAAAACACATTGTGACCCTTGCCCCCGAGTGACTTTTCTAAGTTAGTCATGAGTCAAATGTTATGAAAATTAAAAGCAGAGGCTAGTGGGGTCTTACCCTAGCGAGTTTTAGGGGATGTGACAACGTTTCTGGCTCAATCGGAAAGCTTCTGGAAGCGGCTCTACGCTAATTCATGCCGGTGGCTCGTTGTCCCACAATGACAACGGTGAGCGGTTGGCTCAGAGAAGCGGCTGCCACGGCATCAGCTTGGGAAGCAGGAAGAGCTAAAAGCACGGTGGTGGCGCGGCCTTCTTCTTCGCCGCTGGTCGTCGTAATTACGCGCCCACCTGCGGCGATGACTGAGCCAGCAGTTGTTTGGCCTTCTTCTATCTCTTCTTTGCCAGCGCCAGCGATGACGTTGACAGTATCCCCATGGTGGAGGTGGGGAAGGATGTCAGGTTCTGCTGGCTTGATTGGAATCATGTGGGATTCCTCGCCCGGGTTATTTCCTGTGGAGTTATTCACTAAATCGTCCACGAGCTGCGGGCCAAGCAGTCTCGTCTCGGTAAGAATTTCTCCAGCCGAGCCCGCCGATACGACCACGCGGCCTTCAAGCTCTTCGAGGTTGGTATCGACTTTCGTCTCCGGCAGTGCGCTGGCCGGGATGGGTGCTAGCGTGACGTCGTCAAGCGAAAGAGCATGGCCCGCAGGAACATCGCGGGCAAAGACCACCGCCTGCGGGTGTTCCTTGCGAGCGGAAAGCATGCTGAAACCTGCTGCGGCAACCAGCACCGATGCAACAAAGCGTCTTAGCATCAGCGCCCGCCGGTGTCCTGGGGTACGCAGCACTTTCAGCAATTTATCCGCAGTCATGCTCTTTTAGACTGCGGATGCAGGACTATGGTTCCGATTTTGCTGTTTCTTATGGCTAAATCGTCTAGCTAAACGTCTGGCTCAATGTCGACGAGCCCACGTTCAGTCAGAATGACATCAACTGGGCGGTCGTGTTCTTCCTTTGGCACATCGCGGACCTCGCTGGAGTGGACCATGGCAATGACCTTGGGCTTGCCGGGAACAAGTGGAGTAAGCGCGCGGTCGTAGTAGCCAGCACCCTTTCCGAGGCGGTAGCCGCTCTTGTCCACTGCCATCGCTGGAGCAAAGATGAAGTCGAGCTCAGCCAAGATGGAGCTGGGAAAGCGCTCGCCGGTTGGTTCTGCGATGCCGAGCGCGCCGGGCTGGAGGCTCTCGGGGCCTTCGTAAAGCGCCCAGTAAAGTTGCCCATCGTCGCCAGAGATAGGCAGATATACCGCCTTACATGCCTGTGCCAGGGTGTGGACAAACTCGCTGCCGCCGGGCTCTGAACCCAGAGGGTTATAGGCTGCGACCTGCATATCGGGGCTTAGAAGTTGGGCGGCCGCGTTGCACCAAGCGGCGTCGGCAGTGGCTTTCTCCTCGGGGCTGCGGGTGCGGCGGGCGTCGAGAAGCTCAATGCGCAACGCCTGCTTTTGCTTGGCTATCTCAGTCATAGAACTAATAGTAATTGCTGGTGTATCGCTGCACGAAAGCAAAAGTTCGGCCTGTAAGCTCAAACTTATGGCTAATAACAACGAGGGATCCCTGCACGGGATTAAGACAGTTGTCGTGCCGGCAGCGGGCCTGGGTACCCGCTTTTTGCCGGCCACTAAAACTGTTCCGAAAGAACTGCTACCTGTGGTTGATACCCCAGGTATCGAACTCATCGCAGAGGAAGCCGCTTCGGTTGGTGCGCAGCGTTTAGCAGTTATTACTGCCCCCAACAAGCAAGAGGTGATGCGCCACTTCGATGCCTTCCCGGAGCTTGTTGAGACCTTGGACGCACGTGGCAAGGACGAGCAGGTGGCTAAGGTGCGCCGCGCTGGCGAACTTATTCACCCGATCTCTGTGTCGCAGGAAAAGCCGCTCGGCTTGGGGCATGCGGTTGGTCTTGCGGAATCCACATTGGACGATGACGAGGACTGCTTCGCCGTCATGCTCCCGGATGACATTGTCTTGCCGGCGACTGTCATGGAGGAGATGGCACGCGTGCGCGCTGCCGTCGGTGGCTCGGTGCTGTGCGCATTCGAGGTCGAGCGTGAAGAGACCTTCAACTACGGTGTCTTCGACGTGGAAGATACCAACGCACCTGGCGTGAAGAAGGTCGTTGGCATGGTGGAAAAGCCAGAGCCTGAAGATGCGCCTTCGAACCTAGTGGCCACCGGTCGCTACCTGCTAGACCGCAAGATCTTCGACGCGCTGCGCCGCATTTCCCCAGGTAAGGGCGGTGAGCTGCAGCTAACCGACGCCATCGAGCTGCTCATCCAGGAAGGCCACCCGGTCCACGTGGTGGTTCACCGCGGAAAGCGTCATGACCTGGGCAATCCTGGCGGATATATTCCGGCAAATGTGGACTTCGGCCTGCACCATGAGAAGTATGGCCCGGCTTTGTACAAGGCAATCAAGCAGATCATTGCCGAGTATGAGGCTGAAAAGGGCATCAACTAATCTAGGTCAGAAGACAAACAGGGAAGGCGGCAGTCTATGCGTTCAGTAGATGATCAGCTTGCGATGATTACTGATGCGGCGGTGACACCGGAACCAGTGCGTATCGCGATTGCAAACTCGCTGGGTCTAATGTGCGCCGAGGAAGTGCAAGCCAATCAGCCGCTGCCCGGATTCCCGCAGGCGGCAATCGATGGCTACGCGGTGCGCGCCGTTGACGTGGGAGGCGAGCGTGCTTTGAAGGCGCGGCGCACTACTGAGGAGGACGCAGAAGGGGAGCAAAAGGGCCCTGAGGTTGAGCGTTCCATCCCCGTGGTGGGCGAGGTTCCGGCGGGCTCGCGCCAGCCGCTGCGCTTGCAGCCGAAGCAGGCGGTGCGCGTTTACACCGGTGCGCCTTTGCCCACGCTTGCCGACGCCGTCCTTCCCCTCGAATGGACCGACCGCGGCCGCAAGCGCGTGACGGCGCATCGCCCTGTGCGCTCGGGTGACTTTGTGCGCCGAGTTGGCGACGATATCCAGCCAGGAGACGTCGCGGTTTCTTCGGGAACTATCCTGGGACCTGCGCAGATTGGCCTTCTGGCCGCTGTCGGCCGCTCAAAGGTTCTGGTTTATCCGCGCCCGCGCGTGACCATCTTGTCCTTCGGTAAGGAACTCGTGGATATCGACCGCGAACCGGGCCTGGGTCAAGTATTTGACGTTAACTCCTATTCCTTGGCCGCTGCGGCGCGGGAAGCAGGCGCTGACGTACAACGCGTCGGCATCGCGGAAGGCGAGCCGCGACGAATCCGCGAGGCGCTGGAAACACACATCGCCCGCAGCGAGGTCCTGGTGATCTCCGGTGCGGTCGGCGGCGCCGGTTCTGAGGCAGTGCGTGAGGTGCTGCGCGAGCTCGGCGATATCGATACCTCCCGCGTGGCCATCCACCCGGGGTCAGTGCAAGGCTTTGGCTTGCTGGGAGAGGAGCGCGTTCCAACGTTCCTGTTGCCTTCGAACCCGGTCTCGGCATTGGTCATTTTTGAAGTATTCGTGCGCCCGCTAATTCGCCTTTCTCTGGGCAAGCGCAATGCAAATCGCCGCGTCGTGCGTGCTCGCGCGCTCAACCACATGGATTCGCGTCCAGGTCGCCGCGGTTTTATCCGTGCGCGTTTGATGCGTGACGCTGAGACTGCCGACTACCTGGTCGAGGGTTTGGGCGGCGCTAGCGGTGCGCCGGCCCACCTGTTGGCGGGTCTTTCGGAGGCTAACGCGATGATTAGGATTCCGGAAAGCGCCACTGAGATCCGCCCGGGCGACGTGGTGGACGTGCTCTTTTTGACGCAGCGCAGCTAGGCATGCTGGATCCTTTCGGGACTGCGGCGGGGCACCTGCGTGTACCTGCGAGTGGGCCGCCGCGTGAAGAACATCCAGGGTGGCCGGAATCCACCCCGAGTATTAGTTTGGCACCTTCCGACGTCCTGCCGGAGGGCGGAGTTCTCCGCTTGCGTCCGCTGATGCGCGGCGATGGCCATGACTGGCGCCGTCAGCGCATCATCGATGAGCAATACTTACGCCCGGTCGAACCCACCATCCCAACGACGTGGGAAAACGCCCATTCGGGAAATGCTTGGTGGAACCATCTGATGTTCCTACGTGACAACGCGCGGATGGGCAGCATCATCCCCTTAGTGATCGAGCTGGATGGTCAGTTTATGGGCCAGGTGACGCTGGGAAATATTCAGCACGGCAGCATCGGGGAATGCTGGATTGGTTACTGGGTTCATTCCGCAGTCCACCGCGCCGGCGTGGCTACGGCAGCGTGCGCACTGGGCGTTGACCACGCCTTCCGCCGCGTAGGTATGCACCGCGTGACAGCGACCTATTTGCCGGAGAACCTTGCCTCAGGCAAGGTCCTGAAGTCCTGTGGTTTTCGCGAAGAAGGATATCTCCGTCGCAACCTGCATATCAATGGCGCCTGGCGCGATCACTACTTTGTGGCGCTCAACCGCGAGGACTATCCGAACACCGCTGTCGCGCGGTTACGGGCAGAGGGGCGATTTCTTTAGCCGGGGCCCCAGTTGGCGGGTAGATTTCGCCACTGTTTTCACACAAGTCACAACATTGTAATTTCCCCGATTTTGAGTCTTTATAGGGGCGGTTCAGGCGCTAACGTTAAGACAAACTCTGCACCCTACGGAAGGCCACCCATACCGTGTCCACTGCTGTGCCTATTATCGCCATCATCGTGGTCTGGGCTTTTGTCTTGGCACCTTGGCTGCTGCGTTCGCAGCGCCCGATGAGCCACACAGGTGAAGCCTTTGATGACACTCGCGTGTTGTTTGAAGGTGACTCCGGAAACGTCGCCGCGCGCCGCCGCCCGCGTGTTAATAAGCGTGACGTGCGCCGTTTTGAAGACGATACCGAAGACTACGAAGTCATCGACGCTAGCGATATCTCCGTGGTTGACGAGGAAGAAACCCCTGCCGTTACCATCGCCGGTGCCGCAGCAAAGGCTAAGGCGAATCCGCGCCAGCCGGGCGCTCAGCTGTCTGATGAGCCTGAAGGCGGAGACGCCGTGAAGACGGACGCACCGGAGACCGTTGAGGGGGAAATCGTCGAAGAGTCCGGCAAAGCCAAGGCTGAGACTACGGCGAAGGAAACGACCCCAGCCGG
>NZ_KV814065.1:74535-101445 GCF_001813815.1 Corynebacterium sp. HMSC076D02
AGTTTCGGCGCAGCAGGATAAAAACGAAGAGGCAGAGGACGCAGCGAGCGAATCCGAAGAAGATGAGCTCCTCATTGAGGATGAAGCCGAAAAGGAAAAGCCTGCGGATCTGAAATCCAAGCTGGTTGATGACGCGGAGGCGGCAGAGGTCTTCAGCGCGCCAGCAGTGGCCCAGGTCGCAGACGATGCCTACGACCTTGATTCGGCGTACACCTCGCCTGTCGACTTGATGTACCCCGGCGCGGTCGACGCGGAGGAACAGGTGAGCCAGATTCCACAGGCCATCGAGTCTGTCGAGGAATCCGAGACTGAGATGGATGAGGATACTGATCTATCTGAGGATGAGGTTGCTTTTGCGCAGCGTCGCCTTGGCCGCGGCGGCTGGGATCCGGTAGCAGAAAAGGCTGCTTCCGCTACCCGCTACCAGCGCCGTCAGCGCACGCTGTTGGGCCTGTCCCTGGCGGTTGTTCTCACCGTGTGCTTGGGCATCGTAGTGGGCAGCTGGACTTGGTGGTTTGCGGGAATCGCCGGCATCTTCACCGTGATTTATTTGATTGCCCTGCGTACCCAGGTCCGTCAGGAACAGGCATTGCTGCGTCGCCGCGTGTACCACCTCCGACGCGCCCGTCTTGGCGTCCGCAGTGCAGAAGACGATGAACTGGCCATCCCGCGTAGCCTGCGCCGCCCAGGCGCTGTGGTCCTAGAAGTTGACGATGACAGCCCGGACTTCGACCACCTGCCGGTCCATTATGATGACGATGAATTCGACGGCTTCGACGGCCCACACGCGAGTAATCGCCAGCGCCGCGACGACCTCGCGTCACGCCGCGTGAGCTAAATGCCTTCGTGAACTAGATATCCTGACTTGGGCGCTTTCAAGCATCCAGGTCACTTTCCCAGACCCCGGACGTTCCGCGGCGATGAGAGCCAATGAGATGGGCATCTACCATGCCGATGGCTTCCATTAGCGCGAAACAGGTAACGGGGCCTACGAAAGTAAAGCCCTCCTTCTTCAAGGCCTTGGATAATTCCTTGGCCTTGTCGGTCGTTTTAGGGATGTCTTCCATATAGCGCGGGTAGAGATTTTCCTCCGGCTTGAAGGACCAGATAAATTCGCTCAAGCCGCCCTTTTCACGCAATTTCACCGTGGCATCTGCATTGTTAATGGCAGCCTCAATCTTGCGGCGATTCCGAATAATCTCCGGGTTATTGAGCAGACGTTCTACCTCGGCTGCGCCAAAAGCCGAAACGATCTCCGGGTCGAAGCCAGCGAACGCAGCGCGGAAGGCTTCGCGCTTGCGCAGGACCGTGGCCCAAGACAGCCCTGACTGGAAGCCTTCCAAAGTTAGGCGTTCAAAAAGTCCCGCTTCATCGCGGACCGGCATTCCCCACTCGGTGTCGTAGTACTCGCGCAATAGAGGAGAGGCCATCGCCCAAGGCGGACGGCCAACTCCCTCGGCGTCGTAGACCAGCCCGGTTCGCTCCGAGCTAGGCGTGTTCTCGGTGTCGGAGGTGTTTGGGGTGCCTATGGTGTCTGCGATGCCTGTGGTGGCCTTATCGCTTTCCGCTTCCTGTGGCTCGGCAAAAGGATTCGTCATGGTCATGTCTATTCCTTCGGTTGAATTTGTAAGCGCATTTGGCTCTTGCACTATTTGACTGCCTTTTGCTCGCATCGGTTCCAAGCGGCTGTCGATGAGCTGTGCGTTAGGGGCATATACAGTTGATTCGCCAGCACCTAGGGGTTCCAGGGTAGTGTATTTCTCATGAATAGACCCGCCGTTCGCGATACCGCGCTGCTGCTTTTGCGAGCAGTCCTAGGCCTCGTTTTCGTCGCGCACGGTGTTGACAAAATGTTCTTCGCCGGAATCGATGAGACCACAGGGCAGTTCTCTGCGATGGGAATTCCGCAGCCTCATGTTTCCGCGTATATCGCAGCATTGGGTGAGATGATCGGTGGCTCCCTGCTCGTCGTCGGGCTTTTGACCACCTTTGTCGCCGGCGCCCTGGCGCTGTTTATGGCGTGTGCATTGTATTTTGTGCACCTAGGCCATGGGCTTTTCGCTGCGGACGGCGGCTTTGAATACCCGGCGGTGCTGATTGCCTCGCTGGTGATGATTGTCGTCTTCGGTTCCGGCCGCGTCAGCTTGGATGGAGTGTTGAGCCGTGTTGACGCATGAGGAAATCCAAGCTGCAATCTCCGCGCAGCTCGACGGTGAGCCCACTGACGTTTCTAGCGATGTCATTGAAACCCACGTGGAAAGCTGCGAGCAGTGCCGTGCTTACCGCGACAAGGCCGCGGCGCTTTCCCGCTCCTTGAGCTTCGTCGAATCGGCCGAAGGCATGGCACCCCCACAAGATCTGTCTGATGTCATCATTGCGGGCGTTGAGCCCGAGTGGCGCCGTGCTTCCAGTGCGCGACAGACCATGCTGACGGTAGCGCGCGTTGCCCTCGTGGCTCTTGGTCTGCTGTTTGCCATCTGGGCTATCTTCGTGGTGGTTAGTGCTTCCGGGCTCGCAGTCACCGGCGCCGAGGGAACACTCGAACCTACCGCTGATCCTGAACGTGCACGCCTTCTCATCGAAGGCGCAGCCTTGCGCTTCGGCCTGGCCATCGGTTTGTTCTTTGCTGCCTGGCGGCCAGCTTCCGTTCCTGGCATGCTGCCGGTCGCGGCAACCATGTTTGCGTTCCTCTTTGGCTTTACCATGCGAGATATTGCGCTGGGCACAATCATGATGAGCCAGATATACATTCTCCTGGCCACCGGTATCAGCGCTATCGTGCTGGCCTGGGCTTGGGTAGCCCATAAAGGTTATTCAGCCGCCGATTTCTGGCGTTCTTTGAGCGCGAATCCGCATTAAGAGATCGCGCTGAGAAACCGGAATACAGGAATCTAGGTCCACGAGTTCAGCCACATCATCGACTCGTACCACTTATCCGGAATCATGAAGCCATAAAGAATTGGCGAGAAGTAGATGAACATCGTTACTACCAAGCACAAGTAGCAAATTGCTACGAATGTGCCAGTCCGGATTTCCCCGCCAGCAAGCGAAGTCAGCCAGTCCCAAGAAATCTTCTTGCCGTGTCCAATCATCTGGCCCAGCGCGAGGGAGATGAGCACGATGACAAACGGGATGAAAGCCGTGGCGTAGAAGAAATACATTTGGCGGTCGAACGCAGCCAACCAAGGCAGGAAACCTGCAGCGAATCCAACCAACGGGATGAGGAATGCGCGGTTGCGGCGCACCAGCAGTGACCATAGACCCCACAACACGGCTGGAATGACCAGCCACCAAATGGCAGGCGTGCCAAAGAGATAAAGCATCTCGCGGCAGGTGCCGGCGCCGCTGCACTGCAGATCAGTAGAGGAGTAGTAGAGGATGGGGCGGGCCGCCACGAGCCAAGCCCAAGGCTTTGAATCCCATGGGTGCGAGTGCCCGCTGGAGGTGGTCAGGGAAGCGTGAAATTCCAAGACCGAAGAGTGGTAGTAGAACCAACCAGCGAGTGCATCGGGCAGGGCTTGCAGCGGGGAGTCTTCAGCGATAGTTCCATCCACCTTGGCATGGCGGAACACGGAGGTTTCAGAGGCAAACCATGCGCGCCAAGTCCATACGTAAATAGCTAGCGGAACCAGCACTAGGGAAGCCAGAGCTGCCGGGGTATCGCGGATGAGCGTACCCAGTACGTAGCGGCGTACGTGATAGCGGCGTCGCAAAGCAAGATCGCTAAAGACCGAAAGCAGACCAAAGAACATGATGTAGTACAGGCCAGACCACTTGACGCCGAGGGCTAGGCCGAGGAAGACACCTGCGGTGAAACGCCACCAGCGGAAGCCAAATCGTGGCCCGAAATCGGACGAGCCCATATTGCCCGTGCTAAATGCCGTGTGCAGGCGTAAACGCATCTGGTTATGGTCGCGGGCCAGTGCCCACGCAGCCGCGACGATGAAAAAGACCTGGAAGATATCCAGCATTCCAAATTTCGAAGAAACCAAAAGCACGCCGTCGCATACCGCAATCAAGCCAGCCATCGTGGCAACCTGCCAGGAGCCAGCGACGCGGCGGGCGAGCGCCATTGTCAGCAGCACGGTGCCTACACCAAAAAGCGCGGCCATCAGGCGCCAGCCAAGCGGGCTATAGCCAAAGACAGACTCGGAGACAGCAATGATTTGCTTAGCCAGCGGCGGGTGAACCACCAGGCCATAGCCTGGATTGGACTCGATGCCGCCGATAAAGAGGTTGTCCCAGCTACGCACTATGTCGAAGGCCTGCGGAACGTAATGCTTCTCGTCGAAGACTGGCGTGCCCTGCGAGACGGGCGCGGAAAGTCCGATGAAACGGGTGATGAAAGCTAAGAACGCAATGACGCCGGTGCTGACCCAATCCGCCTTGCCCCAGGCATAGGAGGTAGGAGCAGCAGGGGCGGCGAAGGCATGCTTGCCACGCGGCTTTCCTGCTAGCTTGGCCTGTGGGATGCCTGCGGGCTGCGAAGAGTCAGTAGCAATAGTCACTTGGATGAGTTTAGGCTACGCGGCGGGCCCCTGGGGATTCTGCTTGAGCAAAGTTGTGGAAAGCTAGGGGACATGAATACTTCGTTTCGTCTAGATCCCCTTCCACGCGGAGTAATTGTGGCAGCCACCCCTCTGGGTAATATCGCAGATGCTTCGGCACGACTCATGCAGGCGCTGCAGCATGCCGACATCGTGGCGGCGGAAGATACGCGCCGCGTCCGTAACCTGGCGCAGGCTCTGGGGATGGAAATCCGTGGCAAGGTGGTCTCCAACTTTGATCACAACGAAGAAGGACGCGCAGCCCAACTTGTCGAGGCCGCTCGTTCCGGCACCGTTTTGGTTGTCTCCGACGCGGGCATGCCTCTGGTTTCTGATCCAGGGCATTCCATCGTTGCTGCAGCAGCCGAAGCTGGGGTGCCGGTGACGTGTTTCCCCGGGCCATCTGCAGTGCCCACCGCTTTGGCCCTGTCCGGTCTCGGCGTTGGTCACTTCCTCTTCGACGCCTTTGCTCCACGCAAGGCCGGACCGCGAAAATCTTGGTTGGAATCGCTGCGCGGTGAAAAGCGCGCCATTGTCTTCTTTGAATCTCCCCACCGTTTGGCGCAGACGCTTGCCGACGCCGCGGCGGTTCTGGGTGAAGACCGGCCCGCTGCCGTGTGCCGCGAACTGACAAAGACCTATGAAGAGGTAAAGCGCGGAAGCTTGGGTGAGTTGGCAAAGTGGGCTGAGGACAATGCTCGCGGTGAAATCACGGTTGTTATCGAGGGCGGGGAAGAGGTCCCCTCATCGCTTGAGGAACTGGTGGATAAGGTCCAGCGCCGTGTGGCAGATGGAGTGCGCGCGAAGGATGCTTGCAAGGAAGTCGCTGCCGGTACTCAGGTGTCCAATCGCGAACTTTATGACGCCTTTTTGAGTGCCCGTGACAGCGAAAAATAGTGTTAAATGCCCAATTGTTGCAGGATTGTTATAGCCAAAAGCTCACGGGAGGATAAAAGACCTGCATATGCTGGTTAATTTTCATTTGTGTGCCTGATTGCAAAGTAAGATTATCCTGCGAAAATGCTGGATTTAGGTCGCTGTACTGCGCATATAAGTTTGACGCCTGGCATTAGCCGCGCTCATTCTGGAGTGTATGACTAATCCAGAAACAGATTCGAATACGGCAAAGGGTACGGATCCGGCGTCCAGTGCGGCGCCGGTTTCGTCTGAGGAGTACCAGACCGTTGATGAGAAGCTGGAATCAGCATCTGCGACGAGTCAGCTACAAGACATGCTCGGCGACGAGGACTTCGCTCCTCATGAGATGACCGAGCCGGAAATTGAAATCGCAGCCGATGACAACGCTCCGATCGACTGGACCATCGTCGGCATCACGGGCGTGCTCATTGCTGCCATCGTTGCATGGGGCTTAGCCGCGCCGACCAACTTCGCGGACTTCGCAAGCAACGCTTTAAGCTTCGTTGTTAACGACTTTGGTTGGGCCTACGTCCTCTTCGGCACGATTTTCGTTGTATTTGTTATCTTCATCGCCGCCTCCAAGTTCGGCACCATCCGCTTGGGCCACATCGATGAAGAGCCTGAATTTTCTACGCCCTCTTGGATTGCGATGATGTTCGCGGCCGGCATGGGCATCGGCCTGATGTTCTACGGCGCATCTGAGCCGCTGAACTACTACCTCAACGGCGTTCCTGGCCATGAGCCTAAGGAAGTGGGCACGTCGATGGCTACGGCGATGTTCCACTGGACCCTGCACCCATGGGCTGTTTATGCCATCGTTGGTCTCGCAATTGCGTACTCGACCTTCCGTATTGGCCGCAAGCAGCTGCTGAGCCAAGCATTCGTGCCGCTCATCGGCCAGCGCGCTGCCGATGGTTGGGTTGGCAAGATCATTGACATCTTGTCCATTTTTGCAACCGTCTTCGGTACCGCATGTTCCCTGGGCATCGGTGCAACCCAGATCCAGGCTGGTATCCAGGCTTCTGGCCTCATCGACAACCCTTCCCAGAAGGTCGTCGTTGGTATCGTCCTCGTGCTGACCCTGGCCTTCCTGCTTTCCGCAATGTCCGGCGTGGGCAAGGGCATTCAGTATGTCTCCAACGCCAACATGGTTATGGCCGCACTGCTTGCCATCTTCGTATTCATCCTTGGCCCAACCGTTTCCATCCTGAACCAGATTCCGGGCTCCATCGGTAGCTACCTGGATGCGTTCACCGAGATGATCTCCCGTACTGCTGAGTCCAACAACGGCGAAGCAGGCGAGTGGCTGTCCACCTGGACCATCTTCTACTGGGCATGGTGGGTCTCTTGGTCCCCATTCGTCGGTATGTTCCTGGCACGTATTTCCCGTGGCCGTTCCGTCCGCGAATTCTGCATCGGCGTCATGCTGATCCCGGCTGGTCTTTCCACCGTGTGGTTCGCCATCTTTGGTGGCACCGCAATCCACATGGAGCAGAACGGTAACTCCATCTCCGGCGAGTCCTCTGAGGTTGAGCTGTTCAACCTGCTGCACAACCTGCCTGGCGGTTTCATCGCCGGCATCATCGCAGTTATCTTGCTGGCAACCTTCTTCATCACCTCCGCTGACTCGGCTTCTACCGTTATGGGCTCGATGTCTCAGAACGGTGCATCCAACGCTAAGCCATGGCTGTCCGCAGCATGGGGCGTTGCCACCGCGGCTGTTGGTCTGACCCTGCTGCTGGCTGATGAGGATTCCCTGACCAACCTGCAGAACGTCACCATTGTGGCTGCGCTGCCATTCCTGTTCATCGTTGTGGGCCTGATGTGCGCCATCTACAAGGCGCTCAGCAACGACGTCATCTACTTGGAATACCGTGAGTCCCAGGCATTCCAGCGCAAGCTTGCCCGCGAGCGCCGTCTGCACCGCGAGTACCAGCGCGCTGAGGAGCTCAAGAAGCGTCGTCAGCGCAAGCGCGCTCAGCACAAGTAAAGCTAAAGCAAGCGATTTAGTCGCTTCCTAAAGCTTCTTTACGCACCCTCCTGCACAATCGTGCAAGAGGGTGCGTTTCTTTATGTGTCTTTATGCGCGCAGATATCCTTGTGCGTGGATCTTTCGCCATTGTCGATGTGACCCCCTCAACGCGCGCTGTTGACCAAGGCTTCGATAAAGTGGTGGGCATGACTGAGTCGGTAGTAGTAAATGTTGCCTGGCCGTATGCCAACGGCCCCCGCCACATCGGACACGTGGCAGGCTTTGGTGTTCCTTCTGACGTATTCGCACGTTTCCAGCGAATGCGTGGCCGCAACGTTCTCATGGTTTCTGGCACCGATGAGCACGGCACTCCGTTGCTGGTGCAGGCCGACAAAGAAGGCGTGACCGTTCGCGAGCTCGCGGACCGTTATAACCGCCAAATTGTCACCGACCTCGCCGGCTTGGGCCTGTCCTATGACCTTTTCACCCGCACCACCACACGCAACCACTACGCGGTAGTGCAGGAGCTGTTCAAGGGCCTTTATGAAAATGGCTACATGCTCAAGGAAACCACCAAGGGCGCCATCTCGCCGTCGACTGGCCGTACCTTGCCTGACCGCTACATCGAGGGAACTTGCCCAATTTGTGGTGCTGAGGGTGCGCGCGGCGATCAGTGCGATAACTGCGGTAACCAGCTGGACCCAGTAGATCTGATCGACCCAGTTTCCAAGATCAACGGTGAGACCCCGGAGTTCATCGAGACCGAGCACTTCCTCCTCGACCTGCCTTCCGTGAAGGACGCACTGGAGGAGTGGTTGAAGACTCGCGAGGACTGGCGTCCAAACGTCCTGAAGTTCTCCCTGAATTTGCTCGAAGACATGCGTCCGCGCACCATGACCCGCGACATCGACTGGGGCATCCCAATTCCGGTAGAGGGCTGGGAGGAAAACTCCGCAAAGAAGCTCTACGTCTGGTTTGACGCTGTCATCGGTTACTTGTCCTCTTCCATCGAGTGGGCGCATCGCACCGGAAACCCGGATGCATGGAAGGATTTCTGGCAGAACGATGAGGCTCGCCATTACTACTTCCAGGGCAAGGACAACATCACCTTCCACTCGCAGATTTGGCCTGCGCAGCTCCTGGGTTACGCCGGTAAGGGCGCGAAGGGCGGCGAGGTGCACAAGTTTGGTGAGCTGAATCTACCTACCGAGATTGTTTCCTCCGAGTACCTGACGATGTCCGGCTCGAAGTTCTCTTCTTCGAAGGGCGTTGTCATCTACGTCAAGGACTTCTTGGCGGAGTTCGGCCCGGATGCGCTGCGTTACTTCATCTCCGTGGCCGGTCCAGAAAACAATGACACGGACTTTACGTGGGACGAGTTCGTGCGCCGTATCAACAACGAATTGGCCAATGGCTGGGGCAACCTGGTCAACCGCACCGTCTCGATGGCCTACAAGAACTTCGGCGAAGTCCCAGCTCCCGCCGCACTGGAAGAAGCTGACAAGGCCATCCTGCAGCTGGCGGAGGAGACCTTCGAGACTGCCGCAGGCTACCTCGAGCAGTCGAAATTCAAGCAGGCTATTACCGCCGTCATGCACGTCGTTGGTGAGGCGAATGCTTATATTGCAGCGATGGAGCCATGGAAGCTGGCCAAGGATGAGACCCAACGCGAGCGTCTGGCCACCGTCCTGTGGACCGCACTCCAGGTGGTCTCTGACTGCAACGTCATGCTCACCCCGTTCCTGCCGTTTACCGCGCAGAAGGTCCACGAGACCTTGGGCCGCGATGGCATTTGGGCGGCACAGCCTGAGGTACGCGACGTCGTGGATGATATCCCGGTTGAGCTCGTAGGCGTTGGCCTGCCGCCGGAGAATCACCCGTACCCAATCATCACCGGTGATTACACCGCCCAGCTGGCAGCATGGAAGCGCGTAGACGTCGAGCCTGGCACTGAGCTTTCCAAGCCGAAGCCGCTCGTGGCAAAGCTTGACCCAGAGCTCGGTGAGACCGGCCCTGAGTGGGCACCCGTCCAGAAATAGGATGGTGGCTCGTCGAAGCATCGCGGCCGCTCTCGCTTTTGCGGTCGTTACCTTAACTGCGCTGAACCTGCGCGCCGGAATCGCCTCCGTGGCGCCGGTGCTGGGCGATATCAGCGCAGCTTTTGGCGTTGGCCCTGCCATCGCCGGGACCCTGACAGCCCTTCCTGGTCTGTGTTTCGCACTGATGGGCTGGGCCGCCGTTCCTATCGCGCGGCGTTGTGGCCTGACCACGACTCTTCTCGGCGGCGCAGCGGCACTCGTGGTGGGGCTTGCCGTGCGCCCATGGGTAAGTAGTTTCGCACCCTTCGTTGCGCTCACGCTGCTCGTAGTCGGCGGCATCGCTGTCACCAACATCTTGTTGCCTGCATGGATCAAGACCTACGGAACTGCGCGCACCGTGGTGGCGTTGATGACGACTTACACCACCGTGCTTGGCGTATCGAGTGCCCTTGGTCCAATGTCTACCCACCTGGGTGGCTGGCGGATGTCGTTGTTTGCGTGGGCAATCCCCGTCGCCCTGCAGGTAGTGGGGTGGCTGATTGCCTGTAAGCACACCGGCGTCGATCCAGTGCAAAGCCCGGATACCGCGGCGATTCCGATGCGCCGTTCGCGTACCGCTGTTGCACTTCTTTTCTTCTTTGGCCTGCAATCCACCATGGCTTATGCACAAATGGGGTGGCTGCCCACGATGCTTGAAAGCCGTGGGGTCTCCGCCTCCCGGGCCAGCCTGGCGCTCGCGCTCATCGGCGCCATCAACGTCGTCGGCGGGCTCATCATGCCGGTTCTCATTGAGCGGCTGCGAGATCTCCGTCCCGTTCCACTGGTTTTGTCGGCTGCTACCTTGGCCGGCTGGCTGGGTGTGCTCGTCAATGCGAGCGCAGCGCCGCTTACCTGGGCCACTCTGATGGGCATCGGCGGAATGTGCTTCCCGCTGGCCCTCGCCCTGATTGCCGCGCGCACCCGGCAGCCGGAGGTAACAGCACGCCTTTCCGGCTTCGTGCAGCCGGGTGGCTATATTCTGGCTGGCGTATTCCCGTTCCTCTTCGGCGTTCTCGCGCAAGCAACCGGCGGCTGGGAGGTTCCGTTGGGTGTGCTCATCACACTTACCCTAGCGATGTCGGTGGCAGGCGTTGCCGCCGCCCGCTCGGTCTACATCGACGACGAGCTCCTGTCGAAGTGACGTTGCAGGTGCACTAGGCCCAGACGCACTCCGTCCTTGGTGTGGATATTGGGCATGCGGCCGGTCTCTTCGAAGTGGAACTTCTTGTGCAGGCCGATGGAGGCTTCGTTGGTATCGACGATGTAGGTGATCATCGTCTGCACGTAGTCGTTGTCCTTGGCATCGTCGACCACGGCGCACATGAGCTCGTTGCCCACGCCCTTGCCGCGCGCCGAAGGAGCGACGTAGACGGAGTTTTCTACGGTGCCGTAGTAGATGGCTGGCGTTACGAATTGGAAATAGGCAGCCCAACCGATGATCTCATCGTCTTCTACGGCAACGAAGACGGGGTAGCTGTCCTTTTCCATTTGTTCGAGCCACTCGGCACGATCCTCGACGGATTCTTGCCAGGTGACCAAGTTGGCCGCCGGGGTAGCGGCGGAGGCGGCGTTGTAGATGGAGGCGATTGCGGCGGCGTCGGCAGGCGCGGCGGGACGTACGTGCATAGGTGTCAGGGATCCTTAAACAATAAGAAGCTGCGGGGCTAAACGAGCAGCTGCAAATGGGCGAGATTTAGCCAGTGTCCCCTCTTGTAGGACACCTCTTTGAACGTTCCTACATTGGCAAAACCGAACTTCTCATGCAACTTGATGGATGCGACGTTGGTGTCCACACCTTGGCCTTGGGCTGCCGGATCTAAAAAAGGTGGTTTCGCATGCGTTCCAGATTACAATTGCGTCCATGTCTAAAAAGAAGCCACGCCCAGTCCCTGTTCCAGCAGAAGGCTTGTCACAGCTTGTCGACGCCCATACACACCTAGCCTCCTGCAAGGACCCAGCCGCCGACATCGTGTCCCGCGCTGGTGCTGCAGGGGTGTCGCGCATGGTAACGGTAGGCGATGGCTTGGAAGAAGCCGAGCAGGCGTTGCAGGCCGCGCACGAATTTTCCAATGTGTGGGCAGCGTGCGCCATCCATCCCACCAAGGCGCAGGAATTGGACGAGCAGGCACGTACGCGCCTGGCGCAGATGGCTGCGGACCCACGCTGCGTGGCAATCGGGGAGACCGGCCTCGATACCTATTGGATTAAGCATGAGCCGGAATCCACCGCACCACTTGAGGTACAAGAAGAGGCGCTGCGCTGGCACATGGATCTGGCCAAGGAAACCGGTAAGGTCCTGATGATTCACAACCGCGAGGCGGACGCGGACCTGTTGCGGGTGCTTGGCGACGCCGAGAATGTCATGTTGCACTGTTTCTCCTCGCCGTTTGATGTGGCGAAGGAAGCACTCGAGCGCGGCTGGGTGTTGTCTTTTGCCGGCAACGTGACCTTTAAACGCAACGAAGAGATGCGCGCGGCGGCAGCCGCCGCGCCGGCAGGCCAGCTGCTGGTGGAAACTGACGCTCCGTATATGACCCCGGAGCCATTCCGCGGCGCACGCAACGAGCCGACCTTCATCGGGCATACGTATAACTGCATAGCTGACGCGCGAGGCATGCGTGTCGAGGAGCTGATCGAAGAGGTTAACCAGACGTTCACTTCGATATTTGGCCTCTCCTAGGCTAGATTTAAGCATTCATGCTCACATCTGTGACGATATTCACATTCGGAGTTTTGCCTGCTCAGCGGTGGTGGACGTGCCGAATGTGAAAGCAGTGCTGGAAGTGGTGTAGGTAGAAAAATCGTTTTCGACTACATCCTGCTGTTATCGTATCGTTATTCAAAGATTTGCTCTGCTTCCCCCCGTTTTCGATGAGAGAGTTTCATGAACCAGATTAAGCGCATCAATTCTTCCCGTTCCCTGCCTCTGCGCCTTGCCACCGGTGGTGTGCTCGGTACTTTGGCAGTGGGCGGAGTCGTCGCTGTTTCTGCGCAGAAGGACATCACCGTTGACGTCAACGGTGACAAGGTCGAGCTGGCCACCTTCGCGGGCAACGTCGATGAGGCGCTGCAGGCTGCGGGCGTTAACGTCGGCGGCGAGGATCTCGTGTACCCGGCTCCTTCTGAAGAGGTTGCCGACGGTGACAACATCACCGTGCGCACCTCTAAGCCTGTTGCCGTTACTATCGACGGCGTCGAAAAGCAGCTTTCTTCCACCGATCTCACCGTTTCTGATCTTTTGGGTGATTTAGACGGCGTAAAGCCCGGTGCTTCTGTTACCTCCGGTGACAAGAAGGTGGAAAAGGATGACGCTCTGGAAGATGGTATGGAGTTGGAGGTTACGTCGCCGAAGATCGTCAAGATCAACGACGGCGGCAAGATTACCTACACCAACATTGCTGCTAAGACCGTCAAGGACGTCATCGAGGAGCGCGGCATTGGCGTGGATGAAGATGACCGCGTCTTCCCAGCCATGGACACCCCGGTGACCAACGGCATGTCCATCAAGGTTGATCAAGTTTCTACCACCTTCTACGACGCCACCGAAGAGTTCGAGGCAGAGCCAAACTACGTCGATGACCCAGAGCTCGAAGAGGGCACCGAGGAAATCCGCGAGGAAGCCGTCAAGGGTGAGCGTAAGGTCACCCGCAAGCTGGTGATGAAGGATGGTGCTAAGGAATCCGAGGACGTAGTCAAGGAAAAGGTCGTTACCGAGCCGGTCGCTGCCACCATCGCCCGCGGCACCAAGAAACCTGAGGCTGGCGGTGCGGCTGCACCTGCCGTAGCCGATGGCTCCGTCTGGGACTCCATCGCACAGTGTGAGGCAACTGGTAACTGGTCCATCAACACTGGTAACGGCTTCTCCGGCGGCCTGCAGTTCACCCCGTCCACCTGGGCTGGCTTCGGCGGCACCGCATATGCGCCGGAAGCATGGCAGGCAACCCGTGAGCAGCAGATCGCTGTGGCCGAGAAGGTTCAGGCCGCACAGGGCTGGGGCGCATGGCCTGCTTGTACCGCGAAGCTGGGGCTGCGCTAAGCATGTAGCCCTTTAGGTGCTAATTCGCGCCCCGTTCAAAGCCCGCGGAAGCGGGCTTTCTTTGTATCCGGAAAACCTCGACTACTCTAAATTGCATGACTGAACCCAAACTGCTCGGGCCCGTGGAAATCCGCCAATTGGCCGAGAAGCTGGACGTGACCCCGACGAAGAAGCTGGGACAGAACTTCCTGCACGATCCCAACACCATCCGCCGCATCGTTAGTGCGGCGCAGTTGCAGCGGGAAGACCGCGTCGTTGAGGTAGGCCCCGGCCTGGGATCTCTGACTTTGGGCCTGCTTGAGGCAGTCGATGACCTTACGGCGATAGAAATTGATCCACGCCTTGCAGCGCAGCTGCCGGATACCATCGCGCAGCGCGCACCGGAGCAAGCAGGCAACCTGCGGCTCGTGGAAAAAGATGCGCTGCGTATTACGGCAGGCGAGTTGGGCGAGCCGACTGCGCTGGTGGCAAATCTGCCGTACAACGTCGCGGTGCCGGTTCTTTTGCACATTCTGGAACTTTATCCCTCCATCCGCCGCGTACTCGTCATGGTTCAGCTTGAGGTGGCAGAGCGTCTCGCCGCCAAGCCTGGCAGCAAGGTCTATGGCGTTCCTTCGGTGAAGGCTTCTTTCTACGGCAACGTCCGGCAGGCCGGAACCATCGGCAAGAACGTCTTTTGGCCGGCGCCGAACATCGAGTCTGGCCTAGTGCGCATCGACTGCTTCGAGAATGCGCCGTGGCCTATCAACGATGAGACGCGCAAGGCGGTTTTCCCACTTGTCGACGCCGCCTTTGCACAGCGCCGCAAGACCCTGCGCGCGGCACTCTCTGGTCACTTCGGCGGCGGCCCTGCCGCGGAAGAGGCTCTAGTGGCAGCCGGCATCGACCCGCGCCAGCGTGGTGAGAAGCTGGCCACCGAAGACTTTGTCCGATTGGCAGGTGTGAATTGTTAATTCGTGCTCGCGCCCATGCGAAGGTCAACCTGCACTTAGGAGTCGAGGCAGCGCGTCCCGACGGCTTCCATGAACTCGCCACCGTCTTTCAATCGCTGAATATTTCTGATGTGGTTAGCCTCGAAACGCTTGAGGATAGCACTCCTGCAGCGATGACCACGGGCCCAGTCGTGCAGGAACTGCGCGCGAGCGGTACCTATGCCGCAGGCGTGCCGGAAAATGACAAGAATTTGGCATGGCGAGCCGTCGAAGCGGTAGCGGATGCAGTACGCGGCGAGCGCGAGCTTGCCTTGCCCAAGGTCAAGTTGCAGCTAGAAAAGGGGATTCCCGCCGCCGGCGGCATGGCGGGCGGTTCTGCGGATGCGGCCGCGGCATTGCGCCTGGCCGCTCACGCATTTGCTGACTTCGGCGCTGTAAGTGAAGAAGAACTTCTAACACTGGCAGCGCGCCTAGGCTCTGATGTGCCCTTCACGCTAATTGGCGGCACGGCGTTGGGCACGGGTCGCGGCGAGAAGTTGGCGCCGATGCTTAGCTGCGGAACGTATACGTGGGCCATCATCACCAATGCGGAAGGGCTGTCCACTCCGGCCGTCTTTGCCAAGATTGATGAGCTTCGCGCAGCGGGGAAGGGCAGCAACCCCACCATGGACACTTCCGCGGTGGCGCAGGCGCTGATGAGCGGGCGTCCCGAGGCTCTCGCAAAGGTGCTGCGCAATGACCTGCAAGCGGCAACTCTTTCTTTGCGCCCAGATCTGCGCAAGATTCTGGACACCGGAATGGCCGCTGGTGCGCTGACTGGAATCGTCTCTGGCTCTGGTCCTACCTGTGCCTTCCTCTGCGAGGACGAGGAGACCGCTGGTGAAGTCGTGGCCCAAGTGATGTTCGATAACAAGGGCACCCGTGGCATTGTGACCACCTCGCCGGCACCAGGAATCGAAGTAATTTAGGGTGTTATTAAAAAGTAAAAGCTGCAGTAGGGCAAAGTCCCCTCACTGCAGCTTTTGTTTATCTAGAGCACAGCCATCTCGGTTGGCTTGATGTCCAGCTTGAAGCGGTTTACTTCCTTGCCCTCGAAGAGGTCGATGACAACGAGTTCCTTCTTGTTGGCATCGGTGACGAATGCGTAGCCGTCTTCCGCCTTGAGGATCGGTCCAGGCAGCTGCCATTCTTCGTTCTCGCGCCACTCGGTGATGGCGTCGATCTTCTTGGTAATCTCGCCGGTCTCTGGGTCGATGACGTTGAGCTTGCCGTCGTAAGTCAGCACGAGGGCCTCTCCTAGCGGGCCGCGGGCCAGGGAACGGAACCAGTAGGAGGAACCGAGGTCAACCTTTTTGGCGGAGTAGTCCTTGGTGTTGATGAGGGAGACAGAGGTTGGGCGCTCGAACTCGGCGTCCTTTTCGGTCTTGTTGTCAGCCAAGATGACGTCGGATTCCTCAGAGCCGGCGGAGTTGCCGGAGCGCTGGTAGCCGTCTTTGCCCGCGTAGGCGGAAACGTCGATCTTGTGGAACTCCTTGCCGTCGAAGACAACTGGGCCGTCCTCGCAGCCGAAGAAGAGCTTGCCGTTTCCGGCGGTAGCCTCACCGTGAACGCCTGGGCACTTGGTGGTCTCGGTCAGGACCTTGCCGTCTTTGGATAGATGCTGGATGGTGTGGCGCTCGTCCTCGGTGCCCTTGGTCATGACGACGGAGCCGTCCTTGAGCGGAACGGCAACACCGTGATGTGCTGCGCCGGATTCGAAGGTCTTGACGTCTTTCGGGTCGCCAGCCTGGTCGGTTGGGAAGACCTGTGCGGTGCCTTCGCCGTCAGAGAAGAGAGCGGTGAAGCCGTCGTGGTGGACCACATGGCCGGCGTGCGGCGCCTCGATCTCGGCGTCGGAAAGCTTAGGCTCGGCGGTGTAGTAGTGGTTGTGATCGCCGTGCGGCTTGGTGATGAGGCCGGAGTCGAAGCTAAGGAACTTATCGCCTTTGGTGACCATGACGTGGCGGTTATCGCCAGCGTTGGACAGGCGCAGGAATGCAGGAATTTCCTCTTCCTCGATGACCTTGCCGGTTTTGGCGTCGTAGGTCTTCAAGCCGCCTTCGTGGGAGATGACCACGCGATTGGGTAACTGAGCAACTTCGGTCTCGCCCTCGCCGGCCTCCATTCCATCGTGTTCATGATGGTGGCCTTCATGATCGTGCTCGTGATCGTGGCCCTCGTGATCGTGGCCCTCGTGTTCGTGCGACTCAGTCGCGGCATCGTTGGCCGGGGCTTGCTCATCAGCGGGCTTGGAGCAGGAAGTGACAAGGAGTGTTGTTGCGGAGACAGCGGCAAGGATAGATAGCGCAGATTTCTTCATACCCGTTTAGACTATTTAGAGTAATTTTCATTTGCAATAGTCTGAGGTGGTGAGGGGGGTAACTGCGCGCTAGGCACTAAGATGGTTAAACGTTATGGCGAACCTTATTAACCTGGAAAAAGTTTCCAAATCTTTCGGTCTGCAGACGCTGCTCAACGGGGTGTCGTTGGGTGTTCAAAGCAGGGACCGCATCGGAATCGTTGGCGTGAATGGCGGCGGCAAGACCACGCTGCTGGAGGTGCTCACCGGTATCGAGCCGCCGGACGAGGGGCGTGTGTCCCACAATTCTGACCTGCGCATGGCCGTGGTGACCCAGCGCTTTGAGCTTGATTACGCCCTGACTATCGCCCAGGTCATCATCGAACCGCTCGGCCTCGAGACCTTCGAATGGGCCTCGAATGCCAAGGTGCGCGACGTTTTGGGCGGCCTCGGAATTGTGGAACTGGGCCTAGATACGCCAGTGGGTTCTCTGTCTGGTGGCGAGCGCCGCCGCGTTAACCTGGCCGCTGCATTGGTCCAGGAGCTTGACTTGATCGTGCTCGACGAACCGACCAACCACCTGGACGTGGAAGGAGTGCAGTGGCTGGCACAGCATCTCCTGGCGCGCAAGCTCGCAGCGGTCGTAGTCACCCACGACCGCTGGTTCCTCGATACCGTGGCAACCACCACGTGGGAGGTGCACGACGGCGTGGTCGATCCTTATGAGGGCGGATACAACGACTGGATTTATGCCCGCGCCGAGCGTGCCCGTCAGGCCGATGCGATAGAGCAGCGCCGCCAGAACCTGGCACGTAAGGAGCTAGCATGGCTGCGCCGCGGTGCGCCGGCGCGTACCTCGAAGCCGCGCTACCGCGTGGAAGCGGCAGAGGCACTTATCGCTGATGTCCCAGCACCGCGCAACAAGGTTGAGCTCATGGCCTTTTCCAAGCAGCGCCAAGGTCGCGTGGTCATTGAACTTGAGGATGCCACGATTGCGACGCCGGATGGCCGCGAACTCGTTGACCACCTCACGTGGCGCTTGGCCCCGGGTGAGCGCATCGGTCTGGTCGGCGTGAACGGTTCAGGCAAGACCACGCTGCTGCGCGCCCTGGCTGGCGAACATCCACTCGCCGCGGGCAAGCGCATTGAGGGGCAGACGGTACGTCTGGGCTGGCTGCGCCAGGAACTCGATGATCTTGATCCGCAGCGCCGGCTAATCGACGCCGTGGAGGACGTGGCCACCTACGTCCAACTGGGCAAGAAAGAATTGTCTGCCTCGCAGCTTGCAGAACGCCTGGGCTTTTCCGCTAAGCGCCAGCGCACCCCGGTGGGGGACTTGTCCGGTGGTGAGCGTCGCCGCCTCCAGCTAACGCGCGTGTTGATGGCAGAACCAAACGTGCTGCTGCTCGACGAGCCAACTAACGACCTCGACATCGACACTCTCCAGGAACTGGAGTCCTTGCTCGATTCTTGGCCGGGCACGATGGTGGTCATCTCACACGACCGCTACCTCATTGAGCGCATTGCGGATAATACGTATGCGCTTTTTGGCGACGGAAAACTCACCAACTTGCCAGGCGGCATTGACGAATACCTGCGCCGCCGCGCCGCCCTCGACGCGGCTCAGCCCGCAGGCGTGGTCAACCTCGGCGAAAGCGCGAAACAGGATTCTGCTCCCGACGGCAGCGGCAATGGCGCAGGAAACGCCAAGAAGGAATCTACCAAGCGCCTGTCCTCCCAAGAGGAACGCGAGCTGACCAAGAAGATGAAT
This sequence comes from Corynebacterium sp. HMSC076D02, assembly GCF_001813815.1. Lineage (NCBI taxonomy): Bacteria > Bacillati > Actinomycetota > Actinomycetes > Mycobacteriales > Corynebacteriaceae > Corynebacterium > Corynebacterium sp. HMSC076D02. The sequence continues at coordinate 93,128 of NZ_KV814065.1, forward strand.
GCCTTGGAGCGCAAAATGGGCAAGCTCGACGAGCAGGCCACCAAGCTCAACGCCGAGATGGCCGAGGTAGCAGCTGCAGGCGACATCGACACTGCAAAGCTTACTGAGCTCGACGGCAAGCTGAAGGATGTAACCTCTCAGCGCGAGGAGCTTGAGATGGAGTGGCTAGAGCTTGGCGAGAAGCTCGAAGGCTAAGAATGTGTAGATAACAATGCTATTGCGATCTTGCTTTCAGCACTGCCTAATACTATTCAGCAAGCCCCAGGGTGTGGCACGGTGGAGGATATGAAACTGACGCGCCGTATTCTCCCCGTTTCCATTGCCCTTACTCTCGCAGCCGGCAGCTTGGCTCCTGCACAAGCTCAGCTTCCGGATTTCTCTTCCCAGATTCCTGTGGGCATCCCGACAGATGTCACCGCTGGCAGCTCCCAGTTCATTCCAGCTGGCGTCCCACAGGTCGAACTGCCACCGCAGGCTTATGACCTTGCAAAGCAGTACAACATTCAGCTTCCGCCGTTTATCAAGCAGCCAGCTCCGGAGGTAGCTCACCACCTCGTCGGCGCCACCACTGAGCACCTGCGCAAGCAGGGCCACGTTGAGGATCGGAACGCTCGCAACATCGCTCAGGAATGGGCTGACCAGGGCGCGGCTGGTGCTCTTACCTACCGCAGCAACGTCGGTGACGGCCGCACTCACTTGAACGAAGGCAGCGGCAACGTCTACCGCCTGACCATTCAGGAAGCTCACGACCGCCTCAACTGGCTCAACCGTGACGTTCCAGTTACCCCAGCACCGGGCAAGCACTTCGGCGTAGCCACCAGCTTTGACGGCAACTTTGTCTACCTCGCCGAGTACTTTTTCAACTAGCTAATGCGGCCGGCTCTACGCCTAATAGCGTGGCGCTCGAATCAACGAAATTGGTGCTCGCGCGCAGATCTACAGAGCGGCTAAAGAAACCCACGTTTCGGGTACCGGCTGCGTCCTCCATAGTCACGCTGCCGGTGCCTGCATAGTGGACGATTCCGTCCTTTAAGATACGGTCGGTGACCATGTCAGGCGCGCCGGGAAAGTTCACTGTCTCGGGGCGGGCGGCAAGGTCTTGCACGGTGGCCTCACAGACCTGAGCCGCACGGTTGATATTGATCCATCCGTAGTACTTCGAAATTGAGCGGGTCATCGACAACGCAGTCACCGCGACTGCTCCCACCACAAGAAGAGCGACGCCGAGTTTTTGACGGCGTCGCCTAGCGCTTAGTTCATTCGCCAGCGAACTCATGAAGCCTCCACTAGGGCAGCAGGGGCAATGCCAGAGACTTCGGCGCGGCTCGTGACAAAGCTATGGGTACGGAAACTCACCAAGCAATCATAGGTGCCTTCATCCTCAACGCCCTCATCGTTGATGAAGATGACATCACCGTGGGCGGTATAAACGCGCATGGGTGCGCTGATCTTTGAATCGGTCTCAGGGATGGTCTCAGTAAGGAACGTGGCGCGCTCCGGAATCCTTGCCTGCTTTAGTACCTCGCGCTCGCACAGCGGGCGGGCGGCGTGGTAATCGGCCCAGTTGCGGGCTGCTTCTTTGAGCAGAATCGTACTGATACCCAAAACGACCCCACAGACAATGATAAAAACCCCGAGTGCAATCCATCGGCGAAGCCTCCGGCGCCACAGCGCGCGGCCTTCGTCCAAAGAGATTTGCGTAGTCACAGGAGGATAGAGGCCTTTCTAAAGAGGATTCTTACACAATATAGTATTTGGCTACTGTTGCCGAAGGCGATCTGGGTGGCGCGTGCTGTGCTCGTTGGTGAAACCCCCAATCATGCCGCTGTGCTGCATCGTGGCGGACGAAAATACACATACGTACGATGGGGCTCATGATTTTGATTAACGTAAAATTCCACGTAAAGCCTGAATACGCAGAAACCTTCCTCGACGAGATCGACTGGTACACCCAGGCTTGTAATGCGGAGCCGGGTTGCCTGAACTTTGATTGGTACCGTGATCCGGAGGATCGTCAGCGCTTCCTCCTCGTTGAGGCTTATGCTGATGGCAAGGACGTCGAGCACGTCGAGGGCGAGCACTTCAAGCGCTCCTGCGAGGAGTTCCCGAAGTACCTGCTTGAGACCCCAGAAATCATCAACGTCCACATCGACGGCAAGACTGAGTGGGACCGCATGGCCGAATACAAGGTCGAGTCCTAAGGCACTCGCTTAAAAGTAATCTGCCTCCCTGCACCATGTATACAACCACGCAGCGCAGGGAGGCGGACTTTTTTATTTGGGCAATCTAGGCCGCGACGCTAAGAAGGATAATCAATAGGGCCGCAGGTACTAAGAGCCCAGCGAGGATAAACCAGGAATTTTTCTGCCCAAAGTTGAATTGGGAAGAACCGCTGGGAAGGGGCACCATCGCGCGGGTATCTGTGGGGTCGTAGTAGAACAATCCGTAACGAAGCTTGCCCGCTGTAGAGGAGTCAGGAAATTGTTCATCCAGCTTTTTATTTATGCTATTCAACCTGAACACGAGCCAGACGCAAACCACAAGGATGGCAACGACTAAGCAGGGGAAAATTAGCGGTCTAGGGCCGCTGAGAAAGATTCCAGTGAGCGCGAACGCCGTGCAGATCGCCGTTAGGGCGAAGAACCAAAAGCTTAACGTGGGAAGGATAGCAGCGGAGTGAGCACGGCTACGCTCGATATCAACCGCAGAAGCCTGCGAATAGCTGCTTGTGGTTGTCTTGGTGCTTTGTTGCGTTATTCCGATAGTTACTGCTGATGTAATCGTGAGAACGAGAGGTACAAGTAACGCAAAACCAATTGCATTTCGATAGGTCTTTGGCATCCATGCATCAGGTTCGCCTTGACCATTGAAATGCTTGGGTAGCGGGTCTGGGAGGCTGTCCCAGCCGAGAATTACAACTATTGCGGCGACTAGCGCAAGCGCTGCCGTGGCGGCCAACCAAATCCATTCCTTGCGTAGAGCTGTCAACAGGAAGTTCCTCGTGTGTTCAGTTTCCTACATAAATCCAAAAACATGATAACGAAGATATCGGCTCAAGCGTTAGACAAACGAAAAGGCGGACAGTCCGTTGTAAGGGACCGTCCGCCTTTTGCGTTCTAGGAGCTTTGGCTAAAGAACTACTAGATCTGGCACTTGGAATCCAAGTTCTTGTCGTAGTTGGAGTACTGCAACAAGGCGTAGTGGAACGCCAGGGCGTATTCCGAGGCGCCTTCCGGAAGCGGGTGAATGCCGTCGGAATAGAGCAAGTTCGGGTTGTTCTGTGCGTGGGTGCACCAGTCAGCGAGGTAGACGTTGTCGTACTTTTTCGCAGCGTCGATGACGTCGCTTTGAGACTGTGCCATCCATTCGCGGTCGCCGTAAGGAACGGCCATCACGATGGTGTGGTCTGGGCCGATGAGGTCAACGACTTCCTGAATCTGGTCGGGGAATGCCGGGCCATTGGTGCCGAAGCCAAGGAAGACCGTGGAGCGCAGGTCGCCGGCTGCCTTCAGCTGCTCGATGATTGGTGGGGCAGCGCTGTAGTGGCGGGAGACCTCAGCGTCGATGTAGATGCCTGGGTAGCGCTGCTGCAGTGCCTCGGAGGCAGCCAACATCACCGAGTCACCGATGGCGGTAATTTCATTGCCGGTTGGCATCGGGCGACGCGTCTTTTCCGTCTGCGTGCTTGGTGCGGCAGCAGGCGCTGGGCCGCCGTTTTGCGTGGACTTATTCTGCTTCTGCAGTTGCTCGAGCTGCTGCTCCAGCTCAGACTTATCGCTGGAGGTCGCCAGCGCATAGCCCACGCCCACTAGGGAAGCGACGACGATCAACGGCACGAGCGGCCAAAAGGCCTTGGCAAATCCGTCCTTCATCTCGGACATGGATGGGCGGGCCGCCCAGTAGCCAGTCCACGTCTTCTTGTAACCGCCGCGGCGGAAAGGATTCTCCACGAACTGGTAGGAAAGCTCTGCCAGCAAGAAAGAGATCGGTACCGCGACAAGGCCCAGAATCCACGGCTTGTCGGAGGAGTGGTTTCCGTCGAAAATCGCGCGCAAAATCATCACGACCGGCCAGTGCCACAGGTACAGCGAGAAGGAGCGTTGGCCGAGCCAACGCATGACGGCGGTGCTGAAGATCCACTTGAGCGGACCGAACTCACGGATAACGCCCCAGATCATCAGTGCGCCGAGAACGCTGGTGAGGATGAGGCCGCCGCGGTAGGTGAACTCAGCATCGTCCGGCATGAGGAACAGCTGCGCGATGTAGCCGGCCAAGGCGAAGGTGCCGATGACGCCGGCCATTACCTGTTCAGACTTACCAGGGCTTGGCCAAGAATCTGCCTTCGGGTGGGACTTGGTGCTGGTAACAATCAGGGACAGAATAGCACCGATGAGCAGGCCGAAGGCGTGGGTATCGGTGCCGTAGTACACGCGGGTTGGGTCTTGGCCCGGGGTGTAAATCAGCCACATTGCTACGCCGGAGGCGATAGCCAGCAGCAGCGAGACTGCGATTGGCAGACGGCGCGGCTGACGGCGGGAGATGGCAAAGACACCAAAGATAAGCAGCGGCCATATGACGTAGAACTGCTCTTCTACGGCCAAGGACCAGTAGTGGGCAAAGACCTGGATCTCATTGTCCGCGAAGTAGGACTGGGAGGTGGCAATCTGCGTCCAGTTGTTGACGAAGAAGAACGTGCCCAGGAACTGCTCACGGATACCGACTGCGATATCGCCGCCGATGAGGGCCACGATGGCAGTACAGATAATCAAAACGGTCAGCGCTGCGGGCAGGATGCGGCGGAATCGACGTACCCAGAAGTCCTTCAGGCTGATTCGACCGCTCACACGGAACTCACGCACCAGCAGGGAGGTGATGAGGAAGCCGGAGAGCACGAAGAACATGTCCACGCCAAGGTAACCACCAGGCAGCACGTCGCCGAAGAGGTGGTAGATAACCACAGCAAGAACGGCTAAGCCGCGCAGGCCGTCAAGGCCCTTAACCTGGCGCAGGCGTGCGCGCTTAGTGCGCTTTACTTCCTTGCTATCGTGCGGGGTCTTCAACGCTTCCGGTTCGTGCGGGAAGCGGTCCACCATCACCGGCTTTGCCGGTTTGGAGTCTTGCTTTGGCTGCGATGCTTTCTGCGGCGGCTGCACGTAGGAGGTCTTCTTTGGAGCCTCGCTTGCCGACGCCGTGGAAGCACTAGCCGCGCCTGCTGCCGCACCAGCCACAGCACCAGCAGAGGCTGCCTTGCCGGTACCATCGTGCTGCTCAGGATTCTTACGTGCCTCGCGGGAAGGCTTCGGTGGCTTCATCTGCTTTGGGGTAGGCGTACCAACCGGCTGGGAACGGCGTGCGAGTGCACGCTTGATTTCCTGATCGGCCGCTGGTGTCTTCGCCGACGGAGACTTTGCTGCGGAAGCACCTGCCGTGCCTGCAGCACCAGCTGCGCCTGCCGCTGCAGCAGCGTCAGCAGCGCGACCAGCACCGCCAGCGCGGTCAGCGTTCTTCTTCGGCTGAGACGGCTGCGGATTCTTGCCCGACTTCTGCTCGGTCTGTGGTGCAGACTTAGCAGCAGGCTTAGGCTTTTCGGCTGGCTTCTCAGCAGACTTAGCCTGCGGTGCTGACGGCTTCGACTGAACTGGCTTCTGAACAGAAGCCTTCGGAGCTGGCTGAGCCTGCTGCTGTGGCTTTTGTGCAGCATTCTTTGGTAGCGGAGCTGACTTTAGCTGTTGCTTTTGAGCAGAACCAGACTGGTTCTGGTTCTGCGGCTGTGGCTGGGGCTTTTGCTGTGCAGACTTCTGTGCAGGCTGCTGAGGCTTATTGCTTGGCTGAGCCTTGGCGCCTGGCTGCACATTTTTGGCAGGCAGAGACTTCGGGCTTATCGGCTTTTGAGCAGGAGTCTTTTGGGGTTGGCTGGCCTGCTTTTGCGCCAGCTTCTGTTGCTGCGCAGTTTGTGGCTTTTGCTGTTGAGCGGGCTGAGGCTTCGCAGCGGCAGTTTTCTGCTGAGGAGCTTGAGAAGTCTTTGGCTTAAGTTGCTGGGCAGGCTGAGACTTCTGAGGAGCTTGCTTTGGGGGCTGCGTCGGCTGTGCCTTTTGTGCAGACTGCTTTGGCTTTTCTGCAGCAGGCTTGTTGGCCTTCGCATCCTTGGATGAGGAGGCTGCGGAATCTGCAGAATTCCTAGGTGTAGAGTTCTTCGGCGCTACGCCCTTGGGAGCGGCAGGAGATTGCTTTGCCTCGGTCTTCTGTTGGGAAGCTGATGCTGGCTTGTTTGCAGCGCCCTTTTCCTGAGGTGGGTAGACCAGACGAGCATTCTTGGTGTTCTTCGGAGCTGGCTTTGCTGGAGCCTTGGAATCAGTCTGCTTCTTCTGAGGATCTGGCTGCGGCTTAGATTCAGCAGAACCTTGTGTAGGGGCTGGCGCACTTGGCTTCGGTACCGTATTGCCTGGCTTGGCGTTGGAAGTGTCAGGCTTGCCCGATGCTGCGGAAGGCTTGTTTTGTGCGGCCGGCTTGTTAGGGGCAGCGGCAGGCTTAGAGTTCTCCGGCTTCTTAGGGGCAGAAGTCGACTTCTTTTGCTCAGGCTGCTTCTGTTCGGACTGCTTCTGCTGTGCTGGCTTAGAGGAGTTTGCCTTGGCAGACTTAGCCTGGGAAGGCATGTTCACAGACTTGTCCTGCGAACCATTGATTTGTGGATCTGCCTTCTTTGGATCGTTGTTGTGATCCTTGTTATCCGCCACTGGTTGATATACCGGTTTCTGCGGGGCCTCCTGAGGCTGTTGCGTTGGTCGGCCGAGGAGGGACCTCAAAAACTGTTTCAAAACATTCTCCAGGGAAATAGTGGCTAGCAACTGGGTTATTCTAGCCCGCGTCGGTAAATGAATCCTAAAAAATGGGGAGGAGTACTCACCCTTATTTGGGCAACCTAACTTGTGCCTAAATTGCTGGTAGCAGACTCCGCGAACAGTTTACGCAGAACCGTGGACACACCGTTGTCTGCATTGGACGGGGCGATTATATCTGCGATCTCCTTCAACTGTGGATGCGCGTTTTCCATTGCTACCGCTAGGCCCGCGGCACGCAAAAGCTCGTAGTCGTTTAAGAAGTCACCGAAGGCGGCGGTCTCGGAAAGCGCGACGTCGCTAAGCTTGGCCATAGCAGTCAAAGCCTTGCCCTTGTCGACGCCGTCTGCCATGACATCGAGCCAGACCTTGCCGGAGATGGCCACGGTGTGTTCCGGCACGACCTTGCGGACCGTAGGGGCGAGGTTGGCCTCTGAGCCGTCCTTACAGTAGGCCGCAATTTTAATGACGTTATCGAGCGGCACCTCATCAAGAGACTCCACCCACTTAACCGCACTGTAATACTTGGCGATTTCCTGAATCGCATGCTCTGGGATATCGCGCTTGATAAAAGCGCACTCCGGGGTGCACAGAACCAACGTGTGCTCAGCAGGGAACTCAGACGATGCTGCTAGAACGCGACGTACAGCTTTAGGGGGTAGGGGAAAGGACGCAATGATCTCATTGTCGCGCATGACCACCGCACCGTTTTCGGCAATGAAGGCGTCAAAGTCGGGGAACATCTTCTGCAAGGTGACAAGCTGGCGGCCCGACGCCGGGATTAGAACGGACTCATTTTCGGCAGCGAGTGCCTTAAGTTCCGCAAAGTCATGTGGAAGTTGACCCTCCGGGTTTAAGAGAGTGCCGTCCATGTCTAGTGCAATGAGCTGCGGGGCCAAATCGTCCACCAATCTGTGATTTATCGGGGTAGCCGTATCTAATGTGATATGCCACACTGGAGGGCATGTCTGAGAATAACAATGCTGTAGAAACAAGTTCTCACGCCGAGCCAGTGAAAGTATCAGTTCGCAACCATACCGGAGTTATCGAGCTGGATCGGCCGCGCGCGCTCAATAGTTTAAATCCTGAGATGCTTGACATTATTCGCCAAGCTCTTTCCCAGTGGCGCGAAGACGAAAATGTCCAACAAGTGCTGGTTCACTCGCGAAACCCCAAGGCCTTTTGTGCTGGTGGTGACGTACGTGCCGCCCGCGACGGAGTCTTGGAGGAACGTTGGGGACAAGTGGATGAATTCTTTGAAAAAGAGTACAAACTGAACGGTGATATCGCCGAGTATCCCAAGCCCTATATCTCCGTTATCGACGGCGTCGTCATGGGAGGCGGACTAGGAATTTCCGCCCACGGTTCGCACCGAATCGTCACCGACAAAGCATTTGCTTCGATGCCAGAGATGGCAATTGGCTATATCACTGACGTCGGTGTCGCCTACATGGCCCAACGCATGATTGGCACGCGTGGAAA